>JBARHQ010000229.1:0-30703 GCA_049799315.1 Thermodesulfovibrionales bacterium | reverse complement strand
GTGATTATCTTGTCAATATGTTTGTTGGAGACGGGGATATACTTCCAGATCATGTTTGCGCCAAGATTTACGACAAGTCCTAGAATTATGACATAGAGTATGATTTCCATACGGGTCATGATAACCTCCACATTCCGAACATTATTATTATGCCGCATGCGTTTTTTTCGTAAATTGTAGGGGCAATTAGGAGGAATGTCAAGAATAATCGCAGTTTGAACAAACCTAACTAATTGAAAATTAAGCAAATTAATTCTATATTTACAATTATGTCGCACGCGATATAACTTATGAATTAATTATTCACATTAATATTTTAACATTTCAAAACCTTCATTTCAGAAATATTATTTTCAACAGTAGAGTATAAAGAATCCCCGACAAGGCCCTCGACGCAATAGCCCAATGCCTCAAGATGCTTAATTATATCCATATCTTCAACCTTTTGTTTCCTATATATCCTAAAACCCTTTGATTTTAAGTGATTTAGCATTCCTTCCAGACCCATAGCCCTTAAATGGTCAGTTTTGTCGCGAGTGCGAGAAGGCATAGAGAAGGGATATTTGTGGTTTAAAAGGCGTACTATTGAGCCGATCCAGTTTTCACCACGTCCCAGAGCCCCGAGAGTTTCACGAAGATTCTCACGGGAAAAAATACAAAGAAGGGTACCGGCTTCAAAAAGCTGATAATAATTATCAGAAAACTGATTGATCTGATACCTAGCTTTACTCAAAAGTCATCAATCCTTTAAAAGCAGTTAGTTAGTGATGCCCAGGGCATTTAAAAGATCATATCATATTTAACATAATATATCTTATCAGACATTATCTATGAACAGTTATTGTTAATATACTGTTAGGATTGATGTGAATAAAATTGATCTCGTGGGGCTGAGACAGGCTTCTTCGTATCTGATTACGGATTGAGCACTGACAATATCGCGTGATTCTGGCGGGTTAAGTATCTTTTATAAGAAGTGCTTCGAGCATACCATTTTTTATGCCTGTGGGTTGAGCAATTTCAACGCTTCCGCGGCATTGATCATGAGCTGGGACCGATATTTTCAGGTAGTTGCTGGATGTACCGACAGCCGAACCATGGGAAAGGCCCTCTTCTATAATAATCTCAAGGTTCTTCCCGATATGATCCTTCATATATTGCCTTTTTTTCTCGTTTCCAAGCCATCTGAGCATGCCGGTCCGCTCCCGCACCTTATTACCCGCAGGCCTGCCTGTCATTTTTGCTGCGTCGGTATTCGGACGGGGCGAATATGGAAAAACATGAAGATAGGTAAACGGCAAATTTTCTATGGTCCTGCGGGTATCATCAAAATCACAATCGCTCTCCCCGGGAAAGCCGACAATTATGTCTGTCCCAAGCCCAATGTCTCCAATTCTGCCGGCAATCTTCTCGATCCTATTCCTGAAATATCCTGAATTGTAACCACGACGCATAAGTTTGAGTATTTTATCGCTGGCGCTCTGAAGGGGTATATGCAGGTTCCTGCATATACGTCTGTCCTTCATGAGTTCCAGCAATTCATCATCAATCTCATTAATCTCAAGGGAGCTGAGTCTTATTCTGTGGATTGTCGTCTCAGAAAGCAATTTCTTTATCAGTCCGGTCAGCGATTCCTGGGCTGGAAGGTCCTTTCCATAAGTTCCCAGGTGTATGCCGGTAAGCACAATCTCGGAGAAGCCTTTCCCGGTAATGGCCCTGACTCGTTCAACAAGTAGATCCGCCGATACACTTCGTGACGTGCCCCGTGCGATAGGCACCGTGCAATAGGAGCAGTTGAAATTACAACCATCCTGGATCTTGAGAAAAGGTCTTGACCTGCTCGAGGCTGCAAAGGAAACCTTTGATTCTGTATGAGTAATAAGGCCTATAATATCGTGTTTATCTTTAATGTCAATCAGCTTAAAAACTCCCGGCAGACCGGCGACCTCCTGCTCATGTAACTGGGAATAACAGCCGGTAACAATGACCTTTGCTCCGGTCCGGGATGCCTTGCGAATGCTCTGGCGGGAGTTATAGTCACTCTTCTGCGTGACCGTGCAGGTATTAACTATGCAGTAGTCAGGATTATCATTTAAATTCACTATAGTTATACCACTAACATCAAGTGATTCTTTAATTATATCGCTCTCGGATTGGTTGACCCTGCATCCAAGCGTAATGAGAGAAACCTTCATGAAAGTTGTGGACAGTGCCCACTGACTGACCTGACTCCCTCAAGTGAATGCATTCGAGTCCGAGTAACACGAATATTTACAATTTCACCTTCGCGCTCACCATTGTCTGGAATAGTCACTATCTTATTTGCTCTCGACCTGCCGGTAAGAAACGCAGGATCTGTGGCTGCAGGTCCTTCTATCAGGACCTCAAGAACAGCACCTTCCAGATGTCTGTTTCTTCTCTCGGTAATCTCCTCCTGTATCTTCAGGAGATTGTTCAGCCGCTCTGTCTTGACCGGCTCAGGAACCTGATTATTCAGAGAACATGCCTTCGTCCCCTCACGTTTCGAATACTTGAAGGCGAAAAGCCCATCATATTCTATCTCCTTTATGGCATCGAGCGTCAGCTGATAGTCTTCGTCGGTCTCGCCCGGAAAACCGACGATAATATCCCCGGTAACCGCAATCCCGGGTATCCGCGCCCGCAATATTTCGATCTTTTCCCGGTAATCAGAAAAGGTATATCCCCTGTTCATCAGATCCAGGATGCGGTCTGATCCCGACTGTACCGGCAGGTGAATATGCTCACAGACAGATGGCAGTTCAGCAAGCGCGTCAATCAGCTCAGGGGACATATCGCGGGGATGCGACGTCATAAAACGTACCCTGGCCATTCCGGTAGCATCAATCTTTCTGAGCAGTCCCGGAAAATCTGTATCACTCCGGTAGGAATTGACATTCTGACCAAGCAGTGTCACTTCTTTATAACCACGCTCATGCAGGTCCAGAATTTCCGCGACCACGCTGCCCGAAGGCCTCGAAATCTCTCTACCCCTTGTATAAGGGACGATACAGTAACTGCAAAAATTGTTGCAGCCATACATGATCGCAACCCATGCGCGGAAGCGGCTTTCCCGTGCAGCAGGGAATTCAGTTTCTGCAAGCCCTGGATTCTCCTCAACAGAGAGTTTCCGCCCCTGAAGCAGAAGGTCATTCAACGAATTTATATTCTGGGGTCCGATTACCATGTCGACATAGGGGGCACGCCTGAATATCTTCTGTTGCGTATCCTGGGCAACACAGCCGGCTACGGCAATCAGGAGGTCTTTTTTCTTTTTCTTAAGTGATTTGGTCCTGCCAAGCTGGCTGAAGAACTTCTGCTCAGCTTTTGCCCTGATCGCGCAGGTATTGAAGATGATCAGGTCAGCTTCGTCAGGGGAGCTGACCGCTTTATATCCGCCCTGAGAGAGGACCCCGATCATTTTTTCAGAATCGTGAACATTCATCTGACAGCCATAGGTATAGATATAGACGTTTTTTTCCATGTTGTTTAATGTACCAGTATTTCACTGATTACTTCAAATATAAGTCTTTTTCAGAATTATCAGTGTGCTCCCTACTGTAACAGCTTGAAATACATGGATTTCTTGCATTATTAACGTGATTCCTTTAATATGTATGCACTATGCTAGGAATACTAAAAAAACTAATTGGCACCAAAAATGATCGTGAAATCAAGAGAATCCTGCCCATAGTCGATAGGGTAAACGCTTTCGAATCTGCAATATTGTCTCTTTCTGATGCAGAGCTCAGGGTCAAGACCGATGAATTCAGGGGGCGGATTGAACAGGGTGAGTCTCTCGACGAGTTGCTTCCTGAGGCATTCGCTGTTGTCCGGGAGGCCTCAAAGCGAGTTCTGAAAATGAGGCATTTCGATATGCAACTCGTAGGCGGTATCATACTTCACGAGGGGAAGATTGCTGAAATGAAGACCGGTGAAGGCAAGACCCTTGTTGCCACCCTCCCCGTTTACCTCAATGCCCTCAGCGGAAACGGTGTCCATGTTGTAACAGTCAACGACTATCTTGCAACGAGGGACTCGGGGTGGATGGGACAGCTCTACAACTTCCTTGGTCTCAGCGTGGGTGTTATCGTCCATGGCCTGACCGATGAACAGCGACAGGCCTCTTATAATGCAGATATTACCTATGGGACGAATAATGAGTTCGGCTTTGACTACCTTCGTGACAATATGAAGTACGATGTGTCCCAGTTTGCACAGCGTGAGCTGAACTACGCCATTGTGGACGAGGTCGACAGCATCCTGATCGATGAGGCAAGGACGCCGCTTATCATATCGGGGCCTTCCGAGGAATCGACTGATAAATATTATAAAATCGATAAGATCATCCCAAAGCTGCATAAAGATGACGACTATACAATAGACGAAAAGGCCCGATCGGTCATTTTGACTGAAGAGGGAAATATCAAGGTTGAAAAGCTCCTCGGGGCCGGCAATCTTTACGACCCTGCTAATATCGACTTGGTCCACCATGTGCTTCAGGGACTTAAGGCCCATACCCTTTTCAAGCTTGATGTAGACTATGTTGTCAAGGACGGAGAGGTGCTCATCGTTGATGAGTTTACCGGCCGGCTTATGCCGGGCAGGCGCTGGTCTGACGGGCTCCATCAGGCTGTTGAAGCCAAGGAGGGCGTGAAGATTGCCAGTGAAAACCAGACACTTGCAACGATAACCTTCCAGAACTTCTTCAGGATGTATGACAAGCTCGCGGGCATGACCGGAACTGCAGATACAGAAGCAGAGGAGTTTGCCAAGATCTACAATCTCGACGTTGTTGTGGTTCCGACGAACCGTCCCATGGTACGGGCGGACCATGCCGACATGGTCTATAAAACCGAAAAAGGTAAGTTCAATGCGGTTCTGAACGAGATCGAGGAGCTGAATAAAAAGGGGCAGCCGGTCCTGGTCGGAACCATATCGATCGAAAAATCAGAACTTCTGAGCAGCCTTCTCAAGAAAAAGGGCATCAGGCATGCGGTGCTGAATGCAAAATACCATGAAAAAGAGGCTGAAATTATCGTACAGGCCGGCAGAAGTCATGGCGTTACCATCGCGACAAACATGGCAGGCAGAGGCACCGACATTATACTTGGCGGCAATCCGGCAGGCATTGCACGCGATATGCTGAGGGACCAGCCTGAACATACGGATGAAGACTGGCAGAAGGCGATCTCACTGGCTGAGACGCAGTGCGCTGTTGACAAAGAAACGGTCATCGCGGCAGGTGGTCTTCATATCATAGGTACGGAGCGTCACGAGTCCCGGAGAATTGACAACCAGCTCAGAGGCCGCTCAGGCAGACAGGGAGATCCCGGTTCCACCCGGTTCTATCTCTCGCTCGAAGATGACCTGATGCGCATATTCGGTTCGGACAGGATATCAGGTCTGATGGGGCGGCTCGGCATGGACGAGGACATCCCGATAGAGAACACCATGGTATCCAGGGCGATCGAAAATGCTCAAAAACGCGTTGAGTCCCATAACTTTGACATACGCAAGCACCTGCTTGAATATGATGACGTAATGAACAAGCAGCGGACTGAGATCTATGCCTTCAGGCGGGATGTCCTTCAGGGTGAAGACCTGCGCGAGAGGGTCACCTCAATGACCGAAGATATTATCGATGACTTTCTCTCGCTGTACTGCCCCGAAGACGGAGGCGGCCATGACCTAGACCTGAAGGGGCTGAAGGACGCAATATACGGGGTCTTTGATATCATGCTGGATACTTTTCCTGATGATCTTCGTCAGGTTAAGGCCCTGCTCCTTGAGACCTCAGCCAGGGCATACAACGACAAAGAGGCGGAGGTTGGCACTGAGACGATGCGCTATCTCGAAAAGATGGTCGTCCTGCAGGTCGTTGACTCGCAATGGAAGGATCATCTCCTCGCCATGGACCACCTCAAGGAAGGGATAGGCCTCAGGGGATATGGACAGAGGGATCCGCTCGTCGAATACAAGCGAGAGGCCTTTGATATGTTCACTGAAATGTCCGGGCGCATTTCCACTGAGATCGTGACGCGGCTCTATAAAATACAGGTGCAGCGAAACGAAGACTCTGCTATACGCTCTCAGTCGCGCAAGGTGAACATGACCTTCAATCGGGGTGGTGACGAGGGGAGCGCTCAGCCGGTGACGAAAGCCAAAAAGACGGGTCGCAATGACCCCTGCCCCTGTGGCAGCGGCAAGAAATACAAAAAATGCTGCGGGGTAAATGAATAGGGTATTCCTGGTCGGCGCTGAGCTGCTGGAGCTGGAGGACCTGCTCGAACCGAGCCTTGCTGTAAGCAAATTCAAGTCAATAGCCAATCTGATGAACCGGCAGGAGGAGATCCCTGACGCAGTCGTCATCAACAAAAACCAGAGTATGGAGCCGGCATTTCGGGATTTCATAGTCAGGTTCAGGGATGTGCCGAAGATAGTCTTTTCTGAAACCCCTTCCTTCAGGGGCTTTGCGTCATGGCTGAAATATCCCCAGACATGTCCGGTTACGATGCCTTCGGGAAAACAAATTGTATTTCTGATCAATAAGGCAATCAAAGAGAAAAGACTGGTCGACGAGAACCTTCTTCTGCAGAAACAGCTCGACAGCGTCAGGAAAGAGCTTCATTTCTTTGACGCGCTGAACAAGACAATGATTTCATCTCTCGATCTCGATAACATGATCAGCGAGATCATGAAAAAGGCAAAACGCCTGATCAAGGCTGACTCGTGGTCGGTGTTCCTGATCGATGAGGCGACGGGAGACCTGGTTCTCGAAAAGACTTCGCTCAAGAAAGACAAAGCCGGTAGACGCAAGAAAATACGCCT
Organism: Thermodesulfovibrionales bacterium; assembly: GCA_049799315.1. Taxonomy (GTDB): domain Bacteria; phylum Nitrospirota; class Thermodesulfovibrionia; order Thermodesulfovibrionales; family UBA6898; genus PALSA-1316. The sequence goes on along the minus strand of JBARHQ010000229.1, from coordinate 23,854 downwards.
GAAGAGCGGCGAGGGCATCGCCGGCTGGGTTGCACATGAGGGCATTCCGATCGTGCTTCCTGATGTTTCTCAGGATGACAGGTTTTTCCGCCGCATTGACAGCAGTTCCCGCCATGAGGCCAAGTCGCTTATGTGCGTACCGATCAGATCAAAAGGCAATATCCTCGGGGTCTTCGAAATCATCAACAACACCTCCAGCGGGTCTTTTACCAGGGATGACCTCACCCTCTTTCTCAGGCTGGTCGACCATGCCGCAATCGCTATAGAGATGACGACAATCTATCAGAAAATGGCGGAGATCTCTGTTACTGATGACCTGACAAAACTCTTTAATACGCGGTATCTCAACAGGACACTCGAGATCGAGATAACACGGTCGAACCGTCACAAGACGTCCTTGTCTCTCATCTTTATGGACATTGACCATTTTAAGGTCATTAATGATAACTACGGTCATCTCGTTGGCAGCAAGCTCCTCGTCGAGGTCGGACAGATCCTTATACGGAGTCTGCGCACTATTGATATTGTGGCCCGGTATGGCGGCGATGAATTTGTCATGGTGCTGCCCCAGACTGCCCCCGGTGCTGCACTGAGCATTGCCGAGCGGATACGGAAGGCCGTAGAGCAATATGTTTTCCTGAAAAAAGAAGGCTATTCACTCCGTATGACGGCAAGCTTCGGGGTTGCATCATATCCGGAAAGCGCAAAGTCAAAGGAGGACCTGCTGAGACTTGCAGACGAGGCAATGTACCGTGTAAAAAATCAGACACGGAACGGCGTTTATGCTATAGTATAACGTATGGCGCTCTTTAATTATGCGACGAAGGAAATAACGTTAAAGATCGTGTATTATGGTCCTGGCCTGAGCGGCAAGACCACGAATCTTCAGCACCTGCATGCGGTGCTGAATCCCGAAACCAAGGGTAAACTGCTATCACTGTCCACCGAATCCGACAGGACCCTCTTCTTCGACTTTCTGCCGATTGAACTTGGCAGGATCCGTGATTTCTCGATACGGTTTCAGCTCTATACCGTACCTGGCCAGGTCAGGTATAACGCAACAAGGAAGGTCGTGCTGAAGGGTGCTGATGCCATTGTCTTTGTCGCCGACTCGCAGAAAGAAATGCGGGAGCAGAATATCGAGAGCTTTGCGAATATGCGCGAAAACCTTTTTTCGAACAACATAAACCCTGACGATATTCCGGTAGTATTGCAATACAACAAGCGGGACCTGAAGAATATTTCTACGGTCGACGAGTTGAACAGCACGCTGAACCCTTATTCGTATGCGGTTACCGAAGCGGTCGCGGTCAACGGTCAGGGGGTTGAAGAGACGTTCAAACTGGTCACGAAGCTCCTCCTGAAGTATATTTCTAAAAAACATAAGATAGAAATTCAGCCCTCATCACCAAAAGAAGAGCCCGGGAAGGAGTCTGTAGCAGTCCATGCCGACGGTCCTGAATCAGCAATCATGGAGGCTATACCGGTTGAAGAAGTGGAGATTCCTGAAGAGCGGGTCGCGGAGGCTTATGCTGACACATACGAACTCGTTCCTGAGCATACCGAGACCCGGGTTCAGGAGCCGGGACCTGTCCACGTTGCTCCGGAGGCACTGCCCGTTGAGTGGTCTGTCCCGTTTGTCCCATTGTCTGCGGATAGACCTCCTCCAGTTCCTGACAGCGGCGTGGAGGAAACCAGAGAGGCGGTTGCGGCCCTTGCAGAAAAAATCGGCTCGATCATCGATGAAATCTCTCTTCTTCGACTGGGGATGAAGGAAATTCAACTTACTGTTCAAAGGCTTGAGGAGAACAGGAAGAATCCGGACCACGAAAAAGAGCTTAAGGATATCAGACAGAGTCAGGCGGAGGTTGCAGGCTTCATGAAATACCTTACCGCGACGCTTGAAGGACTCAGGAAAAAGAAGTCCTGGTTTAAATTCTGAACACTCACGACTTAAAAACTACAAGAGGTATTCTGCAAGGCTGATCTTGTATTTGTTGGGATCCATGGTGCGGACAATAGTCCGCCGGTAATCTCCCTGCTCGTTTTTCTCAATCAAATCGACGACATTCCCCTTAGTTCGGTTCCCCTCTTTATCGATAATGATCATTACCCTGGGCCGCGAGCCAAAAAGCTGGTTGCTCTCATAGACCAGGCCAAGCTCCCTTGTATTCAGCATCACCATCGTACCGATAGGGAAAACACCAACCATATTGATAAAAAATTTAATCAGGAGAGGGTCAAGCTGGCCTCCCGCCCTTTCCATCATAATACTCAGTGCCTTATCAGGAGCCAGCGGTATGCGGGAATAAACACGGGACGATGTCATGGCATCATATTGGTCAGCCAGGGATATTATCCTGCCAAAAAAATCAAGCTCGATTTTATTCCGGAGCATCGGATATCCGGAGAGGTTGTAGTTCAGGTGATGCTCAAAAGAAACAATGGCTGACTTGATCGTCATGTCATCAAGTTTTTTCAGCTTCAGGAGTGCCTTGACACCCCACACCGGGTGTTTTCTGACGAGATTCCATTCGTCGTCAGTGAAATTCGTGGGCTTGTTCAGGACCTCGTAGGGAATTTCCATCTTGCCGATATCATGGAAAATTGCCACTATGCCGAGCTCAGTCAGCATCTTGCGATTCAGTCCCAGGCGCTGCCCGAGGGCGATCGACAGAATACTGACATTCACCGAATGGTGATAGGTATACTCGTCGTAGTCCTTGATTGCGGTCATGCCCAGCAGCCACTGCTCCTGCTCGAGGATCTGATCGACCATGGACTCCACGACCCTCTTCGCTTTTCTGATATTCACTTTTTCGCCGCTTTTGATCTTGTTGATCACGCCTTTGGTGAATGAAACCGCATTGAAATACGTCTTCTTCACCATCTTGCGCGGTTCAAAAGAATCATTTTCCATAATATTCCTGAGCCGTTCAACTGAAAAGCTTTTTACGTCATGGAGATTCTCCTCAATCGCTTCAAACGGCCTCTGAGACCCTCCGCTGGCATTGAAGACGCGGACAAAGATCTTCAATTCCGCTGTGGTCGTCCGGTCCCTGAATATAATGCCGCCCACGCCTTTTTTTTTGAACTCCCTCGCCAGATAATCAAAATTGAGAAGGTAATCGAGCGTATAGCGTATCCGTGTTTCGTTGAGATAAAGAAAATCCCCGCGGAGTTCCAGTGTGACGGTGCGCTCACTCGCTACCAGACCATTGATTATTGAGGTCAATTTTTCGATGAGAGAGGAGACGGCAATATTATTCGGGTCGTGTATTTGGGCGGTTCTCAGGATGATCGAGATCTGATTGACTATGTCCTTCGCAACGGCATTAATCGCAATGTCTTCGTTATTGTCCATCATGCACTATCCGCTTCATTGCAGCCATAACTGCCTCGCGCAGTAACTTGTTGCCATCATTTCGAAGCTTCTGCAGCACCGGGAGTGAATCTTTCCTCCCCAAAATGCCGAGCGCACTTGCCGCACACGCCCTGTTCTCATAATTCTTTGACCTGCCGAAGAAGACATTCTGCTTTACCGTTGAAACCAGAAAATTATAAATCTCTTCGTCCTTCCAGCGCGGGAGGGTCTCAAAGAACTCCTTTTTTTCCTCGTATTCCTTGTCCTTGAAAAACTTGTCATTCACCTTGTTCAGGATGATCCTTTTCGACGCCTCAGAGCCGATATTGGAAAGCGCCTTCAGGGCCGATGACCTGACCTGTGCATCGGGATCATCAAGACAATCCCGCAGCGCCTGCAGTACACCGCCGCCGCCCAGTTCGCCAAGCGCCCTGATCACTTCTTTTTTAACCCTGATATCACCGTGCTTGACTGTTTTCAGCAGATAGTCGACTGCCCGCTTGTCCCCGATCTTTCGAAGAATATAAATAATATTGCGGACAACATACCAGCGGGTATCGGTTAAGCCCTTGGCAAGCAGTGAGATATCTTTCGTGCCAAGGAATACCAGCGCATCGATGACAAGCTTGCGGGCATGGATACTCTTCAGTTCGCCCAGTATCTTCATAAGAGGAACGATCGCATTTCTGTCAAGGTATTTGACAAACTCCTCGAAGATCTTCTCTTCAGACTCCTGACCGCTGTCAAGCACATCCCCAAGGATCATAATAATCTGCTCACCGCCGGTAAACATCATAATCCGTCTGGAGAGTTTCCGGATATCTTCACCATAGATCTTGCCCTCAGTCATCTCCTGCAACCGTGTCTGCGTCTGAACCAGGAGGTGAATATCGCCTCTGCCGGCGACGAGCTCGATTGCGTTCTTGAAGAAATCAAAAAGATCTTCAAAGTCTGCAGCCGTCTCCGAAAGATAGATCATCTCAAAAAGTATTTCGATCAGTTTCGGCGTCTTGTCGACGTTATCTTCGTCCAGCTCCGTTAGGAGCAACTGCAGGTCTTTGTCGGTAAGCGGAACGATCAGGATGTCCTTTAGCTGTTCGGTTTCCTTAAAGGCATCCTCATAGGCCTTCATAACATTGTCTTCGCTGCCCGACTGTGCCTTTGCCTCTGCAACAGCCTGCTCCTCATAGTCGTCGTCATCAGAAAGGACCACATCGTCGACAACGTACTGGATCTTCTGGAAGTCCCGCTCCCAGAAGAGCGTTATAATATCATCATCGAGGACATCCCGGTTGAAGTCGAGCGATATTATCCGAAGGAACGACTCCAGTTCTTCTGCCGGCAGCCCTTTCCTGAAAGATATCTCCCGAAGTCCGTCCTTAAAAAAGAAGATGGCAAGATTATCTTCTTTTTCCGGGCTGTGATAGACCTGCTCGCCATGATACAGGATCTCGTTCTGCCTGACCGTGAGAGTCAGGTCGTCCTGAGAGTAGAATAAATTCTTGAACTTGCTATAACACTCCTCAAGCGCATTAACGTATATGGGATTATTCTCAGGATACATCCTCAGAATTTTCCGCGATTTCAGAACAGTTTGAATGATATCTCTTATAGTTCTGACGTCGTCACTGGCCTGGCTTACCTGCATTGGGAGAGAGACTTTCTTTGAATGAAATGGTTCATCATGGGTTATATCAGAGAAATTCGGCGTTCACGTGCAAAATTCCTTATTATCATGACAGTGGAATAGAGTCGCTGGAGTTTCACATTCCGGCCTCTGATCGCAATGATGTCCCGCGTCGGAAACTTTTCTGATCTGATGTCGATCTGGACCTTTGAGATTTCGTGGTAAAAATCCCTGAGTATTTCAGGTTCAAAGGACTTGAGGAAAAGCGGATTCACAGCGACATACCCATCTGCCACATCCCTGATAAGCGCCTTTATGCTTTTTCCCCTTACACTGCTAGCCATTTCTGCCTTTCCGGTAGAGAACCCGCGCCACTAGTATACCAATTTCATAGAGGATAATTATAGGGACCGCCATGAGTGTCTGATTGAACGCATCAGGTGTCGGGGTCAGAATTGCCCCTGCAATAAAAGCAAAGAGAATAGCATATCGCCGGTTTTTGGCAAGCGTATCGGGTGTCATGAATCCAAAGCGTACAAGAAATAAAATGACCAGAGGCAGCTCGAAAATTGCTCCGAAAGCCAGTATAAACTTCAGGCAGAAGTCCATATAACTCCCTACGGAGAGCATCGGGGTTATATGCTCTGTTTTATAGCCCAACAGGAAGGTCATAGCAAAAGGCAGAACAACCATAAAACAAAAAGCCGCCCCCAGCAGAAAAAGCATCGTTGCGGTGATGATAAAGGGCAGGATATATTTTTTCTCTTTTTCAACCAGACCCGGGGAAATAAACTTCCACAGCTGATGAAAGATCACCGGCAGCGAGACAACAAAGGCCGCAACCAGTGATATTTTCATGTGCATCCAGAAACCTTCTCCCGGCGACAGGAAAACAAGTGGAACGGCCTTTTTTTCGATCAATTGCAGAAAAGGTCTTGTCGTGATGATTTTCAGTTCAGTATTGAGCGGAAATATAAGCAGGCTGAAAATCTTTTCGGAAAAGTTGAATAGTACGGCAAAGGCGACTCCGAGAAAAGAGAAAGAAATCAGCAGCCGCTTGCGCAGCTCCGCCAGATGTTCTATTAAAGGCATCTCGGTGCGTTCCAATTATGCCTGGTCCTTTTTATCCGGGACTTTGTTCTCGATCGGTTCCTTTGGCAATTCCTCTTTTTGAGGCACGCCTGCTGTAGCGTCCACATTTTTGAGCAAGCGGTTCACGTCGTCTTCGACCTTGGGATCCAGCTCCCTGAATTCACTTTCCATCTGTGTCTTAGCCTCATGGACGCCCTTGCGGATTTCGAGGACCCACTTGCCAAGCGTCCGGCTGATCTCCGGAAGTTTCTCCGGGCCAAAGACAAGGAGGGCGACGACAAAAACAATGATCAGTTCCTGAAACCCGATATCAAACACTCTCGGCTCCCAAGGCAAGTCCGCATTCAGGAAATAGACCCCGACTGCTATGTTTATTCCTCTTCATAGATTCTCCTGATCTCTTTTTTCTCAACCGGTGAGGTGAGACTTACGGAGAGCATCATCCGGTATTCGGGTGTTTTATTCTTCAGGTCGAACCCCACGCCTACCGTGGTATACATAAAGTCCATGGTTTTGATCCGGTAACCGAGACGTGTCTCTATATCATTGTATTGCTGCGTTGTGTGGTCCTTCCTGAAAATGACCTCGCCGAGCATATTGATATTATTGGATGCGGAAAAATCGATCCCCCCGGAAAAAGTAATCTCGCTCTTCAGCCTGCTGGTGCCAGGTTTCTGGATTACAGCATTCAGATGACCCTTGAAGGGGCCTACGCGTTTACTGGCGATCAGGCCAACCCCAATCCTGCCGTTCGTACTGAAGGGATCACGTCCATTGCTGAGGGCCGCCGTAACGAGATAGGCAAGCGACGGTCCGTATTTACCCTCGTCATAAAACCGGTGCCTGAAACCGACGGAAAAATCCTCGAGTCCTTCAGTGTCATTGTTGTAACGGTACACGAACGGTGCCATGAAATCAAGTTCGATGGAGTCGGTCAGGCCATACGCCCCCTTCAGTCCAAACCGGTAAAAATCGGGATGTTTTGACCGCTCAGCGCTAACCTCCATGGCGAGTTTATCGTGGTGAAGTGTCTCAGCGCTCATGACGGAGAAGATCCCATAAGGAGATATTGGTTGAAGCCCCAGGGGATCGAATGCACAGACCATGGAAGGGCAAAAAAGACACCCTAACCACAGCAGGACAGTCAAACATATTTTCATCATTAGAGAACATAACAGAAAATAACATTGCTGTCAATGAGTTCCGGTCGTTACAGAGACAAAAAGCATACACAGGTATGGGGATAAAACTTGCATCACCCCTGCTTGCTTGCCCATGTTGATGATTTGCTGGTTTGCCGGCCGTCTGTTTGACAAATAGCTTCCGCACAAAATATAATTCTATGAATTCTCACGAGGAGGTTTTCACGATGGCTGAAGGAGTACTTAACGTTACCACGGCAACATGGGACCAGGAGGTCTTGCAGGCGCCAAGCCTTGTTATGGTGGATTTTTGGGCTGTATGGTGCGGTCCATGCCGCATGATAGCCCCAACAGTTGAAGAACTGGCAAAGGAATATTCCGGACAGGTAAAAGTCGCGAAACTGAACACGGATGAAAACCCCGATATTGCCAGCAAGTATAAGATCATGGGGATCCCGACAATTATGTTTTTCAAGGCAGGGCAGAAGGTTGACCAGGTTGTTGGTGCTGTACCGAAGCCGCAGCTGAAGGCCAAGCTCGATTCTCTGCTGGCGGGCTGATAGCTTTTGGGCTGCGGACATCGTCTATTGATTGAACGGATCAGGTTCGGCAGGATGAAATTTTTTTTTCTTCTGCCTTTTTTGGTTCTGACGCTGTTATCGTGCACAGGAAAAAGCGATGAAAAGGGCCTCCTGTCGGCAGCACCGGGAAGCAAGGCACCCGATTTTACGGCAAAAGATCTGTCTGGCAAGGCCGTCAGCTTGTCTGGTCTTGCCGGAAGGGTTGTGGTCCTGGAGTTCTGGGCCACCTGGTGTCCTCCCTGCCGCTCGACGATATCGGATCTCATTACGCTCCAGGACAGATACCGGGACAGGAATGTGACGGTGCTTGCGGTTTCCGTTGACGAGGGAAGGGATCTTGTGACAAAGCTTTCTGATTTTTCGAGGGAAAACAAAGTCAACTACACGATACTCCTGGGGAATGATGCGATCTCTCTGGCATACAGGGTCAGGAACATTCCGGCCGTCTTTCTTATCGACAAAACGGGAAAGATCGTCAGCCAGCATACGGGTGCGGTAGAAGACTTTGCCGGGACTATTTCCAGTCAGATAGATAAACTGCTCTAAGTATGTTCGAAAACATTTCAGAAAAACTCGACCTCATTTTCAAGGGGCTCAAAGGCCGCGGACTCCTGAAAGAGGAGGACGTCGACGTTGCGCTCAAAGAGATACGTCTGGCCCTTCTCGAAGCAGACGTCAATTTCAGGGTCGTTAAGGACCTTATCCAGAAGATCAGAGAAAAGGCTGTCGGCAATGAAGTACTTGAAAGCCTTACCCCGGGGCAGCAGGTTGTCAAAATCGTCAACGACGAACTCTGCACGCTTCTTGGCGGCACCAGCAGCAGGATAGTTCTTTCTCCGAACCCTCCGACTGTCATCATGATGGTCGGCCTACAGGGGTCAGGGAAGACGACAACGGCTGCAAAGCTTGCGCGGATATTCAAGAAAGAAGGCCGGAGACCTTTGCTGGTTGCGTGCGACCTGCAGCGTCCTGCAGCTATTGATCAGCTGATCACCCTTGGACAGCAACTGGGAGTCAACGTCTTCCATGCCCGCGATACCAAAGACCCTGTTTCCGTCGCCCGTGATTCTATCAGGACCGCAAAGACCGAGGCAAACGATATCGTCATTCTGGATACTGCCGGACGGCTGCACATAGACGAAGCGCTTATGGGCGAACTGAGGAATGTCAGGGCTGCGGTAATGCCGGACGAGGTCCTGTTTGTGGCCGATGCGATGACCGGGCAGGATGCGGTGACAATCGCACGTCAGTTCAACGAGCAGATCGGCATAGACGGCATCATTCTGACGAAGATGGATGGCGACGCGCGGGGCGGCGCAGCTCTTTCTATCAGAGCGGTCACGGACAAGCCGATCAAGTTTATCGGGGTAGGCGAAAAGATCGATATGCTCGAACCGTTTCACCCTGACCGGATAGCATCAAAGATCCTTGGCATGGGCGATGTACTTTCTCTTATCGAGCATGCCCAGAAATCGTTCGACCAGAAAGAAGCTGATATTCTCCAGAAAAAGATCCTGGGTGACTCGTTCACTTTTGATGATCTTCGTGAACAGCTCAAGAAGATCCGGAGCATGGGTTCACTCGAAAGTCTGCTCGGCATGATACCCGGGTTCAACAAGGTAAAAAATCTCAATGTTGATGAGAAGGAATTTATCAGGACCGAGGCGATCATCAATTCGATGACACGGCATGAGCGGGCGAACCACAATATACTCAATGGGAGCAGGCGCAAGAGGATAGCACAGGGGAGCGGCACAACGGTTGCCGAAGTCAACCGGGTGATCAAGCAATATGTTGAACTGAAGAAGATGCTCAAGATGTTTAAAGGCAAAAACAACCTGAAGATGCCGAAGATTTTCCCTTTCTGACGGGCCTTTACTTAATGTGCCTGTATATATTAAAATATTCGAATACATTTTACAGGAGGTGTTTTTTTGGTCAAGATTCGATTAACAAGGATGGGTGCTCACAAGAAACCTTTCTACCGGATGATTGTCACTGATTCGCGGACCAGGAGAGATGGACCGTTTATTGAGATCCTCGGGACGTATGACCCTTTAAAAGAGCCATCTGAGATCAAGATTGATCTTGACAAGGCAAGGCACTGGCTGCAGCACGGAGCTCAGGCTTCTGATACCGCAAAAAAACTGATGCAGCGGGCCGGTCTTTAATCAATACAGATTTCCCGGGGACTGACGGATGAAAGCGCTGATCGAAACCATGTCAAAGGCTTTGGTTGACAAGCCGGAGGAGGTTTCGGTCAACGAGATTACCGGAGAAAAAACCACGGTGTACGAACTCAAGGTGGCTCCCGGTGACCTCGGCAAGGTGATCGGCAGGGAGGGCAAAACAGTGCAGGCCATGAGGACGATTCTTAGTGCCGCAGGCACAAAGATGGGTAAACGGTGTGTCCTCGAAATCCTTGAATAAAATAGCTGATTCGTCCTGCAACAGACAACTCAGTAATCCCCGTTAGGTTACGCATATCCATTCAGATCTCATTTCGTTAGCTCAGATTCTTCGTGCGTGGGGGGTAAAAGGAGAGATGAAGGCCTTGCCCCTCTCGAAACTCGCCGATATATTGACCCCGGGACAGGAAGTCGTCGTCGTGACCGCTGATGGTATCGAGACTGTTCAGACAATAAGAACAACAAAGAAAATGTCGAAGGACCTGGTTATTTCTTTCAGTGGCATTGGCGACCCTGATGCAACAATCCCCTACAGGAATGCTGTTATCGGCATCGAAAGAAAACTGCTCCCCCCCCTTCCTGAGGGTGAATATTTCGTAAGCGATCTGCAGGGGATGACGGTCAGGACGACCGATGGACTGATCATCGGCATAATCGAAGAGGTCTTCACGACCGGAAGCAATGATGTCTATATCGTCAGGGACGGCAGTCGGGAGTATCTTATCCCCGCGATAAAAGACGTCATAAAGGAAATCGACGTTGACGGCAGGGCAATGCTGATCAGCCCGATGAAAGGCCTCCTTGATCAGTAATAATTCAGTCATGGTTCAGCAATAACCCAGCAAAAACGACGATGGCTCCGGAGATAAAGTATTATGAAGAATTATAGCATCGTAACGATCTTTCCCGATATTATCAGGGCATATCTCGGAGCAAGCATCATGAAGCGCGCCATTGCCAAAGGCCTGATAAGCGTTGCTGTTCATGATCTCCGGGACTACACAAAAGATAAGCACCGGACCGTTGACGACTACCCTTACGGGGGCGGCGCCGGCATGGTGATGAAGCCGGAGCCGTTTTTCAGTATTGCCGGGCAGTTATGGCCTGACCGTGAAAAAAGAAATATCATCCTGCTCTCGCCAAAGGGCAGGCGTTTTACCCAGCAGGTGGCCGTGGAGCTGGTGCAGGACGACCGGGAACTGGTTTTCTTCTGCGGCAGATATGAGGCGATAGACGAGCGGGTCCATACCTGCCTGGCTGACGATGAAATATCTATAGGAGACTTTGTATTGACTGGCGGAGAACTGCCGTCTTTGGTTATAATAGATGCCGTTGCAAGGCTTATCCCTGGTGTGCTTGGTGATAGTCGTTCGGCGGAAGAAGACTCCTTCGCCTGCGGGCTGCTCGACTACCCGCACTATACGAGGCCGGAAGATCTCAACGGCAGAACTGTTCCTGGCGTGCTTCTCTCCGGGAACCACCGGGAGATTGACCGCTGGAGAAAGAAGCAGGCGCTGAAGGCAACGGAAGAGAGGAGACCGGATCTGCTTGCAGCATACCGGCCGTCCCCTGATGAAGAAAAAATATTAGATGAAATAAAGGAGGAAGATTCATGAACCTGCTGCACGCTGTTGAAGAGGGTTACAAGAGGGACCTTGGAAAATTTAATGTTGGAGATACGGTTAAGGTCTATGTCAAGGTTGTTGAGGGTGACAAGGAGAGGATACAGCCCTTTCAGGGTGTCGTGATCGGCAGAAAGGGCTGTGGCACGCGCGAGACCTTCATGGTCAGAAAAGTCTCTTTCGGTATCGGCGTTGAGAAGATTTTCCCCGTCTGTTCCCCGAATGTTGATCGGGTTGAGGTTATCAAAAGGGGAGCTGTGCGGAGGGCAAAGCTCTATTACATCCGGGACAAGAAGGGCAAGGCCGCCAAGATCAAGGAAAAAGATATTACGGCACGATAAGACGCTGTGGATACATACCGGCATGACATGCACCACCGCGGTCAGGGGTTCATGGTCATTGCCGGTGTTGACGAAGCAGGCCGCGGGGCCGGCGCTGCCGAGGTTTATGCAGGCGCGGTAATCCTGAATCCTGAACGTCATATTGAGGGACTCGCTGATTCAAAGAAATTAACGGGGAAAAAACGTGAATCGCTGAGCGGGGAGATCAAGAAGCATGCGCTTGGCTGGTGCATCGCAAGCGCCTCTGTCGAAGAAGTCGAAAGGCTTAATGTGCTCCAGGCGAGCCTGCTGGCGATGATGCGGGCAGTCAAGGGTTTGTCGGTCAGACCCGACAGGGTCTTTGTCGACGGGAACCACGCACCGAAACTGAATATTCCAACTGTTGCTATTGTGAGGGGCGACGATACGATACCCGCAATAAGCGCAGCCTCGATACTCGCAAAGGTCGCCAGAGACCTGGCAATGCTTGGCCATCATCACCGTTACCCTGAGTATGGTTTTGATATCCATAAGGGTTATCTGACCAAACTGCATCTGGAGGCACTTCTCAGGCACGGGCCCTGCCCTATCCATCGCAAAACCTACGCGCCGATACGCGCCCTGCTTGAGACCGGCACCGGATCACCGGATGCCTTGTTCTGAAAACCCATCTTTTCCTGAATTATCTTTGCATTGTGCCCCATCATTGATTACAATAGCAGCATGAACGAGTCACATAATACCATGTCTGACAAGGAGCGGATTGACGAAGCTCTTGAGCTCATATGGGTTCTGAAAGAGGGAGGCCACAGTGAGTGTGACCGCTTCATCAAGAGCTCGGACGATACTGACAATCCCCAGTTGATGGAGGTACTTGTTCATGAGGGACTGGTGTCTGTTGCGGGCGACACGGTTGCGCTTACCGAGAAGGGTCATGCTACCGCCCGGGGACTGGTCAGGCGGCAGCGCCTTGCAGAACGCCTCTTCACTGATGTCTTCGAGATGCCGGACGACAAGGTCCTTGACGACGCCTGCAGGATGGAACATATTCTGAGCGAGGAGCTGACGGAAAGCGTCTGTACCTTCCTCGGTCATCCGCCGACCTGCCCCCATGGCAAACCGATTCCGAGGGGAGAGTGCTGCAAAAAATTCAGGGTGGATGTGGCCCCCGTGGTCACGAGGCTCTCTGAATTTGAAGTCGGTGCAAGCGGACGGATCACCTTCATTGTTTCGTCTGACCCGTCGCGGATAAACCGCTTGAATGCGCTCGGTATTGCCGCAGGGAGTGTTATCCGGCATTTGCAGAAGACGCCCTCCTGTATTATCCAGATAGACGAAACAACGGTCGCCATTGACCCTGAAATCGCAAAGGTGATTTATCTCAAAAAGATTGCCCCGTAATCATTTCGTGCTTTTCTAATAGTAGCGTAGTTTGTTCTTCGCAGCGTCAAACCCGTCTCTCAACGAATCACCCATCAGATTAAAGCAGAGTGCTGTCACCCCGATCAGAAAGCCCGGCGGCAGCACCATCCACGGGGCTGCGTTCAGATAAGCCCTGTTCGAGCTGATCATCGAACCCCAGGTGGCGGTTGGCGGTTGGACGCCGAGTCCAAGAAAACCGAGGGCAGCCTCTGTCAGGATATATCCCCCGAGTTTCATGCCTGCCATGACCAGCGCAAGCGGCAGGCACTGAGGCAGAATATGACGCAGCAGTATTCTCAGATCACTGCAGCCTATCGCACGTGCAGCCTCGATATACGGCTGTTCGCTTACCGAAAGCACGTGCCCCCGGATAAGACGCGCGAAAGAGGCCCAGCCGACCGAGGCTATGGCAATAACAACCGTATACATGCCCGGAGGCATCAATACCGATATCCCGATAGCAAGAATCAATGACGGAAAGGCAAGGATGAGATCAACGAAGGCCATAAGTGCGGTATCGGCAGCACCCCGATAATATCCTGAGATCAGTCCGACAAACAGTCCGATACCCATCGAGATGACGGCAGAAAAAACCGATATGCCGATCGATATCTTTCCCCCGGAGAGCACACGGGCCAATATGTCTCTTCCCTTGGCATCGGTCCCCAGAAGGTGCTTCAGGGACGGTGACTGCCTGATGCTGTTGAGGTCGATTGCATCCGGATCATAGGGAGTAAGATACGGAGAAAACAGCGACAGCAGAAACAGCATCGAGATAATACCCAGCGATATCCTTGCAGTCAGCCCCATATACCCTCAGCGTATCCTCAACCTCGGGTCAAGATACTGATAAAACAGGTCGACCAGCATGTTTATCATAACAAAGGAGATGGTACTGACCAGTATGCAGCCCATAATAACCGGGTAGTCCCTCTTGATAATTCCTTCCATTGCAAATCTTCCGATACCATCCCAGCCGAATATCGTTTCCGTAAGCACTGCCCCGCTCAGGTAGCTCCCGAAGTCGAGTCCGATTACGGTAACGACAGGGATCAGGGCGTTCCTCATGACATGGGCAGCGATGATTCTGACCTCCCGGAGACCCTTGGCACGCGCTGTTCTGATATACGGCATATCCCTGCTGTCGAGTACAGAAACACGGGTAACTCTTGCCAGACTCGACAATGCCGGTAACGCCAGGGTCATTGCAGGCAGCAGAACGTATTTCAGCCCTCCTGTACCTGAAGGCGGCAACAGCTTCAGCTTCAGGCTCAGCAGAAACATCAGCACAAGACCGCTCCAGAAGACAGGAAGACTCAGGCCCGCTATGACCAGGCCTGACAGGGTCCTGTCAACCCAGCGTCGCCGGCTCAGGGCCGAGGCGAGGCCGAGCAACACCCCGGCCGGCACGGCTATAAGCATCGCCATAAAGGCCAGCTTAAAGGTCTGCGGCGCCTTAGTCAAAATATCCTCAGCAACTTTTCTGTTGGTGTAATAGGACCTCCCCAGTTCACCCCTAGAAAGAAGAAGGAGATATCCACCATATTGACGAAGGATGCTCTTGCCGGCGCCGAGCTCGTTTCGTATCTTCTCGATGATCTCAGGACTTGCCCGTTCACCGACCATACTGTAGACCGGGTCGCCCGGAAGAGCCTTGGCAAGAGAAAAAGTGATAAAGGTGATGCCGAGCAAAAGCGGTATCAGCAGCACGATTTTTCTCAGGAGATACTGTTTCAGAAGGATACCTCTGTTCCTTTGTCTATACTGTAGATCGGATACATCCTATAATTCTTCAGGTAGGACTGTCTCAGCGTGAAGTCGGTCTTATGCCACATGAAGACCCATGGTGATTCCGCAGCAATGATATACTCGGCCTTCATATAGTACTGGTTCCTCTCCTGATCATCCGCTGACCGCTGGCCAGCCTCGATCAGCCGGTCGACCTCTGTGTTCGTATAACGGGACCTATTGCCGCCTGCTCCGTGGTTTGATGAATGGAAAAGCGGAAAGAGAAAATTCTCGGGATCGGGATAGTCAGCCCACCAGCTGAGCCAGAACATGTCAGCCTCACCGTTGTTGATGGCAGCCTTGTAGGCGCTCCATTCCAGCTGTCTTATCTTAACCTCAATCCCTGCCTTCCTGAGATACCACTGAATAATCTCGGCGATATCGACTACCTCCTGGTCCGCATTGACATAGAAGTTGATAACAGGCTGTCGGTCCGCTACGCTGAGGACAATTTCCCGCGCCCTCACCGGATCATATACCGGAAGCGCCGGGGTCGGCCAATGCCGGAGAATATCAGGAACAGGGCCTGAGGCGAGTCTTCCCCTTCCCTCATAAAAAGTCCGGAGAATAGTTTCTCTATCTACAGCAGCAGCAACGGCTTTTCTGAGTTCAGGGTTATCAAAGGGAGGTCTCGCACAATTAAATCCGAGATAATAGGTGTTGATACCCCGTGAAGATGAAAGCAGCCCCTTCCATCTGTCAGAGGATCTGAACCGGGAATACTCATATGCGGGCACCCCGATCACATCGATGTTTGAGAGCTCAAATTCAGTAACTGCAGTCAGGTCTTCAGGAATAATCCGGTATCGTATGCCGCCCATATGTGGCTTGCCGGAGAAACATGACGGATTACCCAAAAGCACCAGCTCTGTATTATGCCTCCATTCCTTCAGGACAAAGGGGCCAGTTCCGATCGGGTGGACCGCAAAATCAGATCCCAGCCTCTCGACCTCCTCCCGCGGAACAACATAGGCCGCAGTCATGGTGAGCAGCTGTAAAAAAGGTGCAAAGGGTCGTTCCA
Organism: Thermodesulfovibrionales bacterium; assembly: GCA_049799315.1. Lineage (GTDB taxonomy): Bacteria > Nitrospirota > Thermodesulfovibrionia > Thermodesulfovibrionales > UBA6898 > PALSA-1316. The sequence continues at coordinate 7,686 of JBARHQ010000229.1, read as the reverse complement.
GTCTGATTCTGAGCGTATATCGGTCCACGACCTCGACCCCGGTGATATGATCTGAGTTACCCTGGCTATATGCCTTTGCCCCAAGCATCTTTTCAAGCACCCAGGTATTGGGCGACCTGCCCTTTGGCGAGAGCAGCCGCTCGAAAGAATATTTGAAATCTTCTGCGGATACGGCGCGTCCGTTGCTGAACAGGACATCATCCCTTAAATGAAAGACATAGGTACTGCCTCTGTCAAGGGCCTCCCACTTCCGGGCAATATCAGGGACAATCTGCAATTCGGCATCCAGCCGGATCAGACCGTTGAAGAGTTTTGCGGCGATGGCCCCACCGGTGACATCAACGATATATGCAGGGTCAAGGGTAGTCGGGTCGGCATTCAGCCGGTAGATAACCTGCCCCTTCGGCCTGTTTTCTGAAGAGCAGGACAGGCACAGAATCAGCACCAAAATCAGAACAAAGATGAGGACAGGAAAGACTCTACTGTATGCGGCGGACTGACGGAAATTCACAAGCGCCGGCAGGCAGAGACAAACCGCTCAAACAGGAGATCTGACAGCGGATCAACAAGCCGCTCCGGATGCCATTGGACGCCGAGAAGAAAGCCGAAAAGATCAGAGTATAACGCTTCGGTGATACCGTCAGAAGAAAAGGCTGCAGGCACCAGGCCATCACCCAGGTTGCTGACTGCCTGATGATGACTGCTGTTCACTGTCCAGGTCCCCACAGGGATATAAGGGTTCGCGCTGACAGATATGTCATGCCGGCCTGAGCAATGATCAAGGGCCGGTGGCAACTGTTCACTGATATCCTGATGCAGACTTCCACCCAGATATATATTGATAAGCTGCATGCCATAGCAAATACCGAACACAGGTTTATTATACTTCAGGACGGTCTCAAGAAGGTTCAGTTCAAAGGCAGTCCTGTCATCATCTTCCGGCTGGAGCGCGGCAATCCTCACGTCACCATACCGTTCCGGGTGGATGTCCCGCCCACCGGGTATCAACAAACCGCTAAGCACTCCAACAGATAGATGCCGACCGGTTTCAGTATAGAGGTATTCAGGTCTCCCCCCGGCCCTGAGGATAGCCTCTCCGTAGAGATGCTGAAGCCGGAGAGGTTTTCCGGTGCTTCCGCAAGTGATGCCTATGAGCGGGATGGAAGAGTCACTCACCGACAGTCATCATATACCACAATCATCAAATCAACAACTACATCAAAAGAACGGAGTGAGAGCGGCATGCAAGCGGTTTCAGCGGCGTTTTGCGCCGGTGCCTCGCAGGTCCGGCTTTCGGGCAGTATCGGGCCGAGAATGAGCGCACATGCTGTTGTCGCGCCGTTCGCTCACATCGTAACCATATCAGCGTCGCCTGATTCAACCGCATCGCACGCCTTACCCATTTCCCGGATCAGCAGGCTCTGTTCTATTGTCGTCGGTCTATCAACAACAACGGCTACCATCCTGATCAGCCCGACACGCACCACTTCACCGTTCCGGGAAAACGAAAGTGTTGTTTTTTTCTTCAGATCTTCCTTGACATAGTAAGCCTGGACCTGTTTATTGAAGGCCTTCTGGACTTCTTTCATATGCTTCTCAATATTTCCGGTTTCACACATGACGATAAAGTCGTGGGTACTCACCGTTCCAACAAAACAGCCGCGGCACCGGTCACAGGATGTCTTAAGGATTGCAGCTGCCCACTGGATAATATCGGCATGCTTGTCAGGACCGTATTTAATCAGGTAGGGATGTATGTTCGCTATGCGGACATAGACAACAGCATACTTCCCAAGCTTGGGATACACCCCCTGCAGTTTATTGAGAATCGCCGCCTTGTCCGGCAGCCCGGTCAGAAAATCAGGCCAGAGATAGGGATTCTCCTGCTTTTTGTGAAGATCCTGGATATATTTTCTTGCCTCAGCTATACGCATTGGTCCACCTTGCCTCCCGGTAATATCTCCTAAATATATACATTATTACCGCATTATGCTGCAGGCTGTCAACTTGAAGTTCTCATTATTAGGTGGCCTGAAGGCAAAGAAAAGGAGCAGCAACGCCGCCCCTTTTCTTTGCCTTCTTTAATTTGTTCGTCTGCTATTTCTTCTTTGAGATTTTTTCCTTAAGCGTTGCCTGTGCAGCAGCAAAACGGGCGATCGGCACCCTGAATGGAGAGCAACTGACATAATTAAGTCCTATAGTGTGGCAGAACTCAACTGACTTCGACTCGCCGCCATGTTCTCCGCAGATGCCCAGTTTAAGATCTTTCTTAACCTTTCTGCCTTTTTCCGCGGCCATCTTCATAAGTGAGCCGACACCGCTCTGGTCAATGGTGATAAACGGGTCCTCCTTGAGTATGCCGTTTTCAACATAAAAGGGCAGGAACCTGCCGGCATCATCCCGGGAAAGACCATACACTGTCTGTGTCAGGTCGTTCGTCCCGAATGAATAGAAGTCCGCAACAGCCGCGATCTCATCAGAGGTCACACAGGCCCGGGGCAGTTCGATCATCGTACCGACCGTATATGCCACCCTCACCTTCGACTCCTTCTGAACCCTTGTTGCCGTGTCCACAACCAGTTTTTTCATCGCAATGAGCTCATTGACATGTCCGACCAGCGGGATCATGATCTCAGGGGTCACCTTCACCTTCTGCTTCACAAGCAGGCAGGCAGCCTCCATAATCGCCTGCGCCTGCATTTCATAGATCTCAGGGAAGGTCACTCCAAGACGGCAGCCGCGATGACCAAGCATCGGGTTGAACTCATGCAGGGATTTATTCTTGGCATTCAGTTTGTCGAATGAAACGCCCATATCCCGGGCAAGCTCATGAAGTTCCTCGTCCGTATGCGGAAGAAACTCATGGAGCGGCGGGTCAAGAAGCCTGATCGTAACCGGATGCCCTGCCATCGCCTTAAAGATACCGGTAAAATCTTTCTTCTGGAAGGGAAGCAGCTTTGCGAGCGCTCTTTGCCTGCCCTCAAGCGTGTCAGAGAGGATCATCTCGCGCACTGCCTTGATGCGGTCGGGACCGAAAAACATATGTTCAGTCCTGCAGAGGCCGATGCCTTCAGCGCCGAAGTTCCGCGCAGTCGTTGCATCGTCCGGCGTGTCGGCATTTGTCCTGACCTTGAGCGTCCTGAAGGTGTCCGCCCACTTCATTAACTGTTTGTACCAGGCATTGTTTTCCGGGTCAGCAGCGAGAAGGTCGAGCTGCCCCTCGTAAACGCGGCCTTTGGTTCCGTTAAGGGTGATCCAGTCGCCCTCTTTCAGCACGTGGCCGTTGACCTGTATCTCTTTTTTCGATACATTGATATCGAGGGCCGAGCACCCGACAATGCAACACTTGCCCCATCCGCGGGCAACCAGTGCAGCATGACTGGTCATACCGCCTTTTGCGGTCAGGATCGCCTCGGCGGCATGCATGCCGTGGACGTCCTCAGGCGAAGTCTCAGTCCTCACCAGGATCACCTTTTCACCCTTCTTTGCCCGGGCCTCTGCATCATCGGCTGTCAGAACGATCCGGCCCACGGCGCCTCCGGGACCCGCAGGAAGACCCTTTGCCAGCTCAACAGCCTTTTTCTCGGCGACCGGAGCAACGCTCGGGTGGAGCAGTTCATCGAGCTGTTCAGGCTTTACCCTCAGCACCGCCGTCTCCTTGCTTATAAGTTTTTCTACGGCCATCTCGACTGCCATGCGGATGGCGGCCTGGCCGTTCCTCTTGCCCACCCTGGTCTGGAGCATCCAGAGACGGCCATCCTCGATCGTGAACTCGATATCCTGCATGTCGGTATAATGCTTTTCGAGTCTCTTCTGGATAGCATACAGCTCCTTGTAGAGCTTGGGCATACCTTCTTCAAGAGATGTCAGGTGTTTGGTGTCAGCGGTCTTCCCGGCCTTGTTCACGGGGTTCGGAGTCCTGATACCGGCAACCACATCCTCGCCCTGTGCGTTCGGCAGCCATTCTCCAAAGAACATATTTTCTCCGGTAGCCGGGTTGCGGGTGAAGGCAACTCCCGTCGCAGAGGTATCGCCGGTATTGCCGAAGACCATGGACTGGACATTGACGGCCGTTCCCCAGTCCTCAGGGATCTTCTCGATCCTGCGGTAAGAGATGGCACGTTTGCCCATCCAGGACTGAAATACTGCGCCGATGCCGCCCCATAGCTGGTCTTTCGGATTATCAGGGAAGTCCTTCTTGAGGGTATGTCTTATGATCACCTTGAACTCTTCGCAGAGCAGTTTCAGGTCGTCGACGGTCAGGTCCGTGTCGTTTTTATAGCCTTGCCGATTCTTTACCGCATCAAGGGCCTCCTCAAGCCGGTGGCGGATACCGTGGCCGCCTTGCGGTTCAATCCCGGCGGCCTTCTCCATCACAACGTCGGAATACATCATCATCAGCCGGCGGTAAGCGTCAGTAACAAACCGCTCATAATTCGTCTTTTTGATCAGGCCGGGGATCGTCTTCGAAGTAAGGCCGACATTCAACACCGTCTCCATCATGCCGGGCATCGAACTCCGCGCGCCTGAACGGACCGACATCAGGAGCGGATTGGCAGGGTCGCCGAACCTCTTGTCCATGATCTTTTCGACCTTTGCCATTGCAGCATCTACCTGGGCCGAAAGTTCCTGCGGGTATCTGCGGTTGTTTTCGTAATACCGCGTGCAGACTTCGGTTGTTATCGTAAATCCGGAGGGTACCGGGATGCCGAGGTTCGTCATTTCAGCAAGGTTTGCGCCCTTGCCGCCGAGAAGATTTTTCATCTCCGACTTACCATCGGCCTTGCCCGCACCAAAAAAATAAACGTACTTTTTTACAGAAGTCCTGGCCATGAAAACGCCCTCCCAATAAGAATATTAACTATACTTAGCTATAAACATACCAAATAAAAGCCTATTATGCTAGCCCAGAGCCTGAAAAAAATCAATAACAATTGCCTATCTGAGCTTCTCTTTTGTCAGCAGTTCCACAACATTCGATTCTTCCTTATGCATCGAGGACCGGCCCTCAAAGACAGCCCCCTCGATAACCGTCAGTTTGCTGGTATGTATCTCACCGCAGACCTGCCCTTTGGCCCGTATCTCCACAATCTCCTTGGCCCGGAGATTGCCGTCAACCCTGCCGCCGACAACTATGCCCCTCGAGGCGATATCGCCTCGCACCTGGGCCTTCTCGCCGATGATCACCCAATCAGCGCTGATGTTCCCCTCGATGACGCCGTCAATGCGGATTGTGCCCTTCGTGTCAACATCGCCCTTGAAGGTCGAATTGCATCCGATCAGGGACTCCAGTTTTTCTGTATTTTTATGAAACATAGGTTATGATCTCCTCTGCAAGTATTTCTGCGGGTTCACTGTCTTGCCGTCCTGCCACACTTCATAATGAACGTGCGGTCCGGTTGAATTGCCGGTTGAACCGACATATCCGACAATCTCGCTCCGCTTCACCTTCTGGCCCGCCTTTACTGTCAAAAGCCTATTGTGGGCATAATTAGTCGAAAAACCAAAACCATGTTCCAGAACAACCTGATTCCCACCTGCTCCGTTCCAGCCCGAAAAACTTACAATGCCGTCGGCAGTAGCCCTTACCGGTCTTCCAGGTTCAGCTGCTATGTCGATACCAGTATGAAATGTCGGCTCACCAGACCGTGGGTGCTCCCGAGTTCCAAAGGATGACGTAATATGGCCTTCAACCGGCCATCCTGCCGGAGTCGCCAGATAAATATCTTTTTGTTGACTCAGAAAATCCTTTATTTCTCCGATAGATTCCATAGATATCTTAATCTGTTTCTTTAACTCTTCCATGTCGATCGATCCACTATCTGATGTGTCGACATTCTTGAGTACCTGCTCCTTGGTCTTGAATGAAAAAAGTCTGGTCAGCTCGCCTTCAGCCTTCTTCAGAGAGGAGATGGTCGATCGCAACTCCATGAACTGAGCGGAATAATAGGTGAGGTTCTGCTTCATCCTCTTGTATTCAAAGGCGTCAACAGCCACTGAAAGAACATAGATCGTCCCGATGAACCAGAGGAGTATCGATAACAACACGCCGATAGAGGGGACCTTGAGATTTATTGCCTTGCGGTTGCTGTGAGGGATAAGCATGATCGTGACGGGGGTAAAGGCCTTTCTGAAGATGGCCCTGAGTTTATGCATATCGAACGCCCCTGATGCCTTTTTTTATGTTCCCGATATAAAAGGACTCATATCCATTCCTGTAGAGAAGGGTTAGCGCCTTTTTAACGTCCTCGGACCTGATAATTATCATAAACCCCAAACCCATATTAAAGGTCCTGCGCATATCCTCCTCAGGTACATTCCCAAGCCTGCGGACCACGTCGAATACTGGCGGAACCGGCCAGGAATCTTCGAATATCTCGGCCCCTAACCCTTTGGGGAATACCCTCGGGAGATTTCCGGGAATTCCGCCTCCGGTTATATGTGCCATACCCCTGATCTCAATTTTTTTGTTTACCGCCTGGAATGCTTTGACGTAAATCTGTGTCGGTCTGAGCAGTTCGTCAGACAGTGATACCCCGAGCTCAGGAATAACCTTGCGGATGTTCATCCGGTGAGCGTCGAATAATACTTTTCTGACCAGGGAATAGCCGTTGCTGTGAATACCGCTTGAGGCAACGCCGATGATAGCATCCCCGGCACCGATGCTCTTTCCGTCTATAAGCTTTTTTCGGTCAACAACGCCGACAGCAAACCCGGCAAGGTCATATTCACCCGGTTCATAAAAGCCCGGCATCTCGGCCGTCTCACCCCCGACAAGCGCGCATCCTGCCTCTGCACATCCCGCTGCAATGCCCTTCACAACCTGGGCCGCCTTTTCAGGCTTCAGCTTACCGGTCGCGAAGTAGTCGAGAAAGAAAAGCGGTTCGGCGCCGCAGGTGAGGATATCGTTGACACACATGGCAACCAGATCGATGCCGACGGTATCATGTTTGTCCGCCATGAAGGCGATCTTGAGCTTGGTCCCGACGCCGTCGGTACCGCTCACGAGCACAGGGTTCTTATGTTTCGAGGAGAGTTTAAAAAAAGCGCCGAACGAACCAATATCGGTCATCACCTCGGGCCTGAACGTTTTCCTGACAAGAGGCTTGATCAGGTCGACAAACCGGTCACCCTCATCAATATCAACGCCTGACTTCTTATAGGTTATGCTCTTATTCGATTTCATATCTGTTGACCATCAGGCAAGGCGATTTTCATTAGGAGTATATATTTTGCACAAAGAGACCTCAAAGGGCAAGAAGTTTGTAGCTACCCAGGCCTGCCACCTTTTCCGCAATACTCTCTTTTCAGATAATTCTGCTAAAATAGAGCCACATGGGCAAACATGACAAGCTATTGCATAAAATTCTGAGCGGCACGTCCGACGCCAATATTCAGTTCCAGGATTTGAGCAGCTTATTGAGCGATCTTGGCTTTGTTATGAGGGTTAGTGGAAGTCACCATATCTTCAGAAAAGAAGGAGTGGCGGAGAAGATTAATCTCCAGCGGGAGGGGAATCAGGCAAAACCATATCAAGTGAAGCAGGTCCGAAATGTTATAGTGAAATATAAACTGGGAGGACAACCGTGAGGTATAGGTATGAGATTATTATTTATTGGAGCAACGAAGACGGGGCCTTTATCGCCGAGGTCCCTGAACTTCCGGGATGCATGGCGCACGGTGACT
>JBARHQ010000228.1:0-10997 GCA_049799315.1 Thermodesulfovibrionales bacterium | reverse complement strand
AGTTTATTTTCTTGGCGTAATATACAAAAAGTTATAACGAAAAGGCAAGAGCAGTTCAGCGACAGGTCACCGGAAACCGGATAAAAAAAGGGGTGCACCTCTTGGACAGATGCACCCCGGAACAGATTAACGTGAAGCTATATTACGTTTTAACGACCAGCACCGGGCAGGGTGCATGTCCGATCACTTTTTCGGTGACGCTTCCCATGAGGAGCCGCCGCAACCCTGTCCTGCCATGGCTGCCAAGGACAATGGTGTTAACCTTCTGTTCTGTCGCCAGGGCAATAATTGCCCGATATGCCTCTGTCTCACGGACAAAGGTCTGGGTCCTGATGCCTTCTGCCTCAGCCTGTCTGGCAGCTGCACCGACATATCCCTTTGCCTTTGCAACGAGGTCCTCGACGAGGCCTGGGGCCTCACCGTAAAGCTCATCCGGCATATCCACAACGGAGAGGATATTCAACTCACCGCCGTATGACTTTGCAAAGTTTATCGCGTGGTCCACGGCTATCGCACTATGCCTCGAACCGTCGGTCGCAACGAGCACTTTTTCCCATCCGACATTTCCATCGTGAGGAACGACCAGGACGTCCCGGGCACTGTATCCGATGACCCGGGCTGTGACACTTCCGACGAGGGACCGTTCAAACCTCCGGACCCCCCGCCTGCCCATAATGATGAGATCGCAGTTTTCTGCATCGGCAAGGTCAAGCACCCGTTCGTGCGTCTCGCCCTCCTCAAGCACGGTTTTGATAAGAGCCCTGTCCTCCTCTGCCATCTTTCTGGCAGCCGACAGGGCATCCTCAGCAGGTCTTCTCATGAGGGTCATGACATCACCGACACCGGTCATATCAAGGTCGCCCTGATAGGGGGGCACAACCGAGACTACCGTTATCCAGCTCTTTTCGTTCGTCGCAAGCTTGAAGGACTCCTTCAGCGCATGCGTACTCGTCACGGATCCGTCAACCGCAACGAGGATTTTTTTATACTTACCCATGGACTCAGACTCTCTCCGCCACTACCTCTCTGGCATATTGGAGTCTTTCTTCCTTGCGTCCCTGCCACATGGCCCTGAGGACGATAAAGGCACCGAGGGCCAGCGCAAAGATCATGATGCCGAAGCTGACACCCTTGAGAAGCTTGGTCATATCAGCGCTAATCTCGCTGATAAGCCCCAGTTGCGACATGTAAACCGGCACCATAAGGGCGCGGCTGAACAGAACTATGACCATGATAAGACCCATGACCACCTTTATCATGAATGGCTTCACATAGGTAGTCCCGATAGCTCCCAGCTGAATCCCGAAGAGCGAACCGCCGAGGATAACCATGGCAAGTCTGATATCGACCAGCCCGTGCATCGCATATTTAAGTGATCCGCCCAAGCCCATAACAAAGGCTATTACCAGTTCTGTGGCCGAAGCCATCAGGCTGGGAGCGCCAAGGACATATATCATAGAAGGTACTCCGACAAACCCGCCTACTGCTATCGTAGCTGCCAGCATCCCTGTAGCGAAACCGAGCGGCAGAGTAAAGAGAACCGAGATTCTTGCATTTAGACTCTTAAAGTAAACCATGGTCCCGGGAATATTCACCGACTGGATCCATTTTGCGATCTTTGTCATTTTTTCTTCTTCATGCATGTTACCTGACTTATAGGTCTTCCAGGCATCACGCAGGATAAATATGCCCACAACAGCAAGTATCACAACAAAAGAAATACTTACATAGAGGTTTGAGCCCGCATCACCGAAGGATTTCTTGATCTGCTCCTGAATATGAGCCCCGTACAGCACGCCTGCCTCTGCAGAAACGCCGAGAACGATGCCTAGTTTTACATCAACCTGGCCGTACTTCGCCCGTTTAATCGCGCCGACAAGCGCCTTCGGGAACTTATGGCACATATTGCTCGCAACGGCGACAAGACCCGGGACACCGAGACTCATCATACCCGGCGTAAGAACAAATGCCCCGCCTGAACCTATGAAGCCACTGACAAGGCCGCCGACAAACCCTACCAGGAAGAGATAGGTCAGATTTGCCGCGTCAAGATTGATAAAATTGGATGCTACCTGCGCTAAATCGTGCATCGGTTACTTTGCCTCCTTTTTCTTTCTTGCTGCCTCAACGCCAAGGACCGTCCAGAAGTTGCCGGTGAACGAACCATGGACAAATGAAAACAGAAAGGCAGTGAGGATCGGCAGGAAGGCATAGAGGCCCCCCTTTGCAAAACTGGAATTGAGCAGGTCCTGGTTGGTGAGCAGGGCGACATACATCCCAATCGAGATGACCCCGGCAAAAATCATCATCCCGATCGGTTTTTTCTTTTTTTTCTGTTCGTATGCTGACATTATTCCTCCGTTATAGAATTATTTTTGATTTAATGGGACTTTCTTAAGGGCTGCTGCTTCCGCATCTCGGGCTTGCCTGAAAGTCTCTTTTCCGTACGGTCGCCCTCGCGCATGATCGCGCGTGCGGTCTCAAACTCACCTTCCTCTGCAAAGGTCACTGCTGCCATAAGACGGTCAAACCTTGTTAATAATCCCTGTTTCATGGTCAATCTCCTTTTCTGGTTGCTTATATTTTTATAGCCACCGGCCGTGAGATATTCACGATCGGTTTTGAAATGTTTTTTAAGAGTTTTTTGATATCAAACGATTTCTTGTTTTCTGAGAGCGAAGGGCTGAGCAGGACCATGTCGATATACGGCCTGTTCTTCAAATGGTTTTTGATGGTCACGGTCAGATCTCCGTCCGCGCTATGACAGACAAGATCGACCTTGGTCTCCTGCGACCTGCTGATAAGTGTATGTGCGCTGATTTTACGCGCTACCAGTTCCCTGAATTCATCCTGCTCATCATCGACCATCGACCGTACGGTTTTAAAATCGTCGGCCTCTGCGTATGTTGCGGCCATCATAATGTCGTCGAATTTGTTCGTCATCCGTGACGGGTAGATGATCAGGACTTCAATCCCTGCACCAAGGGTCTTCGCAAGCTCCAGTACATAGGAGAACCCCTCATCACACTCTTCACCTCCTCTTGTTACGAATAAGACCTTGTCGTTCATCTTGTTATGGCCTCCCTGAATCATTCCTGAATCAATTTCTATTCATATAATCCAAGAGGCGTGCCAACAGATAACTACTTGATTTACATTGATATTTGTTAATTGATACTCAGGAAATGTGTTTCAATTTGGAACTAGTGTGAAACAGAAATGGAAGAAGGATGAAAAAACAGGAGAAGAGAAATCAGTTCATTGGAGACAATGGATTCCCGATTAAGGACTTCGGGAATGACGGGAAAAAATCATATGTTATCGGGAGTCGCTATTTGCAGCATCTTTTCCGTTGCATAACGGCATAATATCAGAGCGTTATATCGGGGCAGATAGGAAGGCCGAAAAGGCGCTGCCTGCAACTCCTTACAGTCATTTCATGGAGCCAGCCGACCTTCTTTCGGATTCAGCTCATAGCTATGTCAGCGTTTACGTGATTGATAATCAGATCATGTTGCATTGCAGAGTCTTTGAGGTGTTTCTGGCTGCCTCGATGCACCGGTGGGATAAAGCAGCTGCGGAGGCTTCTATTCTTCTTTCTTTAAAATCCTCCAGAGGCTGGTGCGGGATATGCCGAGGAGATCGGCCGCCTTTGACCGGTTATGGTCCACAAAATCGAGTATTTTCCCAGCATACTCACGGTTTAACTCATCGATGGTCTTGATACGGTTTGGGTCGATCGTCTCGACATTAAAGAGCTTCAGAGACTGCGGCAGGCTTTCCGGCTGAATCTTTGAGGTTTTTTCCAGAATTACCGCACGCTCGATGATATTCTCCAGCTCGCGGACATTGCCGGGAAACCCATATGACATCAGGACATCCATCGTTTCCTTGCTGATCCCTGTAATCTGCTTGTGCTCTTTTTTCGCGTACTTTGCGAGGAAGTGGTCGCAGAGCGGGACAATATCCCCTTTGCGCTCACGGAGCGGGTGGATATAAATATCCATAACGTTCAGGCGATAAAAAAGGTCCTCCCTGAACTTGCCCTCCCTGATGAGGTTGCTGAGGTTCTGGTTCGTTGCTGCGATCAGGCGGACATCAACCCGGATCGGCCTGGTCCCTCCGACCCGGATAAACTCACGGTCTTCAATCACCTTCAGCAGTTTTGCCTGGAGAGAGGGGGCCATCTCGGCAATCTCATCGAGGAAGAGCGTCCCGGTATCCGCAATCTCGATAAGACCCTTTTTCGAAATGACCGCGCCGGTAAACGCCCCTTTTTCATGGCCGAAGACTTCACTGGCCAGAAGCTCTTCCGTGAAGATTGCGCAGTTCAGGCCAAGGAATGGACGGTCCTTGCGGTTGCTCGAATGATGGATGAGTTTGGCCACCAGGCCCTTGCCAACACCGCTCTCTCCGGTCAGCAGGACGTTGCAGTCAGAGTTCGTGATGCTGCCGATCACCTCGACCACCCGCTTCATCATCCTGCTCTTTGCGATGAAGGGATACTGCCTGTCAAGACCAAGGGTGACCTTAAGAGCGCGGTTCTCGCCCTCTATCCTTTTTTTTTCCTTCAGCTTTGTTATCTTCAGCATCAGCTCATCGAGGTTAAAGGGCTTGGTGACATATTCAGCGGCACCCTTCTTCATGGCCTCTACCGCCGACTCGATGCTGCCGAACCCGGTCATGATAACGACATCCGTATCCGGGGCCTTTTCCTTGACAAGTGCCAGCAGGCTCAACCCGTCCATGCCGGGCATTTTGATATCCGTAACAACGATATCAAATTCCTCTTCAGCAATGCGGGCGGCTGCATCCGTCCCGTTGCTGACGCCGGTGACTTCATGCCCCTCCTTCTGAAGGGTGTAGACAATGTGCTTCAGGGTTATTGCTTCGTCTTCTGCTACCAGGATCTTCAGGCTCATATTCCTCTCGGTATCGTCAGGATAAACGTCGTGCCTTTATTAAGCCGGCTCTCAACGGTTATCTTTCCCTTATGTTTTTCTATGATAGTATAAACGATCGCAAGGCCAAGCCCGGTGCCACGTCCCTTGGTCGTATAAAACGGATCGAAGATCCTCGGAATATTTTCAGGCGGAATGCCGGGGCCGGTATCCGACACCCGGCAGATCAGCGCGTCGCCTTTTTCCTGAAGCTCAAAGGTGAGCTCGCCCTGGCCGTCCATTGCCTGGACCGCATTCGTAAAAAGATTGATAAAAACCTGTTCTATCAGGTAACGGTCCACCCTCAGTTTAACCACGGCAGGGGCCTTCCCCACATATCTGACGCCCTTGATTTCACCGGAGGCAACCATCTGCCCGACAATGCCATTGATGATATCCATGAGATTCAACAGCACCAGGTCCGGCGGTTTTTCGCGCGAAAATTCCAGGAGGTCACTGACAATCCTCTTGACCCGCAGCGTCTGCGCATAGATATCGCTGACCGTCTCTTTGACCATCCCGGGACAGGACTCCTGATCACCGATTTCCTTCGAGAGGATCTGGGCCGAGAGGTAGATATTGTTCAGGGGATTATTCAATTCGTGGGCAACACCCGAGGCAAGCGTACCGATGGAGGCCAGCTTTCTGCTCTGGAGCAGCTCCTCATTCTTCCGCTCTATCTCGCGGTCGCGTTCTATCAGGTCATGCTCCATCCGGTTGAACGCGTCTATCAGCCTTCCGACCTCGTCCTGTTCATGCGGGACAGAGAGCGACGAAAAATCACCCTTGCCGGCCTTCTCAATCGCCCCGGTGATTATCTTGAGTTGATTGACCGCGCTGCGGCTGACGATAAAAAGGGCGCTCAGACCGACAACAAGAAAAAGAGGAAAAAGAATCACAAAGGCCTTCTGGGTATACCCGATTACCTGCTCCACTTTATCACGCGCCGAACTATCCAGGTTCTTCGTGAGTATCAGGATTTCTTCACCCTCTTTCCGCAACGTGATTATCCTGGCGTTCAGATCGATCAGCAACGAGATGACCCGGGCATCGGGTTTCAATCCAAAGACATTTTTCAATAGTTCCGCATTGACCAGAGGGCTTTCGAGAAAGGTCGCCTCGACGATCGGCGCATAGAGCGTTTTTTTGCCTGCGCTGTCCCTGAGGCTGTCGAATTCACTCCGGATATTCAGATCCAGTTGTCCGATCCCGGTAAAAGTGTCGGCATATTCCTCCATCTTCCTGTTCAGCGCCTGCAGCTTGTCGGCATTTTGGGTATTACGGTTGTCACTGATTATTGCCCTGATCTGCCCTATATAGTCATAGACGCTCTCAAGCTCCTTTTTTTCATGATAGAGAAGGAAGTTTTTCTCATGCCGCCGCAACTGGAGAGTCTTGCTCCTCAGGGAATCAGAGAGTTCGAGATACCGGATCTCTTTCCTGATCTCGACAAAACTCACCGAGCCTGCTATTGCAACGACGGCAATCAGGGCCGAACTGATCAGAAAACTGAGGATGATCTTTTTTTGAAGCGACATACGAATATATTACCACTTCATGAGATATGATAGAGATAGACGATGAGAGAAACGCCTATGGCAAGGACCGACAGGACCAGGAGGGCATCAAGAATCCGCGATGGCTGGTAGGTGTCTTCGTCGATCTGATGCTCCACCTTCTTGAACCGCACGAACGAGAGCAGTCCCATCAGCGCGCCGAGACCGACCAGGACTATGCCGAATACAGAGGCGTAGCCCCGCGAAACCGGAACCTGCACTGAGGAGATACCGGCGTTCCCTATCAACAGGGAAAACTGCTTCATGAACAGCGCGAACCTCTCGACAACAAAACCAAAGGCCATGATCCCGATGCTCGTCCGCACCCAGGCAAGGAAGGTCCGTTCATTCGCCATATGCACCCGGCGGTTGCGAACCCTGGTAGCTCTCTGTTTATCAGCGGCCTCCGGCATATCGGTCATATTATACTCTAAAGAGTTTCCCACGGGAACCGATAGTTTTCCAAGCTTCTTTTATGACGGGAATGTGATTCAGCGCCGCGCACAGAAGGATTTGAAGATGAAGTTTCTCTTCATCTTCGGGAAAACGGACCCTCTCAGCTCGCACGCAATCTCACTCCATCATTTTCAGTAAAGCTGAGGCTGTAATGATCTTGATGGTTTTATATGCACCCAGATCACATAGATCCTTATCACCGCTGACAATGAAATGGGCGGCTGACGACAGGGCACACGCGAGAAATTTCTCGTCATCCGGGTCCCGGCAAACTCCACTCACCTCACCAACTATCTCGACTATCTCAAAATACGGAAGCACCTCGTCTTCAATGATCGCCTTTATCTCGTTCTTTGTGAGCCCGAATTTGGGGTAACCGAGGACGCTCCTGAATTCATCGAAGGTCTCTCTTGAAACTACCGGGACGATCCTGCCCTCTTTCCATAGATCAACGATCCTGGCCAGTTCGCCTTTAAAGAGGATTGATGAGATAAGTACATTCGTATCAAAAACGACTCTCTTCAGCTCTTTTTCTTTCTTGCCCATTTAACCGCCTCTGCTACGTCACCTCCGGTGATACCCAACTTCTCCATTTTATCCCTGATACTTCCAAGGGTCGCATCGGCGGGAGCTATTCTGACCGGCATAAGGACTATTTTCCTGTCTTTAACCGACACATCAAAATATTCGGTCCCCGGGAACTGTTTGACGACCTCTTTCGGCAGTGTCAGTTGGTTTTTGGATGTCTTCTTTGCAAGCATTTTCTTACCTCCTTACTATAAGGATACATTACATTGCGTATCTTTGCAATATACCCTGCCCCCTCTTGACCCTTTTACCCGCACCCTCGCTCGGCAGAAATGTTGCGGCCTCTCCACTTTCCTATTTTGAACACGTGAGGGTAATATAAAAAAACAGACATGTCCGGCTTTGCCTGTGTTATTCGACTGTGGGAGGAGTATAGGAAATTGATAGAGGATCTTCGGAAACACCAATTGATAGTCGCCGTTCGTACAGAGACACCTGAGCAGGCTTACCGGTCAGCTGTGGCATGCATAGACGGAGGGGTCAGATTCATCGAAATCACCTTCTCGGTCCCTGATGCTGACGAAGTCATAAGAAAGCTGAGCGAAGACGGCAGGGCCACGGTAGGCGCGGGGACCGTACTCAATACGGCTGAGGTTAAGATGGCCCTCCGCGCAGGTGCGCGATACATAGTGAGTCCGACTTTTGACGAGGAGGTAGTCAGGCTCACCAAACGGGAAGGGGCGGTGTCAATACCTGGAGCCTGCACGCCCACTGAAGTATATCGCGCTTACAAGGCCGGGGGTGATGTCATAAAACTCTTTCCCTTTGTGGAGATCGGCGGCCTTGATTTTCTGAAGGTCATCAGAGGACCTTTCCCTTACATATCCTACATCCTCTGCGGAGGGGTGAACCTGGATAACATCCCGGAATATCTCTCGGTCCGGGCTGCCGGTATCCTTGTCGGTTCCGCCATAATCAGGCGCGATCTTGTCGAGGTCTCTGACTGGCCTTCTATCACCGATATTGCGAGGAAGTTCGTCGAAAAGGTGGAGGGATTTTCGGGGAAGAAATGAACTGCTTCACCGGCACCCATCAAATCATGTATAATTGCTGATCCTTATATTTAATCTTCAAGAAAATAGAGAAGACCACTTTTAGGAGGCAATACAAATGTATCGTTCAAAAATTAAGGTTCTGGATTGCACAGTCCGCGACGGAGGTTTGATCAACAACTGGCAGTTCAGCGATGATTTCGTAAGAAAAGTTTTTCTCGCCCTGTCGCGCGCCGGGGTGGATTATATGGAAATAGGATATAAATCTTCCGAGCAGTACTTTTCCCGGAATGACTGCGGGGCCTGGAAATTCTGTACTGATGAAGATCTCAGGAGGATTACCGGCGAGGCCGACACCAGGATGAAACTGTCTGCAATGGCCGATATAGGCCGCATCGATCATCAGGATATTCCCCTGAAGAAAGACAGCGCGCTGGATATGATCAGGGTGGCATGCTATGTGAAAGAGGTCGATAAGGGAATCCGTTTGGCTCACGAGTGTATCGATAAAGGCTATGAGGCGACCATAAATCTCATGGCCGTTTCAAAGGTGCTGGAAAGAGACCTTGATGAGGCGCTCGATGACCTTTCCAAAAGTCAGGTAGGTACGGTTTATCTCGTGGACAGCTTCGGCGCCATGTATTCCGAGCAGATCCATTTCCTCGCAAAGAAGTACCGCGACGCCCTGCCGGGCAAGGAACTGGGCATTCATGCCCACAATAACCAGCAGTTGGCCTTTGCCAACACGATAGAGGCGATTATAGCCGGGGTGAACCTAATCGATGCGACCCTCTACGGCATGGGCAGGGGTGCGGGCAATTGTCCCCTTGAACTGCTGCTCTCATTCCTGAAGAACCCCAAGTTTGACATAAGGCCGATTTTTGAGGTCATACAGGACATATTCATTCCTCTTAAGGCGGAGGTAGAATGGGGCTATCACATCCCCTATATGATTACCGGTATACTCAACGAACATCCCAGAAGTGGCATGAAGGCGATGGCAGAGGCAACGATGCCCGATCTCAGAAAGTTTTACGAAGACCTTCTGGACGATACGCCTCTTGAATAAAATCCGATGAAATAGAATGGCGCACAGGGGGAGGTCAAGGGGGGGGCAGACTCCGCCGCGCCCCTTATGCCCCCGGCATCTGCGCACATTCATTGAAGATGCGCACGCGGCAGACCCTGCAACGCTCGGGGTCGAGCCGCGGGACGAGCTTTTTTATCGCGTCGACCTTGGAGCGGAAAACATTATCTTCCCCGATGCTCCTGTTACAACCTCCCCGCTTCATGACGTCCAGGACCTCACCCTTGAGCGAGCAGAGATAGATCTGCCTGCCGTTCATCCGCAGACGGTGGGCCTCCTGATTGAGCATCTGGCACCCCGCCACATCGATAAAGTTTATACCAGCTCCGACGATCAATATATGTGCCTGTTCAGGGTTCTGTCTTACAATCGCGTCCAGCCCCTCGGCAACATGATTCACCGCCCCGAAAAAGATCGAACCATCAATCCGTATGACCTTCATTTGCGGGCATTCAGGGAGGTCCTTTCTCTCAATATTGATAAAGCTCCTCCTCTTGCTCTCAGGATCAGGCACCAGCGTCACAAAATGAGGGTGAGACGTGCGGTTGAGATAGAGCAGAAGCGAGAGTATGACCCCGACATAGATGGCAAATTCGAGCTCGACAAATAAGGTGGCCAGAAATGTGGCAATGAGTATGCCGGCCTCAGGCTTGCTGGTTCTGAATATGGATGTTACATGGTGCGTATCGATCAGGCTATAGGCAACCAGCAGCAGGATCCCCGCCATGGATGCGATAGGAAGATATGCGGTCAAAGGTGCGATGAGCAGCAGTATGATGGTCAGCGACAGGGCAGCAAAGACCGCTGAGAGGGGGGTTTTTGCACCTGTATTATAATTAACCCCGGTCCGGGTGAATGAACCTGAAGCTGCGTAGCTCGAAAAAAAACTCCCGACGATATTCGAAAGGCCCTGGCCAATGAACTCCTGATTGCTGTCAATGCGCTGCTCGGATTTCGTAGCTATTGAGCGGGCTATCGAAACCGCTTCAGCCAGTCCGAGCATGGCAACAGCCAGGGCAGAAGGTGCAAGCTGACGTACGGTAGCGGTTGTTATATGCGGGTATGAAAGCGGCGGCAGATGAGCAGGCAGGGAGCCGACGAGCCTAACTCCATGCTCAGCCCCGTGCATGAAAACGGACATGAGGCTGCCGCCGGCCATGGCGATCAGCATCCCCGGCCATTTGGGCCTTGCTATCTTGAAGGCAACGGCAATAAGTAACGTGGCAAGACCTATCGAAAAGACGTGGAGATTCGTCTCAGACAGGTTCGCCGCGATATCGGCCCATACATGGATAAAAGAATGTTTTTTTGCAGTAGCTATGCCGAGGAGATTGCTGAACTGACTGGTCGCTATCAAAATAGCCGCGCCTGCGGTAAA
>JBARHQ010000227.1:0-1970 GCA_049799315.1 Thermodesulfovibrionales bacterium | reverse complement strand
CTCCGTCTGTCCTCATCATGGTTATAGCCTATCTCCGTACCCTCAGGAATCTCGGCATTTTCATCAATGATCGCCTTGCGGATTTTTGCATGCCTGCCGATGTGGACATTGTCAAAGAGAATGGAATCTTCTATCCGGGCATAACTGTTCACCTTACAGTTCGGCCCTATTATTGATCGCCGGACCGCCCCGCCACTGGTAATACAGCCCCCGCACACAAGCGAGTCAAGGTTCTGTCCCCTGCGGCCCTCATCGTCAAAAACCGTTTTTGCAGGCGGAAGATTACCCTGGTTCGTCAGTATGGGCCACTTGGCATTATAGAGGTTCAGGTAGGGACTTGTTTTTATGAGGTCCATATTTGCCTCATAATAAGAATCAATCGTACCGACGTCCTTCCAGTATCCGCGCTCATTCGGCTCCATCCCCGGGATATCGTTGTCAAAAAAACTATAGGCAAAAACCTTGTCCCCGTTATTCAGCATCATCGGGATGATATGCTTGCCGAAATCAAGGTCATCATAAAGCTTTTTACCTTCTTTCAGGGCTTCGACCAGTTTCCTCGTTGAAAAAATATAGTTCCCCATAGATGCAAAACAGGTCTCCCTTCCGGGGATCTTTGGCGGACTGTCGGGTTTTTCCATAAATGACGTGACCCGCAGATTATCGTCGACGCAGAGCACTCCGAACCGCGAGGCCTCTTCAGGCGAAACCTCGATCGACGCTACGGATATATCCGCCTTGCTCATGCGGTGATAAACCATCATATGCGAGATATCCATCTTGTAGATATGGTCCCCGCCGAATATGGCCACGTACTCGGCACCTGAGGACTCGATAAATCTCAGGTTCTGAAATATTGCGTCGGCAGTGCCATTAAACCACCGTTCGCTCATACTGTTCGTCTCCGGAGATATCGTGTCGTAATACTCACCCAGACCCGTCCATTTACCCCATGATTCCTTGATATGCTTGTTGAGAGAATAGGCGTGATACTGGGTCAGGATATATACCTTCTTGATCCCGGAATTAAACAGGTTGCTCAACACAAAATCGATGATCTTGTATTTTCCGCCAAAAGGAACAGCGGGCTTTGGCCGGTAAGTCGTAATCGGCGTGAGCCGCTCACCCTTGCCGCCCGCAAGGACCATAGCGATCGTGTTTCTTGATATGTTTCCGACTGAGTACATTATCTTACCTCCCTCTTAGTGCCATCATACCATTTTTCAGGCATCATGAGAACTCCCCCCAATCCATCACCACCAAATACATTAATACCACACTTGGAAGAGTTGGCTTGAGCGATTTTGCTCTCGTTAGCCAACTCTTTGACAGTCAGCCAAGGAATGATGTGACAACGGCATGTAAGCGGATTCAGCGGCGTTTGCGCCGGTGCCTCGGAGGCCGGTCTGTTCCGGCCGAGAATGAGCGCACATGCTGTTGTCACGTCATTCCGAACTCCAGCCACTCTACCGGTCTCCATACATCCTTCTGACTTCCTCGGTATAAGGCCCGCCATTGCTCCCTTCTTTGTCATCAGACCCGCTTCTTTCATAGAGAAAAAGCGGCCTGTCGAGCTTTAATCCGGGCCTCCCGTCCTTCACCGCCTCGATCATGAATATTTTGGAGACCGAGCCGATGTCATTATGCACAAACCTGAGCCTTTTGGGTTCAAGGCTGTGCAGCCTTAAGGCATCAAGCACCTCAAGAAGCCTGTCAGGATGAAAAATCATGAAAAAACGGCCCTTGCCCTTCAGGAGATACGAAGCAGACGAAACAAGTTCCGGGAGCCTTATCTTCAATTCATGTCTGGCTATCGCCTTTTCCTCCCCGGTGCTCAGACGACCGGTAGCCGGTTTCCTGAAAGGCGGGTTCGAAACAACAAGATCACAGGTGTGCGGTCCGAGCATGTCGCGCAGGTCCCTTATATCAGCGTTCATCAGCGACACCCTGTCCTCAAGGCTGTTCAGGCT
>JBARHQ010000226.1:0-2414 GCA_049799315.1 Thermodesulfovibrionales bacterium | reverse complement strand
AGGTGGGGGTGATTGGTTACGCTTTTCACCTTCCGATTGTTTTTTCACCCTCCCCTTCATCCCCTCCCCTCAAGGGCGGGGAAATATTTAGATACCTCGCAGCTTGCTGCGGGGTGATTCATTTTTTCTTTATCGGCTGATACAATGTTAAGACTTGTCCCGTGAATATGGGGCTTCATCGGCCCGGCTCCCGACTTTCATTTATCGTCTCCATGCCCTGTGCAGCCCTTTTGTGGGAAGGCTCAATCTTTAGTGCTCTTTCGAAATTGCCCTTTGCCCTTAACGGGCATCCGAGCTTCAGATATACATGGCCTATTGCGGCAACGATGTCGGCATTGTTGGGGGCCATCTCATAGGCCCTGTACAGTGACTGCATCGATTCCTTGAGCTTGTCGAGTTTCTCGAGCGCAAATCCGTAAAAATAGTGATATTCCGGCCGCGAGCTGTCAAAATAAATCGCTGACGCGAAGAGGTTCGCAGCCTCCTCGATTCGCTCTTTTCTGAAATTGGTCCTACCTTCTTCATACTTGGCCTGCGCTATCGCCGCATTTCTCGAAAAATCAGGGCCGCTCGGGGCCTCAGGCCTTTGCTCCTGCGCGGGGCTGTTCTGCGTTACAATACAGCCGGATGATTCTTCAGTGGACGTGTTGGGGGCTGCATCCTGATCGGCGGACCTGTCGTATTCGACCCTCTTTTCATAGTCTTTTAGCGTCAGATATGCATTGTTTATGCATGAGAATATGTTTACCAGCTTCTCCTTGATATCGCAGGGGAGGTCGACGTGCATGTCCGGATGATACTCCTTTGCGGCCCTGAAATACGCCTTTTTTATTTCTTGGGATGAGGCATGCCTGTCTATATCCAGCAGACCATAATAATCCAGCTGCCTGTATTTCTGGTGCATCCCGTCAATCTTGTCGATGAGCTCGCAGTAGGATGCATCGCCGCCGCTGAATACTTCCGGGGGTGTCAGGCCCAACGCATTTTCACCCCTCTCTTTTACTTCGAGTATCCTCGTTTCGAGGAGGGCATGGAAGCTTCTCAATGTGGCTGCGGCGTCCATTGAGGAGAGTCTTATGATCTCAGCTACAGGCGTCTTGCCGTCCACATATGAAAGGAGTGTCCTGTCCGAGTCGCAGAGTCTTATATTCTGGAAGAGATTGAGGGGTGTCGGGGAGAAGACCGGAATACTGTCAAGGAGGTATTTCCTTAGACGCTCTATGTCCGCGGTCTTCTTCACTTCCCTGTAAATGAGATCTGCGACTGAGAGTCTCAGGCTGATCGGGGTCTCGCACGGGAGAGGCCCTTCAATGAACTCGAACTCCGCCTGCCGCAGCAGGAAAAGTCCTTCTATGATCCTGGTTGCCTGGAGTTCCACTACACTGAGCAGATCCGCGGGTCCAAGGAAACCCGAGTCTACCAGTATCAGCACATAGCGCTCATTTGTCCTGCGTTTGCGCTCTGCCGCGTGATCATACTGCTTACGGGTCATTTTCCCCTCCCGGAGCAGTATATCCCCTATCCTGTCTTCGTCCTGATTGGAGTCCGAGTATATTATGTCCCCATTCCTGATATAGACTTTTTTGTTCACGGTGCCCTGCCGAATTAAGAGTATGCCTGTCTTTAGGGTTCTCTGAAAACCGATCAACAGGTCCGGGAGGGGATAGTCCCTGAGGCTGCCGTTGAGGGTCCCGAGCTTCATGATTCCCATCCGAGCACCCCGGTCGTCTTTCTTGATCCAGACGATCTGTCCTTTCTGATGTATGTCCAGTTCGTCTATCTCGAGGTCCAGCGTGTCGCCCGTGTCAAGAGTGACCGGATCCTCGATGACAACGCCAAGGCTGTTCAGGGAGTAATCTACCGTCCGTGCGGGCAATGCGCGGCCCTGGTGGTTAAGGGTAAAGCGTACTTGCTTTGGATATCTGCTGAAGACCCGTATGTCTATATCATGTTGGGGCATTGTCTCTTCCGCTCCTATTGTAATATGTTGCCTTCATTTTTTTCGATTGCAGCAAGTCTTTTGCGGTCACCCATTAGAGGCCACCACCTTGTCATCGGGACCCATGACTGCAACCTGTTAAAGGGGATGAGACATTTTAGCGGGACCAATACATGCGTATTCAATCGGCGGTATAACCGTGTTAGCCTATGAAGATAATAAAAAAAGGGCACCCGCCGTGAAGCAGGATGCCCCTTTTTGAATCCGGCCCGGCTATGCCTTTGGTTCTTTCTTATCTTCTTTCTTTTCCTCTGTCTTCTCAGCCTCTACCTTTTTGTTCCTGTGTTTTCTCCCTGCCAGGAATGATGCAGCAGGGCTCCAGTTGAATGTCGAGACCTTGGCTACTTCGCCAACAGTCGCGGCAAACATCGCTGTCAGGAGCAGCTGCATGACCATGGCTATGCCAATGAAGGGC
>JBARHQ010000225.1:0-12808 GCA_049799315.1 Thermodesulfovibrionales bacterium | reverse complement strand
CTATGTTCAGTTATGACAATTTCTTCGCTATGGCGTACCATGTCAACATATCTGCTGAGTTTTGTCTTCAATTCTTTTATTCCCACAGAAATCATCTTAACCTCCATAGTACATCTCCAGTATTATGGTTACAATAAATCTACATAAAATTGACTTGTGGAAATGATAGCAATAATGCTTATGGAAGAGATTCCGGCCATGAAGTGAGGCCGGTCACCTTTGCTGCTTCCCATAGTTGCCTGTCATAACTCGCCAAGGTAACCGGCTCGCCGATTATATCCTGCCAGACATGTGCAGCAGCCAGATGAACGGCATCGTACCCGCGCAACCCCTGCTCCCATGCCAAGGTTGCAGCGCGGGAAAGTAGAACCTCAGTCAACTGGACGCGGATCAGGCTCTCCCATTCTGTATTGAAAACTTGCCGGGCCTATGCTCGAAATCCATCAATATGCTTAGGGGCAGCTTTGCGGACCAGGCATACCGCCTCAGTTGAAAGGCCGGGCTGACATCTTCTTTGAGGTTGATTGAGGGCTTTTTTGCTTCAACGAAGAATTTCTTGACGCCGCCGACGCGGAAGCAGTAATCCGGGGCCTTTGTTGCGCCGCCGATCTTAAGCGCGTCTTCGTGGATCACATCCTTGTACGCTTCGGCATAGCCCTGTTTATTGTCCACGTCCCAGCCCAGGGCACTGAAGAATGGATCGAGAAATTCGCGCCTGAGCTGTGTTTCGTTGTATTGGCCGGACAAATACGACTCCCGGTTCCGCTCAAACCGTTCAATCAGATCAGTTATTTCTTTCGGCGGTGACATCAGCTATCCTGACTTGTAAGCAGCCACTCCCATAGGGGAATGACATATAACTTCCCGGCCTCTGTTTTTATTTCTTCCTTATGCTCTGATGTCACTATGGTCCCTTTTTTGAGAGAAAATCTCTTCATGGCTTCAACCAGTCCCCTTATTTCACGTTCCCTTGTGGCTGAGGATTCCATCTCATAGCTTACATTCAGAAGATGCTCTTTCCCCGCCGATGTGTAATAGAAGTCTACCTCATATTTGCCTTTGAAATAGTAAATTTGTTCCGCTTTTCTTCTTAGCTCAAGGAAGACAATGTTTTCAAAGATTCTTCCTCTGTCCATCGAAAAAGGATAATCCATGGCGGTTTTGAACCCCACATCAACACTGTATATTTTTCTCGGGTTCCTCCACTGCTCCCGAAGTGATTTTGCATATATGGGCACCGCAAACAGGGCGTAGGCGTCTTCAAGGTAGGAAATATACTCGTATACGGTATTACGAGAAATGCTAAGCCCTTCGGATTTAAAGGCATTATAGAGTTTGTTGAAGCTCACAAGCGTCGAGACATTAGTGTAACAGAACTTGATCAGCCGCTTAAGGAGAAAGGTGTTCGAAATGCTATAACGCTCTATCACATCTCTGTACATGATGAGATCGATATATTCCTGAAGGGTCTTCATATAAACAGCTTGATCATAATTTACGATCTCAGGGAATCCCCCTCTTATCAGATACTCTGAAAAAGCATTTTTGATTTTGGCCTGCGCCCTTGATGAATGAAGGTCTTTCCTGATTCCTCTGAAAGCCAGCAATTCATTAAAAGAAAGGGGGAAGACCTCATAACTCAAGGTCCTTCCTCTGAGGGAAGTGGCGATCTCCTTGCTCAGCAGTTTTGCAGATGAACCGGTTATAACGATGGCACAGTTTTCCGTATCATACAGCCGCCTGACGAACTTTTCCCAGTCCTGCACATTTTGAATCTCGTCAAAGAAGAAATAGACCTTTTCGTTTTTTTTGTCAGGGTACATTTCGTAATATGCGTCCAGAAGGGTGGACAGGTCTTTTAGTTCCAGAGGGAAAAGCCGGTCATCCTCGAAATTAATATAGACGATACTCTTTGTGTCTGTGGTCTTCCGGAGCTTATTGATTATTGAATATACGACGTGGGTCTTTCCGCTCCTGCGCACCCCGATTAAGGATATGATCTTGCCCGTGTCGAGAGGAATATTCAGGTCCCTGTCGATAACGTAAGACAGGTCCTTTTCCTGAGAGTCGGCTATAAGTCTTTTAAAAATATCTTTGCGCATTATGTCCCTCTGATCAGGTTAAGTATAAACTATTTATTAACCTGTGTAAAGGGTAAATTAAATAGCGTTTTATCCTTATTCATATGCAAGTGAGCCTGACCAGTAGACTCCAGAGGGGGGCAATTTTGGCCACGTGGCAATTTTTGACCCCTTCCATGAATATATCGACCTGCGTGGGGTGCAAATCCCGCCATGCGGCGGAAATTGCACCCCTCAATATCCTTCAGTGCGAGGCAATTATTTTTTTATCCCGCTTATTCGTAATATTCTTATGGTCCGCCTGTTTATTTCTTTCTTCCTTAGCACAACAGGCGGCAGATTCTGATCAAGAGGCTGAATCAGCAGATTATCGTAAGGGTAATATATTCTGCCGAGACATTTCTTTTCGGCAGGCAGAAAAAGGACCATATCGCCTTCCCTGATCTTCGCTGCCGGTTCAATCAGAAGCAGGTCTCCTTCTTCTATAACAGGTCGGGAAGTGAAGTCTGATGTAATCTTAAGATAGAAGGCATTCTTGTCTGAGGACAGGGAAGGTTCAAAGGTGTTGGCCTTTCGGACCGCAACGCTCAAGTCATTTACAGCATCAATATCTTTTATTGCCAATACAGGTATTGCTTTTGCAGAGGTGTAAACAGCTTCCTCTTCTCTCACCATAGTGACAGGCTCCATGAGCTCGGTTAAGGAAATGCCGAGCCCATCAGCAAGTTTCTTCATTGTCTCTCTCTTGAGGTTCTTCTGTCTCCCTGATTCTATTCTTGCTATGCTGGCCTGAGAGATATTACTCTTCTCACTCAGATCAATCTGTGATAATCCGATCTGTTCTCTATAGTATTTTAAGCGCTGTCCGAGAGTTTCCACATATCTTGTTTACAATTAAACTGCATCACTTCGCAATGGCATGTATGTATATTAATTGACTTTATGTATACATGTATGTATAATACCTCAATTCCATCAGAAAAAGGAGCAACCCATGCCGGATAAAAAAGGGATTCTTTACCTTTATGAAGCTATTGAGCTCAGGAGCGAGTATGACCGCCATGTGGAACTGTTGGGAGGTCTTCTTCTCGGCGAATCTTCCAAAAAACGAGGTCTCTTCCATGACGATGATGAAAATAAAGACCCGGCCGCAGATTTCAATCAGAAGGAGATCGAAAGCATACTCAAAAAACTTCAGACCAAGCGGGTCAAACTCAACCAGGCGATTCAAAAAACGAATTTTGACACGCGGGTCGAATATGAGGGCACGGGAATATCGATTGTAGAGGCCTTGGAGGTCAGGAAGAATTTGCTTGAAGACCTTAAGGCTATAGCTGCGCGGGTCGAAAAGTCTTCATACCGGCGAGTAATTCATAAGGAAGGCCGAGATATAGTGCAGGAACCGCGTCACAAGTTCACTGAAACATACAAGGATTACCTGGACAGCCTACAGCACCTGAGACAGCTGGTAACCCTGGTTCATGCGGCGAATCATTCGGCGACGGTGAACTATAAAGACGAATAGGATATGACAGAGACAGGGGAGCAAGTGCGAAACTGCCGTGAGGCAGGATAGCCCGAAGCCCGATAGCGCAAATCGGGGGTGGTGAGGCTATTTATCCACTTTAAAAAAGAATAGCGTGGGCCTGATAATCCCGATACATTTACTCTTTACAGGTGACAGCTTACTCTTTACAGCCTTACCGTTTACTTGTTACCTGCCGGCTCCGCGTCTCTGGCCTTTACGATGAAGAGTTGAAATATTATGATAACCACGGCTGCTGTTATGGGAAGCACCAAGATCCTCGGACAAAAGATCAAGAATAGCAGAGACTGGCATGCCCTTATTCTGCAGGGTATGCCGGCCAGAATTATTGCGCTCGGGGTAGACGTCTTTGAAAACGATGTATCAGCACTCGAATGGCCTAACAACAAACAGGCTGGTCTCGGCAGCCGCGTCCCTCTCTATATGCTTCAGACTGCCCCCGGAACTGCAAAAGTAGAGAATCTGCTGTGCCATCTTAAGAAGCCCCTTCAATGACTGTTCAACCTTTGTTTAAAGCTCAAGGCGTGGATACAGGGGGGTGAAAAAAACGACATGTGACGGTTTTTTCACACCCCCCTGTCCGAAGACCAATGTGTTTCTTGCGGATCATTATAATAAACGCGCTTAACTCTCTTACCGAAGTAAATTCCCATGGGGGGGGGTAAAGTTTTGGCCACGTGGCCAAATTTTCACCCCCCCATCAGTTGCATGGAATCTGTGCCGGACTAATGTTCAGCAGAATGCCCCATCAACAGTTTTTGGGGTCTTTTGCTTTGTGATATATTCTTTTTCGAAAAAAGCGAACTACCGTTGACTCCTGCGGTAGACGTATACTACAGGACAGGAATATGAGATACCTCAAGATAGAAACTCTGGACAAAGGATTGTGTGACAGAGATCAGGTGCTTTTGCATGCAGCATTTCAGATCTTGGTGGATTTCATTGAGAAAGAAGATCCCGAGAGAATCGACTGGAATTCCAACGGATTACACCGGCAGGGATGGAGAGAAATAAAAAGCTTGTATCGCTGGTGGAAGGAGACCAGGCCAAACAGAAAAAGCCCTCTCGATGATGAGAGATTGCCCTCACCTCCGACGAAGTGGAAGAAAGTGCCTAACTCAGATTTATCCGAGTGGGTCAAGCCCGATAAGAAAAAGTATGCAAAATACTACGAGGCTCTCAAAAGACACAACAAGTTGGAGCAAAAGTGGCACAAAGAAGATCAGCGCAATCTTCACCGGCTGGTTGAGATTAGAAGCTTATTATGGACTTAGCCCGTGGCAAGTAAGCCCTAGTTTTTGTGAAAAATGTTGATATCATAGTCCTTGTATACAGGGCTGACTATAATATCAGAGGGTTCAGGCTCATACCTTGTTTCCCTCTAAGTTGCCGTCCGCAAAATAATGGCCACTATCAGGAAGGCAACTGCAATATACCCGCATATTTCGCTGATTCTCCAGAAGGGTCCTTTGAATCCGGTCAAGGACCCATATATGCCGATCATGGCGACAAGAAGAAAGACCATTATAAACGTGCAGTGCCGTAGTATGTGATTCTCAATCCCCCGCCTCTTCATAACATATTTATTGGATTGCACTATTCACTTGTCAAGGGGGCTGTTTTTACAAGGGGGGGTATCATTTTGGCCACATGGCGGAAATGATACCCCCCCATAACTGCAAGAGCACGCCATAGAATTCTGCTCACGTTTAACATCTATGGTCAGACTGTAATATGCATATTACGAGCGTGACCGATTCGTGACAGAAAATTGCTTAATGGACAGAAAATACAGCAATAGATGGAAAATACAAACATCAACAATTACTTTAAATTACAGATGGTTAGGCCTAAATCCAAGCTGGAGGCCCATTCGCAAAAATCGTATTGTTTGAATTCCTAAACCTGGGGCCGCATGTTCGAATCATGCAGGGGTCACCACTTTTCTTCCTTTAGCGGCTACTGCACATAGCACTGCGGCCTACTCAGACTAGGCTTTAAAATTAAGTGTGGGGAAGGAAAATCTTCTCAAGCTTCTTCCGTAAAACCTCTGCGGTAAAAGGTTTAACAATATAGTCGTTGATGCCAACCTTTATCGCTTCCATAACGTGGTCCTCTTCTGCCTCGGCAGTGACCATAAGGATTACCATGTCCTTCAATGCGGCATCGCCCCTTATCATCCTGACGAGCGTCATACCATCCATGTTCGGCATATTCCAGTCAGTAATAAGAAGCTCATATTTGTCGCTTTTGAGTCTCGCCAATGCCCGGACACCGTCTTCAGCCTCAGAAATTTTCACAAACCCGATTTCTTTCAGGACAGTCTTAACGGATTGCCGCACCGATTCAAAATCATCAACCACAAGTATTTTCATATTCTTATCGATTTGCATACTGACCTTATTTAATCAGAACAAATACCGCTTCGTCAACCGGCCCCTTATGGCATATCATTGATATGCGAAACAGCTTGCCATCAAAAATTCTTTATGTGCCGGTTGCTGGAATGACAAATTGCGGCCGATATCGGCAGACTGGCTTCCTTAGTCACTTTCAGCAACTTGAAAACCCGATGTTTATTGCTGTTGCTCTCTTTGTCTTTGTGATAAAATATAGCAGTTATGGGAGGACACGGGGATAAAAAAAGACCTGCAGGATTACTGCGATTATCCCGGAGAACCGGCTGCTGACAGAAAGATAAGGGCGATAAAACTTGAAAGAGAAAAAGCATTTACATGTCGCGTGTGCCATTATCGAAATCAAGGGAAAAGTTCTTTGTACACAACGTAGTATATCCATGAGTCTGCCGCTGAAGTGGGAGTTCCCGGGTGGCAAGATTAATACGGGCGAAAGTCCGGAGGAATGCCTCAGACGTGAATTACGCGAAGAACTTGGGATAGAAGTCTCTGTCGGCCAACCATGTCCAATAACGACCCATGGTTACGCCACGTTTTCTGTGACGCTCTATCCTTTTATGTGCGAAATTGCATCAGGAAAAATCATCCTTCTTGAGCACCGGGCAATGGCCTGGCTGCCGATAGAAGAACTGCATACGCTCGACTGGGCAGAGGCAGACCTGCCGGTCATTAAAGAGTACCAGGAGCAGTTCAGGAGGAATTAAAACAGTTTCCCCTGTTGGCTGAGCATGGGTAACTGCTTTCAGAGTATGGCTATACAGACTCTACGCGGACATCCGGAAAGATTTTTTTCAGCTCAGCCTCAATCCCGCCTTTCAGCGTCATCATGGACATAGGGCAGCTTCCGCAGGCCCCGGTAAGTTTCACCTTAACGATATTGTCTTCTGTAACGTCAACGAGTTGAACGTTTCCCCCATCCCTTCTGAGAAAGGGCCTCACCCTGTCAAGGGCCTCCTCTACCAGTGTTCTGTCAAGCATGTCAAACCTCCCGTATTGTATGAATTCATTCTATCTGATTGTATTATTTTTTGGCATGATCTGCGTCATAAAAAAGGGGCCGATAAAAAGCGGCACTTATAAACAATACTGGGTCGGGCGTTTTAATAACCAAAAGGCGGGGACCAGTAATTCAGATAATTTCTGCATTTTATCCTGATCCGACACCTGCTGCAGACATTGACAAACTTGTAGCATTCATAGTGTATGCACCATATCTTATTCACCAGGACCGCCCGTCCTTCGCCGTCAGCGGCTGTCATTATCAGCGCAGATCCTTTTCCCATGCTTCATCATTATGACACGTACCCATATGGCTACCTCAATGAAAAAACAGAGAAATAACGCAGGTTCCTTTCATAAAGGAGGAGCAGGCATCGCGTCTTCTCCGGCCCTCTGCTCCCCTTCCTCCGTCTTCGTCCGCGGGGTTGAAAGGGCCTCGATAATCCCGGAGATGACCGCAATGCCCATAATGCCGGCTATAAAAAAGAGTTTGTACTTCATAATCTCATAGTACCACCTTGGAACTATGGGGTCAACCGGAGATTTTTCCATTTGATAGAGATATCTTATGAATCAAAAAAGAAATTAATGGTGCCGAAGGCGGGACTCGAACCCGCATGGTCGCCCACACGCCCCTCAAACGTGCGTGTCTACCAGTTCCACCACTTCGGCACTGTAGGGTGAGTAGAATATTACTATAATTTTGCGGGAGTTTGCAAGGCCCGAGGAGAAAAATGTGGGGAAAAACAAAATAATAATAAGGTAAGGGCGCCCGTTTCCCGGGCGCCCTTACTAAAAACCGAAGGAATCAGCTGACACTCTGCAGTTTCGGGATGAGCGGCGTCATGCCCTCGCTCAGGATGTCTCCCTTAATGCCGATGATAACTTCGTGATACGGGATCTCCCTGCCCGATGCCTCTATAGCCTTTTTTGCAACAAAGGACAGGCCACCGCAGCAGGGCACTTCCATCCTCACAACTGTAAGGCTCTTGATGGTATTTGCCTGAAACATTTCTGTCAGTTTCTCGAAATATGCCTGTGCATCATCAAGCTTAGGGCAACCGATGATCACCTTTTTCCCTTTAATGAATCTGCCATGAAAATTGGTCGCTGAAAAGGCGGTACAGTCAGCTGCAAGCAGAAGATCGGCGTTGTTCAGATATGGCGCAGTGGTTGCTATCAGCTTCAGCTGCACCGGCCAGTTCGTCAGTTCCGGCTTAATCTCTGCTGCCCCCTGGCTACCTGTCTGATTCTCTTCTTGTTCGGAAAAATTCACCGTCTTTGTTCCCGGACATCCGCATGGTGTCTCTTTCATCTTTTTTGTCTCCTTAATATGTTTTTCTGTAGCTGCCTCATCAAAAGGATCGGACTCCCTCTGTACGACCTTGAGGGCCCCGGTCGGGCATGCCCCGAGGCAGGCGCCGAGCCCGTCACAATAAATCTCTTTGACAAGCCTTGCCTTTCCATCCACGATCTGCAGGGCTGCCTCAGCACAATCCGTCACGCAGTTGCCGCACCCGTCGCATTTTGTCTCATCAATCTCAATAATATTCCTTAATGCCATGGTAACCTCCGGTTTATGTTCTTGTTGAAAGTATAAATGATTTGTTCAGGCAGCGATATGATATAAATCACTATGACAGGCTGAATTATTGGATCCGTCAGTTGTCCGGATGTTATAATGGAACAATGAAATGCCATTCAGAAAAACATGATGAAGATAACCATCCCTGCAGTGGGGAGAAGGCCTTTCTCTCAAGGACCGCTGAGGAGATCGACAGGATCTATTCAGAAGAGTTCGACAGACTCCGCAATGAACTGATCAGTCAGGGGATCGACGTGACTGCAGGCGAAGGCCTGAAGACCTTTGTCCTCGCCGTAAGAAAGCTTAACGAACGCTTCAGGTAATCTTCGGGGTGATCATGGATATCCCGGGGAGAGTCCGCTGCCGACAAAGAGAAAAGACCTGAAAGATCTTATCGTGTTTCATGGCTGATTATCCGCTGTTAACTGCCGCAAGATCAAACTTCTTCCCCTGGCATGACTGCCGGAGTTCCAGTCTCTTCTCGATATCGTGCAGTATCTGATGCCTGTTTCTGCCCCACTCGGGTGCAACAAGTATGGCATCAGGGGCTGTAGCGTAGAGCCTCTGGAAAACGATTTCCGGAGAGGTCCGCTCAATGAAGTCGACGATGAAGTCCAGATACTCCTGGTATTCAAAAACATGAAACGGTTTTTCCTGGTATATGCCGGCAAGAGGCGTCTCCCTGACGATCTGGAGTTGGTGGACTTTAAGGAACTGGACAGGCAGCCGTGAGATGGTGTCAGCCATTACAAGCATCTCCTCCCGTGTCTCCGTAGGAAACCCGACGATGAGGTGTGCCCCGACAGCGATATTTCTGTCTTTTGTCATTTCGATCGCTTCGAGAAAGGCCTGATAATTATGGCCACGGTTTATGTATTCGAGACTTCTGTCATATATGGACTGCAACCCATATTCGATAAGAATAAAATACCGCGAGGCCAGGTCCTGAAGCATCGCGATTTTCTCCTCATCAACCGCATCGGGACGGGTACCGATAGCAAGGCCAAGGACACCGGGATGGCTTAGGGCCTCGTGATACATTTTTTCCAGTTCCAGAAGAGGTGCATAGGTATTTGTATAAGCCTGAAAATAAACAAGAAATTTATCGGCCTTATATCTTTTTTTTACGTGACCAATCCCCGATTGTACCTGTTCGCTTATGGAAAGAGACGGCTTGCAGGAGTTGGGCCTGAAGCTGTCATTGTTGCAGTAGATGCACCCCGTGACCCCCAGCGTGCCATCCCTGTTCGGGCAGGTAAACCCTGCGTCCACATTTACTTTGTAGACAGTTGAGCCGAATTTTTTTCTCATGAAGGGACCGAAGGAATTATATCGCTGCATAATGAATTATCAATTTTTACTGACAGTTATGTCAAATAACAGTTAGAATATGCTTGACAGTTTTTTTTAACTCGGTTATTTTTTAGGTAGATAAACTTTTACGTGAAGGAGATACTTATGCTCTATCGGGGAGTTATGTGCTTATGTTTATTAATCGTCTTGCTGATGCCTTCTCTCTCGTCTGCACAGTCAACGGAGATCAGAGAATATACCGTTCACGGGGGTGATACCCTCTGGGGGATATCCGGCAAGGAGCTGAATGATACCTTTCTCTGGCCGAAGGTCTGGAAGGAAAACCCCGGAATAACGAATCCTGACAGGATATACCCCGGGCAGATGATCAGGATCCCTCTCTATCTTCTTCGGACGGAAACCCAGGATCAACCCGCAGTGGGCACAGCTTCATCGGAACGCCAGGATGCAGTCATGCAGGATGAACAAAAGCAGAAAACCTCCCAAGCCGCTTCCGCGACTCAAGCGGAGGAACCCGGACGCGTTGTTCTCAAACCACTTATTGAAAAAAGTATACTCATGGCGAGCGGCTATATAGCGGGCACGGTCAGGGGCATCGGAAAAATATTCGGCTCACCCGAAGGGAGGAGTCTCTTTGGCAATAATGATATTGTTTATGTAAAGACAGATAGCCCTGTGAAGGTCGGCGACAAATTTTATGTTATCAGACCCGGAGCGGAGGTAAAACATCCGGTATCAGGCAAATTACTTGGGTATGTTGTCGAAATCAGGGGGGTCGCAGAGATCATCAGATTCGAATACGGTGAGACCAAGGCAAAAATAGTCCAGGTATTTGATGATATCACGGTCAG
This sequence comes from Thermodesulfovibrionales bacterium, assembly GCA_049799315.1. Taxonomy (GTDB): domain Bacteria; phylum Nitrospirota; class Thermodesulfovibrionia; order Thermodesulfovibrionales; family UBA6898; genus PALSA-1316. Next base: position 2,015 of record JBARHQ010000225.1, on the reverse strand, counting down.
CGATCTGCTTGATCCCTATTATGAGATCGATCCTCCATTAACAACCGGTGACGTCAGAAAGCCGGACATAAAAGGGGCCATTGTCGCCTCACAGAGCCTGAAGAAACTCAACGGGAATTATGATATTGTCTATATAGACAAGGGGCAGAAGGACGGGATCGAGACAGGAGATGTGCTGCAGACACTTATTATCGGCGAGCATACAGTTCCGAACAGCCTTATCCAGGTTATAAACTACAGGGATACAACAGCTACAGCCATTGTTCGGTCCTTTACGCAGCCGGTTGCAGCCGGCAACGCATTCGTCAGGGCCGAATAATTAATTGCAGCGGGGACTTATGCTGAGGTAAGTACCTTAAGGGCGCGAAGCCTGCTGGGGTGCTTTAATTTCCTGAGGGCCTTTGCCTCGATCTGGCGCACACGTTCGCGGGTGATAGACAGATGCCTGCCGACTTCTTCCAGCGTATGATCCCTGTCAACACCGATGCCGAACCGCATCCTGATTACCTTCTGCTCCTTCTCGGTGAGCGTCTTCAGAATCATCAGAATCTGTTCGGATATTTCGTTCCGCTCAGCATCAGAATACGGTGACGGACTGTTTTTGTCGCCGATGAAATCTTCAAGCTCGGTGTCCTCATCCCCCACCGGCGTCTGCAGTGCAATAGGGTCCTGGATAGCCCTGAAGACCTCTTCGACCTTCCTTGTCGGAACGACCAGTTTTTTTGCTATCTCTTCGTTGCTCGGCTCACGACCGAGCTGCTGGGTCAGTTCCCGGGATGCCTTGGTCACCCTGTTGTAAAATTCCATCATGTGAACAGGAACCCTGATAGTCTTCGTCTGGTCGATCAGCGCTCTGGTGATCGCCTGACGTATCCACCATGTTGCATAGGTCGAAAACTTGAACCCCTTCTCATACTTGAACTTGTCCACCGCCTTCATGAGGCCGATATTCCCTTCCTGGATCAGGTCCAACAGAGGGAGGCCTCTTCCAACATAGTTCTTTGCTATATTCACAACCAATCTTAAATTTCGGGTGATGAGCTCATTTTTTGCGTCAGTGACAAGAGTGCGCGCATTGGTAATCTTATCCCATTTGATTTTCAGATCTTCTATTTTGATGCCGACTTCCGTTTCGACCCGCCGGTATTCGGTCTTTACCTCCTTTTCGAGTATGGCAAGCTTCAGAGGGTTGATGTTCTTCTTTTTCCTCTCGTTAACAAGCCGCTTGATCTCCTTGAGGGACCCATACTTGCCAATTTTTCGGTCTATTGCCTCCAGCTTCTTCATCAGATCGTCGAGCACTTTCAGTGAGAGGATGAACGCTTCGTCCGGCTTCTCTTCTTCTACTTCTTCGATCTCTTCTTCCTGGACTTCCTCTTCTACTTCCGGGACAACAAGGGTTATCTCCATCTTTTTGTAGAGCGGAAGTGCAACAACAATGGCGGTAATAATATTTCTTCCCTCTTCAAGTCTCTTGGCAAGTTCAGTCTCCTCATCCTTCGTCAGGATCGAGATGTCTCCCATGGAGTGGAAATATGCCTGGACAAGGTCTTCTGTTTTTTCGTACTCGCCGATCTCCTCTTCGTCTGCGGGTTCTTCCTCTGGAGTGGCTGATTCCTCTGCATCGGTAACCTTGACCCCCATATCCTGAAGGAGGTCCATGAGATCTTCTAATTCGTCGGGGGAAAAAAACTCGGAGGGGAGGGCATCGTTTATCTCGTCATAGGTAAGAGTTCCCCGTCTCTTGCCGATATCTATGATCTCTTCGAAAATATCCCGTTCTCTCATACTACTCCTTGTGCAGCAGCATAGAAACTATAACAAAAAAGGCCAATTGGCCTTTTACATATTGTACACCTTTTTTTAAATTTGACAACAAGGGATTTCCGATCGTTGACGACAGGAGGGAAGAGGGAAGTAAGGGTCAAGACACACGGCCAATTAGTACTGGTCAGCTGAATGCATTACTGCACTTACACCTCCAGCCTATCGACGTGGTAGTCTACCACGGGCCT
>JBARHQ010000224.1:0-5097 GCA_049799315.1 Thermodesulfovibrionales bacterium | reverse complement strand
GGAGGGGATGGGAGTGGTGAAATCAGCCCCTGCCGCAAAGGGGCGCAAGGAGGACGAAGAGACAGCCCGGTTGAGGCAGGAGATTGCCGAGTCAAAGGCACATGCAAACACAATGACGCAGGAGTATGAGGCCGCGAACGAAGAACTGAGTGCCCTGAATGAGGAACTGCAGTCAAGCAATGAAGAAATGCAGAGCATCAACGAGGAGATGGAAACGGCCAGAGAAGAGCTCCAGTCCACGAACGAAGAACTGACCACGGTCAACGACGAGCTTCAAAGCCGCAATGAGGAAACGACACAGTTGAACAATGACCTGTTCAACGTGCTCAGAGGCGTCGGGATACCGATTATCATACTCGGTAGCGAGCTCCAGATCAGGCGGTTTAATGATGCGGCGGCCAGGCTGCTGAATCTTATCCCCTCGGATGCCGGACGTCCCCTGGGCAATATCAGGACGAATGTCAATATCCCGGATCTTCATCAAATGGTCCACGATGTTATCAATACCCTTGTCATAAAACAGAGAGAGGTCCAGGATGATTCGAACCACTGGTATTCATTGACGATAAGACCGTATAAGACCGTTGATAACAGGATCGACGGCGTTTTGATGACGCTGGTTGATATCGATGATATAAAGCGTAACCTTGTAAGGGTCAAGGAGGCATATGATTATGCCAATGCTATTGTTGAAACCGTACGGGAACCCCTGCTCATCCTCGACTCCGGCCTGAAGGTGATAACCGCCAACAGATCGTTCTACAAAAACTTTCTGGTAGATCCCGAAGAAACAGAAGGCCGTCATATCTACGAGTTGGGGAATGGTCAGTGGAACGTCCCTGATCTCATGAAGCAGCTTCAGGAGATCCTGCCGGAGGATAAAGCTTGCTCAGACCTTGAGATTGAGCTGGAGCTGCCGAATATCGGACGCAGGGTGATGATACTCAATGCCCGTAAGATTTATAGGGAAGAGCCCTATGTTAAGACAGCCCTGAATATGATGGAACATTTTGACCGCCTGATCCTTCTTGCGATTGAAGATATTACCGAGCGCAAGCAGGCAGAAGGGGCATTACAGAAGAGCAACACGTTCAATCAGAGTATTATTGACAGCAGCTACGACTGCATCAAACTCCTGGATCTGGAGGGACGGTTGCAATACATGAGTCCTGGCGGTCAGCGCCAGATGGGAATCCGGGACATGGGAAAATACCTGAACGTGCCCTATCAGGAATTCTGGAAAGACACAGACCATCAGACTTCGCTGGAAGCTCTCCATAAAGCCCAGCAGGGACAAATAGGTACATTCCAGGGCTTTTGTCCAACCGTCGACGGTTCGCCAAAATGGTGGAACGTTGCCATTACACCGGTCATCGGCGCCGATGGAAAACCTGAACGCCTGCTGGCTGTGTCCCGCGATATCACCGAACGAAAAGAGTCGGAAGAAGCTTTAAAGAGACTGAATCAGAAATTGCAGTTCAACGCCTCTGAACTGAAAGCTGCTTACAAAGATATGGAGAGTTTCAGCTACGCCGCTTCCCATGACCTTAGATCACCACTCATTACGATAGCAGGCTTCTCCAACATACTGTTGGAAGACTATGCCGAAAAACTTGATGACAAGGGAAAAGACTATCTGAACAGGATCAATAACAGCGTTAAAAAAATGAATCAGCTCATTGCAGACCTTCTTAATTTTTCCAAAGTCAGCACAAAAGAGATTCTGAAACACGATTTCAATATGGATGAATTAACACAAACGCTGGTCAATGAACTCAAGCCGGCAATCGGTGAACGGGACATACTATTTGAAATTAAACAGATGCCCTCGGCATATGGCGACCTTGCGATGATAAGTCAGGTCCTCGTAAATCTTTTATCGAATGCGATCAAATTCACACACTCAAGAGAGACTGCAATAATTGAAGTAGGTGGTTATACTGAGAATGTTGAGAACGTATACTACGTTCAGGACAACGGGATTGGCTTTGATATGCAGTTTAGCAATAGACTTTTCAGCCTTTTTCAGAGAATACATACCTCAAGGGAAATTGAGGGGACCGGCGTCGGACTTGTCCTTGTCAAAAGTATTGTTGAGAAACACGGTGGGCGTGTATGGGCCGAAGGAAAGCCGGATGAAGGCGCCAGGTTTTGTTTTACGCTGCCGGGAAAAGAAAAGTAGGTTGAATTTCTTTCGGTAATTCTCATAGTTTCGCCGATGCGAAACTATCACCTTGCGGTGACGTCCCTAAGCTCCCTGCTGAAAGTTACGGTTTCAAAAATACTGTCTCCTCTTCGAAAAATGAAACATTCCTTCGCTCTCTTTATCATCACCACGCGCACAGCGCGCTCGTTCGCCTATCGGATAAAATCTGCTTCCTTATGCATGGCAGGTGCCACCGATGAAGAGTTTTTCGTCAGCCTGCCGAGATGAATCTTACCCTAAACCTCGTTGTCAGGATTACCGATATAACATTATAGAGGGGTCGCCAGGAAAAAATTAAGAAAAGTTCAAAAAACCCTAAAGTTTTCTGAAGGGGTGGCCGATAAGAATCTTAGAAGCAGGAAAACTCAAGGGTCGAAAAGGAGGATAGAAGAAACAGAGACCTGAAAGACAAAAAAATTGACTCACCCGTTCCGCTTTGCGGAATAAACCCGGCAAGAATTGTCGGAACGAAACCTTAGAATAAGGAGCATTACCATGGCTATCAACGATATCAGCTTAACCTCTGGCATGCGGTCCAACCTTATCAGTCTTCAGGGTACAGTAAATCTTCTCAACAGAACTCAGGAAAGATTATCATCAGGCAAAAAGGTCAACAGCGCTCTCGACAACCCAACCGCTTTCTTTGCAGCACAGGGCTTATCTGGCCGCGCTTCTGATCTTGCAGGTCTTAAGGACGGCATGGGCCAGGGTATCCAGGCTATCAAGGCAGCGGACAATGGCATCAAGGCTATAAGCACGCTTATAGATGCAGCAAAAGGTATTGCCCAGTCAGCACTTGCAACTACAGATGCTACCGCATTGTCACTCCTCGGGGTTCAGTATTCGAACCTCATGGTACAGTTGGACACTGTTGTCAGCGACTCCAACTATGTTGGCACAAACTTGCTGAACGGATCGAGCGATCTGGTCGTTAACTTCAACGAAGACAATAGCTCATCCATGACTGTTTCTTCAGTAGCGTCAAAGTCAGCCGACCTTTTGATTGACACGGCCACGGTAACTATGACATCCGCTTCTACAGCCAGCGATATAAACGCTACAATCACTGCTCTCAATACTGCAAAAGACACGTTGAGGACAACTTCCGCATCACTTTCAGCCGGTCTCAGCGTCATACAGACCCGGCAAACCTTTACGGGCGATATGATAAATGCGCTCTCAACAGGCGCTGACAGCCTTGTGAACGCTGACATGAACGAAGAAGGCGCCAACATGCTGATGTTGCAGACGAGGCAGTCACTCGGCACTACGGCATTGTCACTCTCTTCGCAGGCAGCACAGTCGGTCTTGAGACTGTTCGGCTAATCAAAAACCTTGGGATAGAGAAGGGGAGGAAGAAATCCTCCCCTTCTCTAAACATATAAGGGAGAAACATGAATATTAATAGCATACAGACAGCACAACCCTCGCAGAATGCGATTCGCTCTACTGAGAAAGGCGATTATGGGGTTGACGCCAGATTAGGCTCTTTGTCTGCCCGGGCCCCGAGCGAACTCAGGACACCGCAGGTCTCGATTCAGGGAATAACTCATGGGATAAATTATCTGCATGAGCAGTTACAGACGCTTCTGACAAGTTTTCCTCCTTTTTTCCCGGCCGGGAGCCCGCAGCGGCTCGATCTCATAAAGCAGATCAAAAGCCTTGAGGACCAGATAGGGAAGTCATCGGAGGATGATAACGTGAAAACGGCATTTAATGAACATAAACTGCCTGATCATGCATCTGATCATGAAATTTCAGCTTCGCTTGACAGACTTATTGGATTCAGGGATGCCGCAAAACAGACAGAGCCTGTGCATGCTGAGCCGGTCAAATCGGGCATAATCGTCAACGTGAAGGTCTGAGGAATCTATGGCACTGAAAATAACGCTCAAACCAGGTGAAAAGTTGATTATCGGCGGGGCAGTGATCGCAAACGGGAAGACCAGGAGTGACTTTGTTGTGGAAAACACTGTCCCGATCCTTCGCGAAAAGGACATCATGAGCCTTAAGGATGCAGATTCAGCATGCAAGAAGATATATTTTGCTATACAGCTGATGTATATCGACGAAAAGAATATGTCAGAACACCATAAAGTATTCTGGGACCTTGTCAAAGACGTGGTAGGGGCAGCACCAAGCAGAAAGGAACAACTGACAGAGATCAGTGGACATATAATCGCAGGGAGATATTACCAGGCACTCAAGATTGCAAGAAAACTGATAGATTACGAACAGGAGGCTATAAATCATGTACGCAAATCAACTCGAAGCATATAGGACTGTTCAGAAAACAACAATTTCTGGCAGAGACGTTGAAGCATATGCCCTTACGAACGCAGCCCTGAAGCTGACCGAATGCCAGAACAACTGGAATGCCGCTGACCGTGAGGACAAATTGAAAGAAGCTCTCAGAATAAATCAAATGATATGGACTATCTTTCAGTCAGAACTTTCTAAAGGAGATAATCTGCTGCCCAAGGCATTAAAATCTGACTTGCTCAGTCTGAGTATATTTGTTGATAGGCGCATATTTGAGATCATAGCCGATCCAACTCCTGAAAAGCTTACAGCCATTATTAATATCAATCTTAATCTTGCCGCCGGGTTAAAAAGCAAATAACTTTTTTGAAAACATCAAGTTTTCAGCACTTTTTTCTGAAGAATGCCAGTAGGTAGGGATGTAGAAATTGTTTCGCATCATTTTCGTCCCAGAGCAAGTCAAGATCATCAATGAGTTGATTCAGAATGTCTATCTTTAGTTTTCTGCAGCCCCATAAAGTTTTGTTCAGCGAGTTGACACAAGGTATTGCGGATATCGCCCGTGATCGTGAAGTGGTCAGGTCTATTGAGCACATCCTCTGTCCCGGCAACGAGTTTATCCTCAATTC
>JBARHQ010000223.1:0-13964 GCA_049799315.1 Thermodesulfovibrionales bacterium | reverse complement strand
CGCAGATACCGTCTGACGTAAGACTGACGGGTTCGTAAAAAGTCTGCATACTGCGTTGCGCTTCAAAACTCCCTTCGATAAACTCAGGGCAAGCTCTTCATATGTCATGGTGAGCCTGTCGAACCATGCGCGCCTTGTCTCCGAACTTCTTACAAACCCGTCTCACTTTTGACTTTGTACGAGTTTGTCAAAACTACCGCACGTATATCTTTGCTCCTTCTGCCAACGCACCATCGAGTCCTGTTTCATTCCCCCATTCGTCGTAAACCTTCTTGCCGGCCTCAACCTCCTCCAGCAACCCCGCCGTCAGCAGCGCATGCCTGACCGTTATCGTCGGAGGATACAGGGATACCGTGCAATCGTTCACCAGAATATTCATCGCTCTTCCACCTCCCTGATCCGCCCCTCCACCGTCGGAGCAATCATCTTTACCGCCCTGATATGGTCTGTTATAACATCCCGCACCCACCTGCCTGCATTACTATAGACCAGTCTTTCGCCTTTCAGAGTTCCACCGACGATCGCAAAGTCCTTCGATGCCCGAACCGCTTCACCAAATATCTTATAGCCGTCGCCGCCGGAAGCCAGAAAGTCATCGGTCGCAACCGTATACTCGCGGTCAGGCTCTGCCGGCAATCCTGCAATCATCAGTTCCCTGATACGCGACCCGGCTGTAGCAGACCTGTTAAACGAAAATGACAGGCCGGAGACCTGGGGAAAACGACCGGCTCCTTCATCAATTGCAGAGAGGCCGTGCTCCAGGGCTTCTCTGACCTGCCGGCCGGTCAGCCTCACGGCCACGATATAGTTATTGAACGGAGATACTGCGTAAATATGCTTTATCCTGATATCGCCCTTTTTGATGCTTGTCCTGATGCTGCCGCCGCCAATGATAGCCGCATCGGCCTGCGCTGCCTGCCTCATGATGTCGGCTACAAGATCGCCGAGGTTCGTCTCCCGGCTGCGTACATTCTCCCCGTCCAGGTCGGTCAGGGCCTGGCCCACCTGCTCGTCAAGCAATGAATTGACCCTTTCGCTGTACTTCCCCACAAGCCTGCTGACCGCGGTATCCGGGATATCTCGCGTCGGCCTGATCTCAATAAGCCTGCTTTCCGCTCCGACCACTTTCCTGTCCTCGATATACAGGTCAAGCTGGCCCAGTGCCTTGCCATGCTCCCAGGCCTGGACAATAACCGTATTGTTAATCACGACAGGTTTGAGGACCTTTGTATGAGAATGGCCTCCGATAATTGCCGTAATGCCGTTGACCTTCGCGGCAAGATCCCGGTCAACTGCATGCCCGATATGTGAGAGGACAACAACTATGTCCGCCTTTCCTTTGAGGAGTTCAAGATATTTCTCAACGGTGGCCGCAACCGGCAGAAAGGAAAGGCCAGTAACATTTCTCGGATGGGTTGTAACCGGGACATCCTCGGTCACAACACCTACAAAAGCAATACGGACACCCTGGATCTCTTTGACAATATATGGCTTGATCAGGTCAAGACCCGCGACATTCGCTCCGAGGACCGGAAAATGCGCCTCAGAGATCCTTTTTCTCAGTACGTCGGTCCCGAAATCGAACTCATGGTTGCCGAGTGCCATTGCGTCGAATTGCATCTCATTCATCAGCTCAATGACCGATTCCCCGAGAAACAGGTTTGCCCAATTGTGCCCCTGGATCATATCTCCGGCAGAGACCAAAAGAACTGGCCGCCGGGCCCTGATCTTTTCAACCTCAGAGGCCAGAGACGCAATACCCCCCAGGAGTTCCTCCGATCCAAAAGGTTTATAGGGTTCCGCAAACCCGTGGAAGTCATTGACATGCAGTATGCTGATAATCTTCTGTTCACCGGCAGCGGTCCCGAAAGATATCACAAGAAAAAAGAGAAAAAATACAAACATGGCATGCCGTCTCATAAAAACTCCTTGATCAGGATTTGTGCTGTTTTATGATACCATGCCCGTATGGCTTACGATAACGACAATCACCCCGTCCCTACCCTGCGGCGGAAACCTGAGGGTGTCATATGCATGCCCTGAAATTGACTTGACCTGTTTTATAGAGTTAACATACACGCACTATTAGGAGGTGACTTATGCCTATTTATGAATATATGTGCAATGCCTGCAGCGAGAAGTTCTCTCTCCTACAGAGTTACAGCGCAGCAGGTGATGGCGCTGAATGCCCGAAATGCGCCTCAAAAGAGACCCGGAAGATTATCTCTGCCTTCTGCTGTTCGAGTGCTAATGGGGGGTCTGATGCCGGGGCTGATGCGGGCTTCGGCGGAGGATGTTCATCCTCGGGACACTCTCACGGGTCTGGCGGAGGCGGCTGAGGGGTCTCCCGATGCTGAACCGTGTGTTCAGCAGAATGCCGGCAACGACAACAAAAAGTCTTGACTTTTTCATTAGTTAGAAATAAAATTTTGCAAACTACTCTCAATGAGGTGAGGCATGGCTCGCAGGCTATTACTGGCAGATGACAGCATAACCATACAAAAGGTCGTTGAACTCGTATTAGCCGAAGAGGATTTTGATATAAAGTCAGTCAGTAACGGCGAGGACGCACTGAACCTTATGGAGACATTTCATCCGGATATTGTCCTGGCTGATATTGAGATGCCGAAGATAAACGGCTATCAACTCTGTGAACGGATCAAGACCAATCCCCGGACTGCATCAGTGCCTGTCATTCTCCTGGCTGGCGCCTTTGAACCTATCGACAATGAGCTGTCGCGCAAGGTAGGGTCAGACGATTCGGTGATCAAGCCTTTTGAATCGCAGGAACTGATCAGCAAGATCAACGCAGTCCTGACCTTGAGCGCTATGTCCGGCATGGAGGCAGAGGCCATAGCTGAACCGCTGGATGAGGCCCTGGACCAGGAAGAAGAGTTCGCCACTGCTATACAGGCCGAACCTGCAGAACTGGCAGTTGAAGAAGACCTCTGGGCGATGGAAGATCTGACTGAAGTACCCGACACCTTTGGCGCCGGAGCCCTGTCTAAAGAAGGTACCTTTGCTGCGGAGGCGGTCGCAGAGGTACACATCGAAATGGCGCCGGCTGAGATGCCGCGACATGATGAACCTGCAGCCATCGTCGCACAGGCGGCTGAAGCCGTAACTTTGGCCCCAACTCAGGCGCCAGCCTCGGCCCCGGTGATGGCCGCAGGAAGCCTCACCCGCGAGGTTCCCCTCCCCTCGAAGGACGAGGTGATGGCCCTGATCGACAGGAAGGTGAGCGAACAGGTTGCAGCCATGTTCGGTTCCCTTCATCAGACCATCAGTCAGACAATCTGCCAGAAGATCGACCAGAGACTCGATCAGGAACTCGATATGAAAGATGCCCTGCTGGCAGCTGTCACCCCGATGATGAAGGACTCGATCGAAAAGATTCTATGGGAAATGGCTCCCGAACTCGTTGAGAAGGTGACGAAGGAGACCGTGAAAGGGGCGTTTTCATCCATAACAGCTGAGGTCGAGAAGGTGCTCTGGGAGACGGTCCCCGAGCTTGCAGGCACCATGATATCAAAAGAGATTGAGAAGATTAAAGCATCCTCTTAAAATACAGGAGAGTTTCCATAAGCGGCGGGGAAATGGCAAGGCCCATTCCCCGTCTTTTATTGTTATGACGAAGCTATGACAGAATTAAACAAAGGCTATAACCCCAAAGGCGTGGAAGAGAAATGGTATGACCACTGGCTGGCCGAAGGACTTTTCAAGGCTGATCCGGAGTCATCGGCCCGACCGTTCAGTATTGTTATTCCACCGCCGAACGTCACCGGCTCCCTTCATATGGGCCACGCCCTGAATGCGACCCTTCAGGATATCCTTGCACGCTGGAAGCGCATGTCCGGATACAGTGTCCTCTGGGTGCCGGGGACCGACCACGCCGGTATTGCCACACAGAACGTCGTTGAACGCCAGATCGCCGCAGAAGGTATTGACCGGCACTGGCTGGGGCGGGAGGCCTTTATCGAACGGGTATGGAAATGGAAGGCGGAATACGGAGGCAGGATAACACACCAGTTGAAGCGGATCGGCAGTTCCTGCGATTGGTCCAGAGAACGCTTCACCCTCGACAGCGGGCTTTCGAAGGCAGTAATCGAGGTCTTTGTCAGCCTGCATGAGCAGGGACTGATATATCGCGACAACCGCCTGATCAACTGGTGTCCCCGTTGCCATACCGCACTTTCGGATATTGAGGTCGAGCATGAGGATTTTGAGGGACTTCTGACCTACATCCAGTATCCTCTGGAAGACGGAAGCGGCAATATCGTGGTCGCAACAACGAGACCGGAGACACTGCTCGGCGATACCGCCGTGGCAGTGAACCCCGAAGATGAACGTTATGCCGGACTGATCGGCAAAATCATTGTTCTGCCCCTTACCCAACGGAGAATTCCTGTCATCGGAGACATGGCAGTAGATCCGGAATTCGGCACCGGCGCGGTCAAGGTCACCCCGGCCCATGACTTCAATGACGAGGCAATGGCGAGGAGACAGGACCCCTCGCTTCCCTTTATCAGCGTCATCGGCATAGACGGTAAAATGACCGATCTCGCGGGAGCGCCCTACGCCGGGATGGACCGGTATGACTGCAGAAAGACAGTGCTCAGGGACCTGAAGGAACTCGGGCTCGTGGTAAAACAGGAAAAGCACAACCATGCGATCGGCCAGTGTTATCGGTGCAAGACGATCATAGAGCCTCTTGCTGCACTCCAATGGTATGTGAAGATAAAACCCCTGGCAGAAGACGCAATCAAGGCCGTCAGGGACGGAAGGATCAGTATTGTCCCATCGTCCTGGGAAAATACCTATTTTGCGTGGATGGAGAATATCAATGACTGGTGCATCTCCCGTCAGATATGGTGGGGGCACAGGATCCCTGCCTGGTACTGCGACGCCTGCGGAGAGGTCATCGTGTCCCGTGAGACGCCAACGGCCTGCACAAAATGCGGCAATGCATCGCTGCGTCAGGATGAAGATGTTCTTGACACATGGTTTTCCTCGGCGCTATGGCCATTCTCGACCCTCGGCTGGCCTGACAAGACGGCTGAACTGGCTAAATATTATCCGACCTCCGTCCTGCTGACGGGTTTTGACATCATCTTCTTCTGGGTGGCCAGGATGATCATGATGGGCCTGAAATTCATGAAGGAAATACCGTTCAGCACCGTGTATATTCATGCGCTGGTGCGCGACGCCAGCGGCCAGAAGATGTCCAAATCAAAGGGTAATGTTGTCGACCCCCTGATCATGATGGAGAAATACGGGACCGACGCCTTCAGGTTTACTCTTACGGCATTTGCCGCCCAGGGCAGGGACGTCAAATTTTCCGAGGAGAGGGTTGAAGGGTACCGGCATTTTGTCAACAAGCTCTGGAACGCTTCACGCTTCATCCTCTCAAACGCCGGAGATGTCCGGCTTCCTGAATCAGTTTCTGCCGGGTCACTGGATATCGGCAGCAGATGGGTCCTCAGCAGGCTTGCGGCAACGACTGCTGACATCAACAAAGCGCTGGAGGATTACCGTTTCAATGACGCCGCCGGCAGCCTGTATCATTTCATCTGGCACGAACTATGCGACTGGTATATCGAGATGGTGAAACCGGTCCTGTACGGTGAATCCGCGCAGAAGGCCCCGGTACAGGAATGTCTCCTGTATATCCTGGACAACACCCTGCGGCTGCTTCATCCGTTTATGCCGTACGTGACTGAGGAAATCTGGCAGAACATTCCTGGAAATCAGGTGAAAAGCGGCAGCATCATGATCGCCCCGTATCCGGAATCCCTCACCAGAGATGAGGCGGCAGAGGCGGAGATGGAGGTCATCATGGAGACCGTCATGGGAATACGGACGATCCGCGGTGAACTCAATCTCTCTCCGTCACTTGAACTCAAGGCCGCGGTCAGGACACGGACATCACAGGCAGAAGAGATCATCGGCAGAAATCTTACCTGCATCAGGAAACTCGCCAGGGCCGATATGGTCGAAATCGGGAGCGGGGTCATGAAACCCCGGGGTTCGGCCGCAGCGATCAGGACGTTCGTCGAGGTCTACGTCCCCCTTGAAGGACTTCTGGATCTCAAGGCCGAGATCGAACGGCTCAGGAAAGAAGACGAGAAGCTGGACGAAACAATAGATTTTCTGAACAAGAAACTCCTGAACGAGGATTTTCTGAAGCGGGCTCCGAAAGATATCGTCGTGAAAGAGAGAGAGAAGTACGACGAGTGCCTCAGAAAAAAGGAACGGATACAGGATAACGTTCGTAAACTTTATGAAGCAGGGGGTAACAAAAATGGAGAAAACTGAACAGGTACTGCAGGGAAAAGATCTGGATATCATCGAGGGCGAGCTTGTCCGGATCAGCCAGAGCACGATCAGGAACGTGGAAGGCAGCCATGTGGAAATGCAGCAGGTAGCGGCATTAAGTATCGACGGAGAGAAGGTAGAGGCCATCCAGTCTGCAGCACTTCTGCTGCACGGCGAGAGTGTTTCACTACATCAGAGCGTTGCAGGGGTATTGGCAAGCAGGAATACAACACTGAACTATTCCTGCACCCCACTGTCCCTGTCAAAGGGCGAAACGAGCATGAGCAACAGCGCAGCGGGGATCATTGCCTCAGGGACCGTCAGAACGGAAAACAGTGCATCACTGCTGCTTCTTGCCAACAAAGTTGAAGGGGATGTCACCACCCTCCTCGACTGGAAGTCAGCTCTCGCGCTCGGGGCGGTGCTGGGCGGAGTCTTCGGTATCTTTTCCCTCCTCAGAAAGAAATAGCGGTGGATATTCCCACGAGCGTCATCGAGCTCATACGCCATGCACTTGAAGAGGATATCGGGCATGGCGATATCACCACCTCACTGATCGTGCCTCCTGAAAATACATCCCGGGCACTGTATATTGCCAAAGGGAGTTTTGTGCTGGCGGGTCTTCCCTTCGCCCGTGAGGTATTCAGCATTCTGGACCCTGGAACTAAATTCACCATTTTTTTTCACGACGGAGCAAAGGTCTCGAGGGGTGACGTCCTCGGGGAAGTCGCCGGAAAAACCCGGATTCTCCTTGCCGGAGAGCGGGTCAGTCTGAATCTCCTCCAGCGGCTCTCGGGAATTGCAACGCTGACCAGCCAGTTTGTGGACCTCGTCAGGGGAACGAGGGCCAGGATCGTTGATACACGGAAGACCACTCCGGGCCTGAGGTTCATGGAAAAATATGCGGTCAAAATGGGAGGCGGGCTGAACCACCGGTTCGGTCTTTTTGACGGGATACTGATCAAGGACAATCATATCGAAGAGGTCGGCAGCATCACTGATGCGGTTTCGCGGGCAAAGGCAGGCCATCACCTCACCAAGATCGAGGTAGAGGTGGAAAATCTCAAGGATCTCCAGGAAGCGATCGATGCCGGGGCCGATATTATTATGCTCGACAATATGCCGCCGCATGAAATGGCCGAAGCAGTCAAACTTGCCGGCGGCAGAGTAACCATAGAAGCGTCGGGCAATATGAACCTGTCGAATATAAGGGAAGTGGCAAACACCGGGGTGGACCTTATTTCAGTCGGGGCACTGACACACTCTGCGACAGCTGCCGACATCAGCATGAAGATCGTCAAGTAAGATTCCGCCAAGGTTGAGAAACTCGTAAAAAGTCAAATCTGATATACTATAGCCACCATGAAAGCCGTCAGAGCGCATCTTTTGATCGAAGGCAGGGTCCAGGGGGTTTTCTACCGTGCCTTCACGAAAAATGTCGCCTTAAAGCTCGGCCTGCAGGGCTGGGTCAGGAATAATCCCGACGGCAAGGTGGAAGCGGTTTTTGAGGGCGACAGACAGCTTATCGAACAGACTGTTCAGGAATGCCGGAGAGGACCGTTCGGAGCGAAGGTGGAGGACATCAGCCTTTCCTGGGGCGAGACCCCCGAAGGCCTTTCCGGTTTCGAGATACGATACTGACTTATTGTTCAGGACATTAGTTAACCCTAATAATTTATCCGGAGATTGCAACCATGAAAACCAGAAAAAAACTTGGTGAGATGCTGCTTGAGGCAGGGATCATTGACGACTTCCAGCTCAAAACAGCCCTATCCTATCAGAGCGAGTGGGGCGACAGACTCGGCTCTATCCTTGTTAAGAAAGGCATCCTTTCGGAAAAGGAACTGCTCACGGCCATTGTTGAGCAGTACGGCGTCAACAGTGTATCGCTCGATTCGATAGAAAAACCTCCGGATGAGGTCTTGAAGCTCGTTACGGTGGACATAGCAAAAAAGTTTTGTATCTTCCCCCTTGAACTCGATGGCAAGACTCTGCTGGTGGCCATGGCTGACCCGACGGACCTCAAGACGATTGACGACATCAGTTTCATGCTCGGGGTAAGGATCAAGCCCGCACTAGCCCTCGAGTCTGAAATAATGAGGGCTATCAGAACGCATTATGAAGGCAGAAGATTCGACAGCTGGCATTGCGCAACTCAGACCGGAGATACGGCAGGGGAGTCCTTCGAAGGACGGCTCGTCGATCACCACCATCGGCCTATCGATACAACCAAGGAGAACCTGCCAGTGCCTGATTTTTCAGGGCATCAGGCATTGGAGGGACTGATAGACCTTCTGATCGATAAGGGGCTTATTTCAAAAGAGGAACTGATCAGGAAAATGGTCCTCAAGGGCAATATCCGGATCAGTGACTAGCACCCGGGTTTCCTGCAGGGCATTGTTATGCTGCTGACGAGTTCTGAATCGGTACTGAACAAGTGCTGAACCAGTGCTGATCCAAGTCGAAGAGACAGCCCTCTCCGGGCTGGGCATCACCAGGAAACAGGCAATCGAGCTTGCTTCCCTGTCGGAACAGGACAGCTTTGAGCTTTTCGCTTCGGCAAACAGAATCCGGTCCCACTTTCGCAGTGACGCTGTTGATCTCTGCTCCATCGTCAATGCCAAGTCCGGGGCCTGTGCTGAAGACTGTTCCTTCTGCGCCCAGTCATCCAGAAGTGCTGCAGAGATCAGCAGGTTCACTCTCATCGACCCGGAAAAAGTCCTTCTGTCCGCTGACGCCGCCCGGCGTGGAGGGGCCCGCAGGTTCTGTATAGTCACCAGCGGCAGGCGGGTCTCAGAGAAAGAACTTGATAGTATTGCATCAATGGTTTCCGGCGTCCGTTCTCTGGGCCTCCTGCCCTGTGCAACGCTGGGCCTCTTAACCGGCGATGACCTCAGTCGCCTGAAGAATGCGGGGCTGCATCGCTATCACAACAACCTCGAGACATCCAGAAGGTTCTTTCCGAATGTCTGCACAACGCATACCTGGGAGGATAAAGTCGAAACCCTTAGGGCAGCGAAGGCCGCCGGACTGTCCGTCTGCTCAGGGGGAATCTTCGGGCTGGGTGAAACCTGGGAAGACAGGATAGATCTGGCCTTTGCCCTGAAAGAGCTTTCCCCTGATTCCGTGCCGATCAACTTTCTGACACCGATTGCAGGGACCCTGCTTGAAAAACGAGTACCTCTCGCTCCCATCGAGGCCCTGAAGATCATCGGCCTCTACCGTCTCATCCTGCCGGACAAGGAGATCCGGGTCTGCGGCGGCAGGATACAGACGCTCGGGGAACTGAACGCCTTTATTTTTTTTGCGGGTGCAGATGGCTTGCTGACCGGTAATTACCTGACAACCCTCGGCCGTAACTTTGATGATGACCGGCGACTTATCAGCCAATGCGGTCTCAGGACACTACCGTAGCCATGATTTACAGTGTACGGATGAGGGCCTCACAAAAAAAAAGGGGTACCAGCCAACAGGCAGGGGATGGCAGACTGAAGGGGGAAATTCATATATCCGGAGCTGAAGGCCTCTATGGAAAAGAAGAGGTTAGTGATGCTCTTGACCGCTATATAAAGAGAGCGCTGGACCATCCGCGGGGCAACCCCGACAGTATCTCGCTGACAGTCGACAAAGTCAGGCAGAGACCAAGGCAGATAACATCTCTTACGCTCAGGACCGCTGACACGGGAACGGTCCATAATGCATGCACCTTCGCACGGAACATGCTGCGCCTGCTCATATCCGATGCGGCGATAGACAAGGCGCTCGAGTTGCTCAGCAGACAGACCTCGATGCGCGGGGCAGCCCTTTTGGAAGCGGTATCAGGGAAAAGGCTTGAACCCGACAAAGAGAGGGGCATCAGGGTTTCGAGACTCGGCCTCAGCGGGACTGCAGGGACAGAGCTCAGCGAGAGACTGACCCGGCTTAACTTGAATACAGAGACGGTCAAAGAGGCATTAGTCCTTGCATCCAAGGTCTCTTCATGCAGACCGGTCATTGCAGAACTCTGCATTTCTGATGACCCGGATTATACTACCGGATACATAGCATCGAGAAGATTCGGATACATACGGGTCCCGCATTTTAAGAAGAGAAACTCCCGGACAGGGGGAAGGGTTTTTTTTATGCGCGAGGGATTTGACAAAGACATGATAATAACCTATCTTGAAAAAACCCCGGTGATGGTAAGCACTATAGCGGCCTGCAGCGGTACTTTCTCAGTAAATGAACTCCTCGGTCATCATAATCTATAACCCGGCCGCTCGAAGGGCCTCCAGTGCAAAACTCGATGCTGCCCGATCATTTCTTGGCAGCAAGGGCTATACTGCTGAGGTCTTGTGTACCGGGAAAAACGGCGATGCCGAGACCTTTGCACGTCAGGCCGCCCTGCAAAAACCGCATCTGATCATCGCCGCTGGCGGCGACGGCACCATCAACGAGGTGATGAACGGCATGGCCTTCTCGGGGATTTCGCTCGGTATCGTCCCGCTCGGCACCACCAATGTTTTGGCACGCGAGATCTACCCGCGACGGGATATAGAAACTGTCCTCAAATCCATCAGCAGCGGCCGGGGCCGCAGTGTGTCTCTCGGCCGGATCACCTGCCTGATCAACGGCACAATGCAGTCCCGCTACTTCTGCCTGATGGCAGGGGTCGGGTTCGATGGCCAGACAGTCCGCGACGTTAATCTATATCTGAAGAGGCTCAGCGGCCCTGGGGCGTATGTCCTCAGTGGACTGCGCACCTTTCTCTCTTATGCACCGGGAGAGATCACCCTATCGATCGATGGGAGGGATGTTCGCGGTTATGCGGCGATCATCGGCAATATCTCGCGATATGGCGGAGATTTCAAAATAACACCGGACGCCCGGATTGATGAGCCCTCTCTTTATGCATGCGTGTTCCAGGGGAAGAAGCGGACCGATCTGCTCAGATACGTTTTCATGATGCCGTTCGGCAGGCACGTCAGGGCGCGGGATGTTCTTTACCTCAGGGCCGAGGAGATAACCATAAGCGGGTCATCCCCTGTTCAGATAGATGGAGACTATCTCAGCACGACACCCGCAACGATCACTGTTGCAAAGGACGCGATCAGGCTTATCTGCTGAGTTCTGACTGCAAAGACAAGACAATACCGCCTCCCAAAACAGTATCCCCGTCATAAAAGACCGCACTCTGGCCCGGCGCCGGCGCCCAGACCGGCTCGTCAAAGACAATCAGGACGGCATCCCCTCTGATCTCGATCGTGGCCGGCGCTTCCTTCATCATCGAGCGCACCTTCACCCCGGCCCTGAAGACAGGCAGCTCAGGCTTCCGGAGCCAGTTGAGCTGATTCACCTCGATGGCACTGCAGGCAGCATCCTCCCTCTCCCCAACGTAGACTGCTTTCTTTTCAGTATCAATTCTCGTAACGTACAGGGGTATCAAAGAAGGGATTCTGAGCCCCTTCCTCTGGCCCACGGTGTAACGGTGAATTCCCTGATGCCTGCCGACCTCCCTTCCACTGCTGTCGATGATTGGACCCGGGCAGTTCAGTGAGGGGTCATGCTTCTCCAGAAAACTGCAGTAATCGTTGTCTTCGATAAAACAGATTTCCTGGCTTTCAGGCCAGTACGCGGCCTCAAGCCCTAGCGATCCGGCGATTTCCCTGACCTCCTGTTTTCGTAATGACCCAAGGGGAAGTACCAGACTCCGAAGTTCCTCTTCCCTCAACAGGTAGAGAACATACGACTGGTCCTTCCTCTGATCAAGTCCCTTTTTCAGGACAACCGTTTCTCCGGCATTGCTGTCCCTCTCCACCCTGGCATAATGGCCGGTCGCGATGAAGTCCGCCCCCCGTCTTTCGGCCTCCCTCAGCAGGAACGGGAACTTGATATGCCGGTTGCAGAGTATGCAGGGGTTCGGCGTCATACCCCTGGCGTATGCCTCTGCAAACGGTTCGATCACCAGTCTGCTGAATTCGCCGCGGACATCAAGTAAATCATGGCGGATGCCGAGGCGTCCGGCAGTACGTCCCGCACTCTGAGCAGAACTGAGGGAACAGCATCCGGAAAATTTGTCCCGGGCCTGCCAGAGAATGAAACTGATCCCCTCGACCTCATAGCCCTGCTCCTTTAATAGAGCTGCGGATACACTTGAGTCAACCCCGCCGCTCATTCCAAGTATTACCTTTGGCATGATTTACTATACCAGATGACCGCGGGTGATAGGCAGTCCCGACCACGGTTTTCGATGTGGGTTTTCGCTGGCCATCGCAAGTGATTTTTGCTAAACTGGAACATAGAGTTTCAATACGCACAAATCGTATGGAGAACACAATGCATGCAACCGTCTGGCCTGTTTTCACTCTTCTCATGTCTCTAATTTTTCCATTGGGGCCTGTCGGCGCCGCGGGTGCGATCACCGGGCAGCCGCTACTGACGCTCCCTGCCGGGGAAAAGATCGTTGTCTATTTCTTCTGGGGTGAGGGATGTCCTCACTGTGAGCAGGAGAAGACCTTTCTCGCAGCCATGCAGCAGAGAAATCCTGAGCTGGAGATCCAGTCTTACGAGGTCAAGAAAAACAGGGACAATGCAGCCCTCTTCTCGCGGATAGCCGCGGCCTATGGCATAACCGTCAAAGGGATCCCGGCGACGTTCATAGGGGGACGTCCCCCCGTGATCGGCTACCGGGGCGATGATACCACGGGCAGGGAGATTGAGGGACAGATCCTCTACTGCAAAACCAACCGCTGCAACGATCCGTTGAACAAGCTCGAAACAACTGTCCTCCCCGGCATCCTCCCCGGTCCCCCCGGGGGCCGGGACCTCGTGGCACCTGCCGAGGGACTCTGCAAACAGGACGTGGACTGTCCGGAGGAAACACCCCCTGCGCCGGCGGACACGTTTGTAACCCTGCCGATCATCGGTAAGATCGATTCGGCAAAAACCGCTTTGTCATACCAGACGCTTATCATCGCCGCACTCGACAGCTTCAACCCCTGCGCCTTCTTTGTGCTCTTCACGTTGCTGGGGCTCCTGATCCATGTCCAGTCTCGAAAGAGACTCCTTCTCGTGGGCGGGATCTTCGTATTCTTCTCTGGCTTCATCTACTTCATCTTCATGGCAGCATGGCTGAACATCTTTCTCTTAACAGGCCAGATTGCGGCCGTCACGATGGCAGCAGGCGGAGTCGCTTTGATCATTGCGATCATCAATATAAAGGATTTTTTCTTTTTCAAACAGGGCGTATCACTTTCGATCCCTGACAGCGCAAAGCCAAAGCTCTTCGACCGGATGAGGAAACTCATGAAGACAAATTCATTCACGGCTATCATTGCCGGCACTGTCGTGCTGGCGGTCGCTGCAAACGCTTATGAGCTCTTCTGCACTGCAGGCTTCCCTATGGTATACACAAGGATTCTGACACTGCACAATCTCCCCAAGACGGCATATTACCTGTATCTCGTGCTTTACAATGTTATCTATGTAATCCCGCTTGGACTGGTCGTCATCTTCTTCGCGGTGACCCTCGGCGCAAGGAAACTGACTGAAGCACAGGGACAGGTATTAAAACTGATCTCCGGGATGATGATGCTCTGTCTGGGATTGCTCCTGCTCATAAAGCCGGAACTTCTGAATAACATCGCCGCAACAACGGGGCTGCTGGGTGC
>JBARHQ010000222.1:0-12388 GCA_049799315.1 Thermodesulfovibrionales bacterium | reverse complement strand
GTCCAGCACGTCATTCGTCCTTAAAGGGACAGGCTGGTATGCGACAGACTATGCCTCTGATAAAAATAAGCAGCAGAAACCAGCAGAAGGAAAGAAGACTGTCGACTCAAGATTCGAAACCACCGGTTCGGATGAAAAGAAGAAAGAGACGAAGTCCGAGGAGAAATCCGAATCGGTGGCTGATACAAAATCTGAATCAAGGTCCGAGACAAAGTCCGAAGCCAGGGGCGATACGAAAACTGAATCCGGGACTGAATCCCGGACCGAGACAAAATCCGATACCAAGTCCGACACAGGAAAAAAAGCGGCCTCTTCATAGTGCAGCGCCCGCATATCCATATCCCGTACAATCGATTATCCGAACACCTCAGTTTTATCAGAGAGAACCGGCTTAATCTTGAGCTTTACTTCGGAGGCTCTGCCCTCGACTCCCTGACCTTAAACGCGGTCAGAGACCTGGCCGGTTTGCTGGATTATGGCCCGTCGCTCTCTTTTCATGCCCCTTTTATGGACCTTTCACCCGGAGCGGTCGACAGCAGGGTGCGTGAGGCGACCATGGACCGCTTCCGCCAGACCATCGATATCGCCGGCATCCTTCGGCCAAAGGCGATCGTCTTCCATTCCGGATATGAGAAATGGCGGTATGGCCTCAATATGGAACTCTGGCTTGAGAACAGCCTTCTGACCTGGCAGCCGCTGAACAGGCTCGCGGCTGATATCGGGACAAAGATCGCTATCGAAAATATCTTTGAGGAGGAACCGTCAAACCTTAAACTTCTGATGGAGGGTATGGCATCGGATAATTTCGGCGTCTGCTTCGATACCGGTCATTTCAACCTCTTCGCGAAGAGCCCGCTTGAAGTCTGGATGGACGCCCTCGGGCCATACATCGTAGAACTCCATCTGCATGACAATAACGGCGCCTCTGATCAGCACCTGCCGATGGGTGAGGGCCAGTTCGATTTCACAAAGTTTTTCAGCTTGCTGAGCGGCCGTGAATGTATTCATACTCTGGAGGCGCATACGCAGGAACATGTCCTGCAGAGCATGAGGTTTCACGCCCAAATTACGGGTAATACTACAGGTATTTCATCTGATTTCTCAGGGAGAACCCCCTGAGAGCCGGCTCGCCCGGGCCCTTGTACTGAAGCATCACCATGTGCGAGTCGCCCATGCCCTGCGGCATGATCAGTTTTTTTATCCTGGCGAGTTCAAACAGATAATCCTCAGATGTTACCGAGAGTTTTTGGATCTCTTCATCTATACCGAGCGACACGAGAAACGCTCCCTGACTGCTGAGGCCCACGGTCCTGAGGCCGACCTCCTCACCCCATATTTTTACCGCGGAGAAATTGACATGGCACGTTATGTCCTGCATGCCGATATTGCAAAGCGGATCTTCATTTGCCTGGTGCTGGTGATAACAGATCAGCGTTCCCCGGTTGCGGTCTTCGCTGTAGTAGTCGCGTCCAAGATAGCCGTAATCGATCGTCAGGACAAACCCTTCATTCAAAATCCTGCTGACATCCACGAGCCAGTCCCTGATGCGAATATTTGCCTCAGTCCGGTAGCCGCGGTCAAGACAGACCTTCATCCCGTCAAAGTGCTCTGCCACAACCTTTGAACTCAGCGGCCCCGGCTCTTCGACCAGCGTCTCTCCCCGGACCGCAATATAGATCTCCCTGAGTTCCTTCCCCATCTCTACAAGATGTACCGGAAAGGCATCGAGCAGCTCGTTCGAGAATACGCAGCCGCAGCCGACCGGCCCGATTTCCTGGAGAGACGCAACCCATTGGACCTTGTTGCCGGGCAGACTGCTGAGCAGGGCCTTCTGCCTCTGCTGCATTGCAGGATTTATCTCGACGATTATATACCTCAGGGCATCGAAGAACGGGCTACCCTGCAGATACAGAAGCATGTCCAGGCAGATATGGCCCTCCCCCCCACCGACTTCAATAATCGCAAACAGATCAGGCCTGCCGGTGAATTCCCACATCTCCATGATCTGCTTCCCTACCATGCCGCCGAAAACAGGATGCAGGTGAGCGCTGGTATAGAAGTCGCCGCCCTTCCCTATGACAAGGTCCGGTGACCGGTAATAGCCGAACTCAGGGTCGTACAGGGCCATCTCCATGAATTGCTCAAAGGTGATGCGGCCTTCTGCCTTTATCCGTCTGATAATTTTCTGTTCGAGAGGGCTTCCCATGGAATAAAAAGGTACTATCTGAGGCGCAGAAACGCGATCGATTCTATATGGAAGGTGTTCGGGAAGAAATCGATCTGCCGGACGGACAGGATATCGTATTTCTCTTTCAGCTTCTTGAGGTCGCGGGCAAACGTTGCCGGATTGCAGGAGATATAGACAATAAGATCCGACGGCATCTCAAGGATCTTTTTTACGACCTCCGACGTCAGCCCGGGACGCGGAGGATCAAGGATGATGACATCAAATTTTTTGCCTGGCTTGTATTTCTCTGCAGAGGACTTCACCATCCTGCAGCGCTTTATTTCATTCGCCTGGATATTCCGGATGCCGTCATCAACAGCATACGGGTTCTCCTCAACTGCGATTACCTCACCGGCTTGGCCGGCAAGCGGCAGTGCAAAATTGCCCGCTCCGGCATACAGGTCCAGGACCCTCTTGCCCTCCAGCGGGGCCAGTTCAGAGGCGATCAATTCTACGACCTTCCGGTTGAGGCTCCAGTGCGCCTGGAAAAAAGTCCAGGGGGAGACGGTATAGAGAAGTCCGTTCAGATCAAAACAGGTACCGGCCACCCCGGCCACGACCTCCCTGTTATAGGCGACACCGGAAGCCCCCGCGGCCAGATACTCCTCAAAAGCTGATCCCGCGTAAGCCCTGCCGAGCAGCAGCAAAACCGGATGCCCGGACGGCTGATTAGGCGGCTGATCGCCGCAGGCTATGTGGATCTCGCTAAGGCCTGTGGTATTGATACCCTCCTTTATCCGCCTGAGCAGCGCATTAATTCTGTCATCCATCAAAGGACAGGAGTCGAAGGTCACCACCTCTCGCGTCGACTCCCTGAAAAAGCCGATGTCCCCGTTCCTGCCGACCTTGAACTGGGCTCTTCGGCGGTAGTGCCACTGGGTATCGGTAAACGCAGGGCTGAGCCCTGTCTCTATGCCCCCGATCCGGGCAAGCGAATCGAGCAGGACCTCGTCCTTCATCGCCACCTGGGTATCGTAGGAGATGAACTGCAGGTGGCATCCGCCGCATATGCCGAAAACCGGACACGCAGGGTCAACTCGTTGTTCTGAAGGTTCAAGCACCGTAATGACCCGGGCAGTCGCGTAATCCCGCTTTTTCTCGATGAGCTCTACCTCGACCACTTCGCCGGGAACCGCGCCCCTGATCAGGACAACCTTCTCCTTCTCATCACGCGCGATCGAATACCCGCCGTAGGCCGGCGACAGGGATGTCAGGACCAGACTCATTACCCCTTCTCGATCAGCCGCTTGATGGTAGCCTTAAACTCGGCGAGGTCAGCGGATTTGACGATATAGGCCTCAGACGCCCAGACCGAAAAATCATCGCGGTAGTCATACGCCGTCGACATGATGACCGGCAGCCGCGGCCGCTTCTCCTTCATCTGGCGCAGCAGCTTGATGCCGTCGACATCAGGCAGCTGAATATCCAGCGTTACGAGGTCCGGGACCTCTTTTTCGAACTGCTCAAGCGCCTCAACCCCGGTTGATGCCGTCACAACCGTATAGCCCTCCTCTTCGAGTTCTTCCTTGTACAGCCTCAATATACTCAGGTCGTCGTCCACTACGAGAATCTTCATTGCTCAACCTCCTTCATAGGTATAAACACACGAAACACACTTCCTTTACCAAGGTCACTCTCAACCTCGATAAGGCCGTTATGCTCCTGGATAATCCGGTTCGTAATCGCAAGGCCGAGCCCGGTTCCTGAGGCCTTGGTCGTAAAGAACGGGTTAAAGATAGAGGGCAGGTCTGCCTCGGCAATGCCCCTGCCGGTATCACGGACCTCAAGTACTGCAAAGGCATCACGCACAAAGGTCTTCAGGCTGATTTCTCCGGCCCCGGGAAGAGACTGGATCGCGTTCGTCATAATGTTCATGATCGCTTCCTTGACCCTGTTCAGATCAACAAAAACCTCGACGCCCGGGGTATAGTCCCTTGCGATCCTGATCCCCCTGTCCTCGATATCAGATGCCATAACCATTATGATATCATCTACGATCGAATTTAGGGAGACCGGCTCTCGTGATAGCCGCACCTCCTTCACAAAACCAAGGATCTCCCTGAGAATCTGTTCGAGACGGGAAACCTCTTTCACGATAATGCTGGCGTATTCCCTGAGGTTGCCATCAAGTTTCTTCTCGAGCCGCTTCGCAAACCCCCCCACGGAGACCAGTGGGTTCCGTATCTCATGGGCGACCTTGGCAGCCACTTCACCAAGAGCTGCCATCTTCTGGGACATGACAAGCTTTGACTGGAGGTTCTTCAGTTCGGTTACGTCCCTGACCACATGGACCGAGCCGATAAACTCATTGTTCAGGTCGAAAATGGGCGAACTGGATGTCAGGAACGTCCCGCCGAGATGGGGGTCTTCCAGTTCCTCGATATATGCCTTCTTCGTCGTGACCGTTTTATGGTGCGGGCACTTTTTATAGGGCTCGGTGGTCCCATGGAATATCTCGTAGCATTTCCTGCCGACAATCTCGGAGGCAGGGAGACCGATCTTGTTGCAGACCGCCTTGTTAACGCTCTTGATCACATAATCGCTGCTGTTGAAATACACCATGTCGGACATGGACTCAAAAATATTCTCGAGCTGCTGTTCAGCCAGCGTCATCTGTTCAAAGAGGCGGGCGTTTTCGATGGCCGAGGCAACATGGTTCGAAAAGCTTGCAAGGAAATTCATGTCCTCGTCCGTAATCTCCTTGCGGTTGAAGTAGTTGTCGACCCATATGATCCCTATCACCTTGTCCCGGGAGATCAGCGGGACAATCGCATAGGCCTGCGTCCCGAGCTGCTGGATCAGGATCGTATCCGAGAGCGGCTCTTCCCGCACGTCCTTCACATTGTAATACCTCTTCTCCCTGACAGACCGCGTTATGATGGTATCCTCATCAAGGGGTATCTCTATCCCTATCGTCAGTCTGTCCAGAAACGAGTTTTTCTCCAGGGGGTTCGTCATCACCTCCTGCATGATCTCCTCCATGGATTTGTGCTGATACGACAGCTCGTCCCAGATCCGCCAGGCCTCCTCCGGACTTGCAGGGCCGACTCCCATCGCCCCCCTGAGAACATTCTTCGGTTCGTCGATGAAGAGGAGTATCGCACGGTTGAACCCCATCCCGTCGCTCATGGTCACCCCGATCAGGACCATCCGCAGCAGCTTGTCGAGTTCAAGTGTCCCCCTCATGGCCGAACTTATGAAAAAGAGTCTTGCAAGCTCCTGGCTCCTGCGTATCAGCTCTTTTTCAACAAGTTTTTTCTCTGAAATGTCCCTCGATATGCCGCTGACGCCGATCACGGTGCCTGCCGCGTCCTTGATCGGCGAAAGTGCCAGACTGACCTCGATAATGGTCCCGGTCTTCTTCCTCCTGAGGGTCTCAATATCCCTGAGCACCTCCCCTTTTTTGATCTTTTCGATATTCTCGTGCTCCTGCGCCAGCAGGAATTCGGGGACGAACGGCATGACGCTTCCCATGGCCTCGACCTCGCTGAACCCGAAGATCTTCTCTGCGCCCTGGTTCCACGAGGTTATCTTGCCGTCAAGGGATGTCGTCACAATAGCGTCGGCAGAGTTATCGATGATGCTCTCAAGATATTCCTTTGTCTGTATGACCTCGCGGTAGAGACTGAGGGTCTCTTCCTGATAAAGGACCCGCTCCGTGATATCCTGGATGAAAACAACGCATTCGATGACTTCCCCCCCGCCGTTCCTTACCGGATATGATGAAAGCTCTGCATAGTTCATGCCCCGGGACTGCATAATAGTATTTATCTCTCCGGTTTCGAAGGTAGCCTTTGCAGCACAGTGAGGACAGATCCCGATCTTGTCATGAAATATGTCAATGCTGCTATGTCCGACCAGGTCAGCACTTACCATGCTGGTCCAGTCCTCAATATACCGGTTGGCAGAGATGATCGTATAGTCTTTTGCCAGCGACATAATCCCCCCCTGGACGCTGTCAAACAGTATGTCCAGCCTTTTCTTTTCCTCTCTGGCCCGGCGCTCACGCATCACCTCGGCCTCGTAGAGCTTCGACTTGTCGATAGCGATCGCCGTAATACCGGCAAACCCCTCTGCCGTATTCAGGTCTTCGATATCAAAGGATACCGGGTCGCCCCCTGCATCGATTTTGTCATACACCCCCAGCGTCCCGATGACCCTATCGCCAAGCTTGAGCGGGACGCAGATGACCGTCCTGACGTCCAGCTTCGGCACGCGCATATCATCCGGCATTTTTGATACATCCTCGACAAGGAGCGATACCCCCTTTTGTGCAACCCGACCGGCGATCCCTTCGCCAAGGGTCAATTCCATTTCATCCTCGATCCCCCGGGGAAGACCGGAACTCGACTCGATCCTGAGCCGGTCCCCCTCAAGCAGGCGGATGATACATCCCCGGGCCGAGAGCATGCGCGATATTCCCTCTGCAGTCTTCCTGAGCAGTTCTTCAAGGTCAAGGGTCGAGGTGACCGCCCTTGTCAGCTCATAAAGGACCGTCAGCTTCTGAAGTTGCTTCCTGGTGGCAGTATAGAGTTCCGCATTTCGCACCACCGAACCGATCGTATGGGAGAGGATGGTCAGGGTATTGACCTCGTCCTTATTGAACACGCAGGAAGTCCTCTCCGCAAGCAACAGCATGCCGGCACAGGCATTGTCCCGGACAACGGGGATAGCAGCCACGGAAATGAATTCAGACCTTAACTTCATCACGGTCTCCGTATATCCGCTGATATCAGGCATAATCACGGGTCTGAGAGTCCGGAGCACTTCCTGGGCCAGAAGGTCTGCTTCAGAAAGCTGTAAATACTGCGGCGATTCGTCTTTTTTGCTCGACGCCTCGAGCAAAAAAAGATGCAGGTCGGACCGGTAGGAGTAGATCAGGCACCGGTCATGTTTCATCTTCACCGCAATAGTCTCGGCCATGAGAGAGATAACATCCTTCAGGTCGATCGTAGCGCTGGCTATCCGGGCAACATCAAGCAGCAGCTCGGTTTCAGAGAGCTTCTGGCTGACCTTGTGGTTCGACTCCTCCAGTTCGGTCGCCATGCTGTTGAACCCGTCGGCGACCTTCCCGAACTCATCTGTCCGGTCCATGCTTATCCTGTAAGAGAAGTCGCCGCTGCCGAGTTTTTCGGTCGCCACGATCAATGCATTAAACGGCGAGGTTATCGCCCGTCTGATCCTCACAACCAGGAAAACTGAGACGAGAGCGCTGAGGACGATGAGTGTTACATGGTACCGGATCAGGTTCTTTTCGGTCCCTTCGCTCTGTTGGACAACCTGAAGGACCTTGTTTACCGTGTTTTCCTGCATATCATCGATCTTGGTTATGAGCGCGATCCCATCGGTCTCAATCTTTCGGATATAGTCACCAACTTGAGGCGAGCCTAAGGGCTGCGGGTTCGCAATGATCTTCTTTGCAGAGACAAGGAACCCCCGGTAATCCTTCTCGAGTTCCTCGATCTCAGGGCTCCCGCTGAAAACCCTGTAAAGTCTTGCAAAGTTGTTCCTGATGTCCTCGGCCTTTCTGCTATATTCCTTTCTGAACCGCACATCACCGGTCAGCCCCCAGCTCTTGGTGGCATCCAGAAGATCGGCGATATTCCTGTCAAGTTCGTTGAAAAGCTTATTCTCTTCGCCGACAGTCCTGAGCGACGCCATATTGCCACTCATCTTCTCGAAGATGATGATAGTCCCTCCCGCAAGGATTGCAATAACGACCAGGAAAAAAGAGAGCATCACCGGGAGCTTCACCCTGAGGTTCATACCGCCACCCTGAGGACAGCCTTGCGGTAGAGCATGAGGTAACGGCCGGCAGCGCGTTCCCAGGAAAAGTTGCCGGCCATGGCATCCTGGAGAACACATTTAAACCGCTCAGGAGACCGATAGACAGACAGCGCACGCCTGACCGCAGCAAGCAGGGCGTCTACCGAATAGTCTTCAAAAAGAAACCCGGTGCCATGCCAGGTCCTGGAGTCATAATCCGTGATCGTGTCCGCGAGCCCTCCGGTGCGCCGCGCAATGGGGATTGAGCCGTACCGAAGCGCAATAAGCTGACCAAGGCCGCAGGGTTCATACCGCGACGGCATCAGAAAAAAATCCGAGCCTGCATAGATCAACCGGGCATAGTCCTCCCTGAAACCTGTCGTAACCGATACCCTGCCGGGGTACTGCCCGGCAAAACCGGCCAAAAGTTCGTGGTAATACTCTTCACCCTTGCCGAGGATGACAAGATCCACTCCCATGAGGACCAGTGCCTCAATCGCCCCGGCAATCAGGTCAAGCCCTTTTTGGGCCGCGAACCTGCCGACCACCCCGATTACAGGCCTCTCTTTGTTCTCCAGGCCTGCCTGCTCCCTGAGCACCCTTCTGCATTCGGTCTTATTGTCCAGACTGTCTTTGGAATAGCATGCAGGGATAAGCCTGTCGCGGGACGGGTCAAACTCCGCATAGTCTATACCATTGGTGATCCCATAAAGAACGGCCTTTCTGGAGCGGAGCAGCCCGTCAAGACCGAATCCATTTTCAGCAGTCAGGATTTCCCGGGCATAGGTCTGACTCACGGTATTGATCAGGTCTGCATAAACGAGCCCGGCCTTCAGGTAGTTCAGCATATCGTGGAACTCAAGCTTGCCGACCGTAAAATATTCCCAGCCGAGTCCGGTATATCTGAGATCGAGCTTGGTAAAGAGTCCCTGATATCCGAGGTTATGGATCGTCATGACCGTCGCCGTCTTCCTGAAGTGGGGCCGCTCACGGTAGAAGTCTTTCAGATAAAGGGGAATAAGGCCGGTTTGCCAGTCATTGCAGTGGATGATATCAGGCCTGATATTGAAGATCAGGCAGGTCTCGAACACTGCCCTCGAAAAAAAGGCAAACCTCAGGGCATTGTCATGATAATCGCCATGGGCAGTGCCGTAGAGTTCCGGCCGGCCGAAGAGTTCCTCGCATTCGATAAAATAGGCTGCAGGGACAGAGGACTTGTCTGAGGCCCAGACCGCTCCTGCAAGCGAAACATCGCCCATCTTCAGCGTGAAAGACCGGCCGGTGTTATGGAGCGCAAAATGCTCCCGTATTCCGGTATAAAGCGGAAGGACGAGAGAGACCTGCTCCCCCCGCCCTCTGAATTCATTGAGCAGTGCGCCGGCTACATCAGCAAGTCCCCCTGTCTTGACATACGGGACCGCTTCTGGAGAAGCTATGATGATCCTCATAAAGGCTCCAGTCCTATAGCTTTGCTTCCCTCATGAACTTTGCAGACTCTTCCGGGGGGGTCGGGTTGATATAAAAGCCTGAGCCCCATTCAAAACCTGCGATCTTGGTGAGTTTCGGCACAAGCTCTATATGCCAATGGTAATAATCATTCACCTCGTCATAAAAGGGAGAGGTATGAAGGACAAAGTTATAAGGAGGGGTATCGAGGATGCGGTCCATCTGCCGAAGGATTTTCTGGAGCATCTCAGCAAGATCCGTAAAATTCTTGTCCGGCGGCATGAACATCGACTCATGCTTTTTCGGGAGTATCCAGGTCTCGAAAGGAGCGCGCGGCGCAAAAGGGGCAATGGCAACATACCGGGCATTCTCATAGATGAGCCTTTTGCCGTCCTCAAGCTCCTGGTTGATGACATCACAGAAGATGCACCGTTCCTTGAACTCGTAATGACGCCGGGCGGAATCCACCTCCTCCTTCACCAGTTTCGGGACGATCGGCAGCGCAATCAGCTGGGTATGACTATGCTCAAGTGAGGCACCGGCAACCTCACCCTCATTCTTGAAAACCAGGACATATTTGAACCTGTTGTCTTTTTTTAGGTCCGTCAGTCGGAGATACGAAGCCCAGAGCACATCCTCGACCGCCTTCTGGCTCATCGTGGACAGCGAGAGGTTATGGTCGGGGCTTTCGATGATTACTTCATGAGCACCGACCCCGTTCATCTTGTCGAAGATGCCCTCACCCGTCTTCCCGAGGTCCCCGTATATCTGGAGGGCCGGAAACTTGTTGGGCATGACCCGCAACGTCCAATCTGGGGTATTCGGCTGAGAGCCGACCGGTCTGAACGCCATTATCTCCGGCGGCGTTGTATATTCGTTGCCCGGGCAGAAGGGGCAAAATCCTCCCTTTTTCCGCTGCGACGGTGAAATGAAATCAGTTGGTCTTTTCCCGCGCTCGATCGATATAATGACCCATCTGCCGACAATGGGGTCTTTTCTCAGTTCAGGCATGTATCCTCCAGCAACTCAGTGATTTAGTCGAAAGTTTCTGCTGTAGCAGCGTTGTGATATTTTCCGGCTATTATATCATAACCGTGAGGCATTCCCGATGCTGCGCGACGGCCGCGCAACGGAATCGGGCAACCTGCGTCAGCGTCCGGCCTGCCGACCGCCCCGTGCGCCTATTCAGCACCTATTCCGGGGACAACTATTGAAAAGAAACAGCCGGCTTAGCACCCAGGCAGTCAGATCTCCAGATACAGTCTGCCTGTGAACAATCACCGGCAAAGGCAGTCCCGAAGCAGTCGAAATTTCCCTCGGCCAGCTGGATCGCACGGACAAGTTCGTCCTTCTTCATCTTGCCGGCCTTTACACCCTTTTCTTTTGCGATTTCCCTGATCTCCTTCAGCGTCATAACTCCTCCTTTTGTCCGTCATTCCCGAAGTTCTTAATCGGGAATCCAGTTTTTTCAGTATGTCCTGGATCCCCGGGTCAGGCCCGAGGATGACAAACCTTAATTAATGCACAGACTTTTACAACGTACCGCATGCTATGCAGAATTGCAAGGAATATTTAAGCATTTGTCCTGATCTTTTCAGCCCAGGAGCGCGCCCGTGCATGGACCGCATCTTCATCCAGCGTTGTCGGCCGGCCCTGATCTATGAGGACCCTGCCCTGGATCAGGACGGTCGAGACATCGGACGCCTTCATGGAATAAACAATATGAGAATAGATGTCATACAGAGGGACAAGATGCGACCTGTTCAGATCTGCAATGACAATATCAGCCGATCTGCCGATCTGAATACTCCCTGAAATGCTGCCGAGACCCAGCATCTCGGCGCCTGAACGGGTGGCCATAAGCATCGCCTGCCGTGCGTTAAGGGCCGTGGGATCTCCTGATATTGCCTTGTGGACCTTGGCCGCGGTCGCCATCTCACTGAGGATATCCAGGTCGTTGTTGCTTGCAGCTCCGTCGGTCCCAAAGGCCACCTTCACCCCGGCACGGAGCATCTTCACCACCGGCGCAATGCCGGATGCGAGCTTCAGGTTGCTCTCGATGCAATGGGCGACTCCCGTTCCGGTCTTTGCAAGGATATCGATCTCCTCATCTGAGGCCCAGACACAATGGGCCGCAATGACCTGTTTGTCCAGGATGCCAAGGTCGTGAAGAAGGTCGATCGGCCTTCGGCCGTATCTGCCCAGTAATTCCTGCACCTCCCACTCTGTCTCTGCCAAGTGCAGATGCAGCGGCACCTGATACTTCAGAGAAAGCTCCTTTGCCCTCTTCATTGTTTCAGGAGAACAGGTGTATGGCGCATGCGGGGCAACCGCGGGGATGACGAGGTCATCATCCCGCCAGTCGCGTATAAAATGTTCCGCCCTCGCAAGATACTCATCAGTCGTCTGAGCGGTAGCGCTGGGGAAGTCGAGGATGCCTGCTCCGATGACCGCCCGCATACCGGCCTTTTTCACCGACCCTGCAATTGCGTCTCCATAGAAATACATGTCACTGAAGGTGGTGATCCCGGCCTTCAGCATCTCGAGACAGGCAAGTTCAACAGCATCCTGAACAAATTCATGACTGAGCCATTTGCTCTCTGCAGGCCAAATATGCTCCTCAAGCCAGACCTTCAGCGGCAGGTCGTCCCCGAGCCCCCTGAAATAGACCATCGGCGAATGAGTATGCGTATTTACCAGGCCGGGGAAGGCGACGGTATAAGGTCCGCCGAGGATACGGTCGGAGCGGTATTCCGCCATGACCCGGTCCGCGGCATCCACCGCCACGATATTCACGCCGCTGACCGCAATAGCCCCGTCCCTGATAACGTCCAGATTGCCGTTCATCGTAAGGACATGGTCAGCTTTTATGATAAGATCGCAATTGGTCATCGGCCCGGCAAATCCTCCAGAAGAAAAATCACTGATAAGTCTGACACCATCGTAAAA
>JBARHQ010000221.1:0-3901 GCA_049799315.1 Thermodesulfovibrionales bacterium | reverse complement strand
CATTAATAGTCTATAGTGAGATATATAATGCAAGATGCCTGCCACCTCAATGGGAGAGTGCTGACGCACGGGGTTAAAGACGGAGATATACAGGCAGGTCTTCTGTAGAACCAAGCAATTCAAGGCGTTATGCGGTATTGAGGGGCAGCGCTAAAACTGCAATTGAGATCATCATTAGTATGTCGTAAGATCAAAAAAAACAGGAAGACGGTGATATCACCGGACACAGGGCGGTGATATCACCATTACTGAGGAGTTCAAAAGCATGAAGACGTTGACAGGAAAATCCCCCTATCCTCCCTTTGCCAAAGGGAGGTATCATGCCCCTCTTTGGCCACCACCCGCGTCCCCGGTCTTTTATCCCGTAGTTGCCATAGGGGTTGAGACGGTATAGAATACAGAAATGTTCCTTAGTACTCAACCCTTCTTAATCCCGGCAATCCTGATATTGATTGCTTCAATACCTCTTGTCCTGGGTGTTATTCCAAGAAATCGTGTCTACGGGATAAGGACATGCAAAACAATGTCTGACGACCGTATTTGGTATCCTGCCAACAAGTTCGGGGGATGGTCGTTAATAGTATCATGCCTTATTTACCTGTTGATATCAGTGCTGATGCCCTACAGCAAGAATCACCCGGAGAATTTATCCATCTGGACAATCCATTTCTGTGGATTTCTGATACCTCTGACAGCAGGTATAATCGCAACCTTGTTGTATACCCGGAAGTTATAAAGAACAGGCTAAAGAGCTGTTGAAAAACTCTCATTCTGCCAGCTAAAGCCGTCATACCCGCCCCCGTCTTCACGAGGGTAAACTCCGTCGGGTATCCAAGAGTCTTTGAAAACATTGGATTCCCGTCTGCACGGGAATGACGAAAAAACATCAAAAACACTTTTTCAAAAGCCTGTTAAAGAGCGGAGTGACTTCCAGTTTTAAATCTTTACTTTTCAAAATCGATAAAATAGTGTAAGTTATTAGCGGTAACCAACTATGGGGATGTCGAGCGCTATATGAGTAACATACAAATTTCAATATTATCGGGGCGGTTTCCTTCCAATATCTGGTTAATTTCACAACAATCCCTATGAGAATTCAATGGCACTACGAACGGTAACCCGCGCAGTCATCTTCATCCTTTTCGCGAGCTGCTTTCTCCAAACACCGGCTCATGCCGAGCCCTGCGAGACGGTGGTCCATGCCCTCAATATACAGCTCTCGCC
The DNA here is from genome assembly GCA_049799315.1 of Thermodesulfovibrionales bacterium. Classification (GTDB taxonomy): domain Bacteria; phylum Nitrospirota; class Thermodesulfovibrionia; order Thermodesulfovibrionales; family UBA6898; genus PALSA-1316. The sequence goes on along the minus strand of JBARHQ010000221.1, from coordinate 2,677 downwards.
AAAGATCGACGAACAGGAGTTGATCGAGGTGCTCCGAAGCCTGAACAACACGTTCAATAGAAAACTCCCTCCCCGTTTCGTTACCAAACGCGATGCCCGGTCGCTGGGATGGAAGCCCGGAAAAGACCTGTGGTCGGTGAGCGCACTCAACGGTTCAAGCATCGGCGGGGACCGGTTCAGGAACCTGGAGGCCAGACTGCCTGAGAGGAAATGGCGCGAGGCGGACCTGGCCTACAAGGGCGGCCACCGGGGCGGCAAGCGCATTGTCTTTTCCCCAGATGGGACGCGGTACGTGACCGTGGACCACTACAAATCCTTTGTGGCGGTGCCGGCATGCCGGTAAAGCGCTGCACGCTGAACGGCAGCGCGATACACTCTCTCGACGATCTCTACGACCAGCTCTCGCGGCAGCTTTCTCTGCCGGAGCACTTCGGACGCAATCTTGATGCGCTCCTGGATGTCCTCTCCACTGACATCGAAGGCCCGTTTGAGATCGTCTGGAAGAAGGCTGATGAATCGAAGAAGAAGATGGGCGGGGGCTATGGCCGGGCGCTGAAGGCATTACAGGAGCTGGGAAAAGAGCGGGACGATTTTAAGCTGAGAATCGAGCGGTGATACCTACATACCCCTGATCCTGTACAATGAGGATAATGCCTTCTGCAGTTTGCCTGCCTGTCGCAGTGATTCAAGAAATATGCGACGGTCAAGGTCATTAAGTGTATCGGGATTGACGCGGTTATGGGTCTGTTTGCCGCTCATGTTCTGCTCAAGCTGCTGTCTCAGTCTGAGTGTCTGAATGAAATAAAACGAGTCGATCCACGCGCCGACTTCGTCGGCTTGTATTTTGCCCGCCTCGGCAGCAGCACGTAAGCGCTGTGCTGTATTGCTGTAAGGAAGGCCGTTGGCCAGGCTGAATATCCTCGCTGAGTCCACAAAAAGGGCTGCGCCGCTTAATTTCAGATCTATGGTGTTTGGATAATCTCTGTCCTTGTCTACCACGAAATTGTTGAAGAACCCTACCGGTGCGCTTCTTTCAAGGGCGTTTTCGACCATAAGATGAATGAAGCGACTGTTCTTCTTTGCCGCTCCCGCAAGCCATGTAATAAGATCGTCCCCCAACTGCCTCTGTCCATAAAGTGGGCGAAAGTCGAAAAAGATTGTTGCATTGAGAAGGGCCTCCGGCGAGGGTTCGTCTATCCATTGCGAGAACTTCTTTTTCCATTCGGCATGACTGAGGCACCACTGGGGATTCCCGGCCATTACATCTCCCTTGCAAAGAGGAAATCCGCAGTCGCCCAGCACCCTGTTAATCCGCTGCGCGATGGGGACCAGTATGGCCCTGATCTCATCCGGTGTTTTACCGGCAGGTGTCTCGAAGATTATGCCATTGTCCTGATCAGAGTAGAAGGTCTGTTCAAAACGGCCCTCACTGCCGAGAGCTATCCAGCAGAATCCGGGGAGCTCCATATCCTCCCTGCCAAATTCGAGATGCAGCACTCTGCAGGTGAGGTGGTCATTCAGGGTTGATATGATCCTGGTAAGCTGTTCGGCATGAACTCCCTGGGCAAGCATATTGCCGGCGAGAAGCTGAATATCCTGCGCGATATTGGACAAAACATCAGGAGAGATCGCCCTCCGGATCATGTTGCTTATCTCGCTCAATCCGACCCTCTGGAGGCTGAAGAGGTCCCTCTCGGTGACCACTCCAATGAGTTTCCTGTTTTCTGTTACCAGTATCTGTTTGTACCCATGCATGGCCATCTGCAGAGCTGCCTCATGGCCGTAATTCTGCGGCGAAAGAAGAGCGGGGACCGGACCCATGACAGATGATACTGAGGCGTTCGTATCGAGCTTCCCTGATGCCACCTTTTCAAGCAGGTCCTCTGTGGTAAAGATGCCGAGAGGTTCTGATTCAGGGTTCACTATGACAACTATATTCAGACCTTCCGACGCCATTGTTGAAAGTACATCTTTCATTTGAGCATCAGGAGCGAACGCGACCGGCTTTGATCTCACAAGCAGCGACAGTGGACTGTCGAGCGTGAACTGCTCCGAACCTGTTGTGGCATAGTGGGAGTGATATATCTTTCTGGAGCTTTCGAGGAAACCATCAGCCCTGTGCTGACAGAAGTCCCTGAAGACCGGGCTCATCTCCTCGAAGACCAGGTAATCTTCGAGCTGCAAAACATAATATTCAGTATCAGAGTTTGTCCGGAAAGTCGAAAAAACGGGCCGCTTTTCATAAAGCGCCTCGAGGGGAAAGCATTCCCCCTGCCCTATTTCAGCAAGGACCTTTTTTTCGTCGACAATCTTTCCCATGGCCTCAAGCTGGACCCCACCCCTCCGGATAAAGTAACACTTGTCGGGGACCTGGCCCGGGACCAGAACCGGGGTCCCCTGAGGGAAATATCCTGTAGAGAAACGCAGAGCCATCCAGCGCAAATGTTCCCGGTCGATAAGATCAAATGGTGTGTTGCTGCGAAGCTCTTCGATTATTCCCTCAACATCCGGCAAATCCCTGCCGTCATTCAAGACCTTATCCATATTTTCTCCCCGATTTAATCAAAAGAATTCCTCGATGCTTTGCATCGGGTGTTCCCAAAAATTCCTCCACCTTGAGGGGGGAGGTTAGGTGGGGGTGATTGGTTACGCTTTTCACCTTCCGATTGTTTTTTCA
>JBARHQ010000220.1:0-17725 GCA_049799315.1 Thermodesulfovibrionales bacterium | reverse complement strand
GAAGATACAGGGAAATAATGAATAGTGAGATGGTGCGGGGATAGGAGTAAAAATACTCGATCCTGAACAAAAACGCCGACCCGAGCAGGAGCGTAATGAACAGGGCCCTGAAAAAGATCAGGGCCCTTATCCTCGACATCATGGCATGTTCTGCCATAGCCGCTATTTTATGAGCGTAATGAGCTTGAAGATCGGGAGATACATGGCAATAACTATAAACCCGACCGATCCTCCGAGAAAGACCATCAGCATCGGCTCCATCATGGCAGTGAGGTTATTGACCGCAGCGTCAACCTCATCGTCATAGAAGTCTGCGATCTTGCTGAGCATGGTATCGAGTGCCCCGGTTGATTCACCGACCGCGATCATATGGGTCACCATAGGGGGAAAGACCTTGGATTTCATCAGCGGTTCAGCCAGAGTCTTGCCTTCGGAAACCGCCTGTCGCACATCAAATACCGCATATTCAATTACTTTATTGCCGGCAGTCTTCGCCGTGATCTCCAGACCGTCAAGGATCGGGACGCCACTGCTGATGAGCGTGCTGAGTGTCCGCGTAAACTTGGCGACAGCAACCTTCCTCAGTATCATCCCGAATATAGGGAGCCTCAGGAATATTCTATCAGTGATTGCCCGTCCCTTCTCCTGCTTCCTGATCTGGCCAAAGGCAATGATAAGGCCGACAAAGACCAGTGCTGTAATCAGTCCCCCGATCCCGGCGATAAAGCGGCTCAGGTTGATTACCATCTGCGTCGGCATCGGGAGTGTACCCCCCATAGAGGAAAACATCTTGGAAAAGGTCGGGACAACGAAGATCATGATAATAGCGATGACGAAGACGGCAATTCCCGTGACGACCATGGGATAGGTCATCGCCCCCTTCACTTTTTTCTTCAGCTTCATCGCCTTTTCCATGTATGCGGCAAGCCTGTTGAGAATGGTATCAAGGATACCTCCCGACTCTCCGGCAGCAACCATGTTGGCATACAGATCGGTAAATACCTTGGGATGCTTTCTCAGGGCATCTGCATAGGTAGACCCGGATTCAACATCGCCTTTAATTGCCACCAGCGTTCTGGCGAGCATCTTGTTCTCCACCTGTGTCGAGAGGATTTCGAGCGCCTGGACAAGGGGGAGTCCGGCATCGATCATTGTTGCGAACTGCCTGGTGAAGATGACGATGTCCTTGTCGTTGACCCCGCCGCCGAAACTCAGCAGTGAGAGGGCCGGTTTTTTTGCTTTTTCCTTTACAAGCGTCGGCGTTATGCTGCGTTTCTTCAGCTGGGCAATAACATCCCCTCTCGAATTGGCAGTCATCTCGCCTGATTCGATTGTCCCTTTGTTTGTTTTGCCCGACCACTCAAAAAGTATCGCCATGTGCAGTTACCTCCCGCGACCAGCAGGCGCGCTGGTCATTCTTTGGAGCATGGTAATCATCTCGTCCGGCACCGATGACCTGCTCAAGGCATCCTCATAAGAGATCAAGCCCCTGGAGTATGCCTCTACAAGTGACTGATTCATCGTCTGCATACCGAACTTCGACTGTCCTGTCTGCATGGATGAGTAAATCTGATGGATCTTGTCCTCCCGGATCAGGTTTCTGATCGCCGGGTTGGGGACCATAAGCTCTATTGCCAGGCATCGTCCCTTGCCACTCTTTTTTCTTATGAGCTGTTGCGAGAGGATTGCCTCGAGAACAAAGGAAAGCTGGACCCTGATCTGCTCCTGTTGGTGCGGAGGAAAGACATCGATAATACGGTTAATCGTCTGGACCGATGTGTTCGTATGGAGGGTCGCCAGGGTAAGGTGACCAGTTTCAGCAACGGTCAGTGCTGCCTCGATCGTCTCAAGGTCCCGCATTTCACCGATCAGGACAACGTCAGGGTCCTGCCGGAGTATGTACCGGAGGGCCATCTTAAACGATGAGGTGTCGGCGTTAACCTCCCTCTGGTTAATCAGGCAGTTCTTGTGGTTGTGCAGGTATTCAATCGGATCTTCAACGGTAATTATATGGTCATACCGCTCTGAGTTGATCCGGTCAACCATGGAAGCGAGCGTCGTTGATTTCCCGCTTCCGGTAGCCCCGGTGACAAGGATGAGTCCGCTCGGTTTTTTTACAAGGTCATTGACAATCTCCGGCAGACCAAGATCCTGGAACGTCCTGATCTCAAAAGGTATTGTCCTGAAGGCCCCGGCCACAGCTCCCCGCTGCATAAAGATGTTTCCCCGGAACCGGCTAAGCCCTTTGACCCCGAAGGAGAGGTCCAGCTCATTGTGCTCTTCAAATTTATGCTTTTGTGAATCTGTCAATATGCTGTAGCAGAGCGCCTTGGTGTCAGGGGGGTTCAGCGGCGGAGTATCCATAGGGATAAGCTTGCCGTCGACCCTCATACGCGGGGGACTTCCCGTAGTGATATGCAGGTCCGACGCTCCCTTCTCGATCATAACTTTCAGCAGGTCATAAATACTTCCCATCAGTATCTCCTTTAATCACCGAACGTTACTCTGAGGACTTCTTCAATGGTGGTGACGCCCTCGGCAACTTTCGAAATTCCGCTCATCCGCAAGGTCTTCATCCCAAGACGTATGGCTGCCCTTTTTATTTCAGACGATGATGCTCCTTCGAGTATAAGCTCCTTGAGTTCATCCTTGATCAGCATGACCTCATACAAGGCAACCCTGCCCTTATACCCCGTGCCGTTACAGGTATTGCAGCCCTTCCCTTTATAGCAGATAGCGGTCTTGGCCTCCTCCTCGGAAAACCCCGCGCGGGTCAGCGCAACGACAGGAAATTTCTCCTCTTCCTTGCATTTCTGGCAAATCCTCCGCGCAAGTCTCTGTGCCACGATCAGGATGACCGACGAGGAGACCAGAAATGGTTCGATACCCATGTTCAACAACCGGCTGATCGTCCCGGGCGCATCGTTTGTATGCAGGGTGCTGAGCACCAGGTGGCCGGTGAGAGCAGCCTTGACCCCTATTTCAGCGGTCTCAAAATCCCGGATCTCTCCCACCATGATGATGTCGGGGTCCTGCCGCAGAAACGACCTCAGCGCTGCGGCGAATGTCAGCCCGATCTCTTCTTTGACCTGGACCTGGTTGATGCCCATAAAGTTATACTCGACAGGGTCTTCTGCCGTCATAATATTCGTGTCAGGTTTATTCAGGTGATTCAGGGCCGAATAGAGCGTTGTTGTTTTTCCGCTGCCGGTCGGTCCGGTGACGAGCATCATGCCGTAAGGTTTATTCAGCGCCTCCATAAAGTCATCAAGTGCCGCCTGTTCAAATCCCAGTTTTGTAAGGTCAACCTGCAGGTTAGCCTTGTCGAGAAGACGAAGGACCGTCTTTTCCCCGAAAAGGCAGGGCAGCACCGAGACGCGGAAGTCGATTTCGCGTTTTTTCCCGAGCTTCAGCTTTATTCTGCCATCCTGGGGCAGCCGGCGCTCAGCTATGTCCAGCTTCGACATGATCTTTATCCGGGAGGTCAGGGCGGCCCTGATTTTTGTCGGGAGGTTCATGACCGTATACATAACCCCGTCCACGCGGTACCTGACCCTGAGGGACTGTTCGTAGGGTTCGATATGTATGTCGCTGGCACCCTGCTTGATCGCGTTGACGAATATGCCGTTGACCAGTTTGACGATAGGCGCTTCTACTTCCCTGACAAGCTCGGAGTCTTCTTTTTCCTCAAGGATGTCGACATTGTCAAGCGCACTTCCGACAATCTTGTCGAAGTCATCAACATTAACGCTCGGGCCATCGTCAAAGGAGCCGCCTTCGAACCCGCTGGTCATATCCTCGTCCGACAGCGTATAGTCCTTTGCCTGTATCTGCATGGACGCCGTTGTTGCTGCAACGGTCGATGACGACGTTGTCAGCATGCCGTCGCCCCTGCCGAGGTAGTAGTTGCTGATGGAGTCGATGATCGCGGATTCGCTCGAGACCACGACCTCTACATTATAGCCGGTCATGAATTTTACATCGTCGATAGCAAAGACATTCGAGGGGTCGGCCATGGCAACAGTAAGTGTCGCACCGACCCTTGCGATGGGCATAATGAGATATTTTTTTGCCATTTCAGCAGGGATAAGCTTCAGCACCCCGGGGTCGATCTTGTAATCTGCGAGACTTATCGAGGGGACGCCATACTGTTTGCTCAGAAAAGAGACAAGTTTATCCTCAGTCAGAAACCCCAGTTTTACAAGGTTGGTCCCGAGCCTGCCCCCCTCTTTTCTTTGGGTGTTTAACGCCTGCTTGAGCTGTTCTTCAGAGATGATGCTGGAAGCAATCAATATTTGCCCTAGTTTAACCGCCATAGGAATAAAATATATGAAATTACAAGTATTGTCAACAAATCAAGTGGCCGGGAACAAAAGGCTTTCCTAGATATTACAATGGGTTTTGTTTTATTATTCAACATAAACATTAAGAATTGTGCAGAGTTTCCATACTGATCTTCACGCTATGCTGAATACCGATAGAAAGATGCCCTCTGGCGATGATATTGAAAGGGCTGAACGGCTCAGGGAGGTTCTTGAGGCGCTTGCCGAGATCAATAAAACCATACCGGTGATTGTTGAGGGGAAAAAAGATGTCAGCGCCCTGAAAAAACTGGGGTTGACCGGAGAAATCATAACACTCCACCGGGGCGCAACGATCTATGATTTCTGCGAGGAGGTTGCGGAGAAATTCCCGCGTGTTGTCCTGCTGACCGACTGGGACGAAAAAGGAGAGATGCTTCACAGTTCACTTTCTGATAACCTCAGAGGCCATATTGAGGATTTCAGCATGGTGCGGGGGATGCTCAAGATGCTCTGCCAGAAGGATATCAGGGATATCGAGGGGATACCGAAGCTTCTGGCAAGGCTTGAAGGGCCCTGGCCGGTGGTGGCTGGATGAATATAATAGGCAAACAGGGGGAAGCCGCAGCTGTTGTCTTCCTCCGGCAGGCAGGCTACAGGATCCTGGCGACCAACTATAAGACAGTCTTCGGCGAGGTCGATATTATTGCGATGGAGAAAGGCACGACGGTATTTGTTGAAGTCAAATCCCGGTCCGGTTCTGCCTACGGTTATCCGTTTGAGGCGGTCACTCCCCGAAAGCAGGACAAGATACGGAAGGTCGCGCTCTTTTATATGAAGCAGAAAAAGAGGGAGATCCCGGTCCGGTTCGATGTCCTCAGCATCAACATTGAGGATGGTCAAAATAAGATCGAACATATCATAGATGCGTTCTGAGCTGAGTTCTGATTCCGGGCAACATTAAAAAGCTTCACAGATCCGTGGGTCGCCGCTATACTATTGTTAAATATGGAAGCACAGTCCTGGCACTGTGTGAATAACTTATTGGCAAAAGAGGTCTATGTTAATGAAATATTCTGCCCTGATATTCAGTTTTCTTCTGCTGTTGCTTGTTACCGGCTGCCGGGAAACGCCATCGGAGGATAGAGTGAGAGATGTCATGGCCAGATATCTGGCTGAAAGACATCTGGCCATCCGGTCACTCGAAATAGGGGAGATCAGGGGGGAATCAATGAACACGCAGGTCTATATGGGAAGTCCATCCTATATGGTTGTTATCAGGACGGTAACCCTTGAGGCCACTCAGGATACCATGGCACTCACCGGCCTGAGAAAGGGCCAGAGTGTAACATACAAAAATGCAAGGGTAAAGGTCAGGGAAAAGAACCGCCAGAAGGACACATGGGAGATCTCCGTCATATCCGGGATGCCGCTGCTGTGACGGTTGCTGCCTTGAATCAGCCCTGAGTCAGCCCCGAATCAACCCTCAATCTTGTCATCACATAACCCAATGTGTTATTTTATTACCTCCCGTGGGGCTGTAGCTCAGTTGGGAGAGCGCTTGAATGGCATTCAAGAGGTCGTCGGTTCGATCCCGATCAGCTCCACCAGAATCTCCCTTTAATATCAAGCTGTTGCTTGTCATTAAGAAGCGTATCACCTTGCCCGGCTTCAGAGTTTTTGTATAGCTGGGGTCTCCTCATACCTTACACTCGCCCCGTTTTGACAATATAATACTTACAGGAAAAAAAATTGCCTGTAGTGACCAGTTATCAGCAACGAGATTTCCCGCCACAGCACGTTTCAATCAGAGTAGGAAGAATCTCACAAAATAAAAAGATATTCGCTGACATGACTTTCCGTCTTTTCAGGAGTAGAATCTGATCAACGGGCTTACAAGGAGGGCTAGCATGAGAAAACTCGTTATTCTGTCTTTTATAACCCTTGACGGTGTGATGCAGGCTCCGGGCGGGCCTGAAGAAGATCCCACCGGTAGTTTTAAATACGGCGGCTGGGTTGCCGGTTACTTTGATGACTTCCTTGGCGAAGTGATGATCAAGCAGATGAATAAACCCTTCGATCTATTGCTTGGCAGAAAGACGTATGAGATATTCGCGGCGCACTGGCCGTACGTGAAGACCGATGAAGATCCCATTGCAGCCGGAATTAATAACGCAAAAAAATATGTGGCCTCAAAGACGCTGATAAAACTTGACTGGAGCAATTCCGAACTCATAAAGGGAGATGTCGCGAAGGAAGTTAGAAAACTAAAGGAGCACGATGGGCCTGAAATACAGGTTCATGGCAGCGGTGGTCTTATTCAAACACTTTTAAAGCAGGACTTGGTTGACGAGCTTTGGCTTAAAATATTCCCTATCACTCTTGGTATGGGTAAGCGCCTGTTTGCGGGAGGCACAATTCCGGTTGGATTTAAACTGCTTGACAGCAAGATTTCACCAAGTGGCGTCATCGTTGCCAAGTATGTTCGCGCAGGGGAAGTCATAATAGGGTCCTTTGCGCTTGAAGTCCCCACCAAGGCCGAACTTGCTCGCCGCAAACGGCTCAAAAACGGGGAATAATATATGAAACCACGTATCACACTAATAACAATCGGCGTGGACGATTTGGAGAAGTCGCTTAAGTTTTATCGCGACGGACTAGGACTAAAAACGGATGGTATTATCGGTGAAGAATTTGAATTTGGAGCCGTGGTCTTTTTTGATTTGCAAAATGGCGTTAAGCTTGCACTCTGGCCAAGAAAGAGTATTGCTCATGATTCTGAACTTCCATTGCAAAAGCCGAGCGCTACAGAATTCACCTTAGGGCACAATGTGAACAGCAATAAAGAAGTTGATGAGACAATGGCCCAGGCGAAAAAGGCCGGAGCCAGGATCATAAAACCGGCGCAAAAGACTTTCTGGGGCGGTTATGCCGGATATTTCCAGGACCCGGATGGCCACCTGTGGGAAATAGCATGGAATCCTGCCTGGAAAATCAGTGAATAGAACTATTGCCGAATAAGGAGGAAAGTAATATGAGTAAAATGAACCCTGTGGTCCACTTTGAAATGCCGTATGAAAACCGCGAACGTCTCGTGGAGTTTTACACACAGGCTTTTGGATGGCAGATGCAGAAGCTGGGCAAAGATATGGGCGATTACGTTACAGCAGCTACGACAGAAACTGATGACAACAGGATGGTGAAGACACCGGGCACTATTAACGGCGGTTTTTATCCCAGGAAACCCGACTGGCCGGCTCAATATCCATCTGTGGTTATTGCCGTTGATGATATCAGGAAAGCGATGAAGGGAGTCTTGGATGCGGGTGGAAAAGTTCTTGGCGAACCGATGGAGATACCCGGGATTGGCCTCTATGTCTCGTTTTTCGACACGGAAGGCAATCGGGTGAGCATGTTGCAACCACATCGCCGGTGAGTAACATACAAGTCTTGCCTGATAGCCTTATCTCCGAATGGATGGGGCCGCCGAACTCCGTCATCCCTGCTGGGTGCCGCGGCACATAGTCTATGGCTTCAGAGCACCCGGCCTCCCGGGTTCGAGACAGCAGACCGAAAGGGAAGCCCTCAGTCCTTAACCTTTTCAATGGCAAGTCCTATTTCTCCGCCAGAAGGATCTGCAACGCTCCATCGTAATGCCCATCGCGAGGCGGATGTCTGCGCAGGCAAGGAAGAGACCGGAGTGAGGTATTCAGCCCACACGGTAAGATCGAATCTCCAGTTCAGTGCTGCACGGTATCCGAACATATGGATCTTGCTGGCGGTCCCGGGGTGAACGGGAAGCAGGAGGTCGTATACATCCCATTCGGCAGCTCCGCCGGGGGGGATTGATAAAGGGGCCGATCGTGAAAAGGAATCGGAAACATCCTGGACTGTTCCCCCCTCCTGCCCGAGCGTGGCATGAGGCACAACGTTTACGACCTCCGCATCGCAGACATTCCGAATCTTCAGAATAGCCCTGGCGAACTGGATTTCCCTTCCGCCGGTTCCCCCAATAGTCGAACCTGTGGACTGAAGTGAAATATCGAGGCAGGGTTCTCTGTCCGTGGTCGCTGCTCTTCCGTTTGATGTGTCCGGCATATTCATCTCCTCCTGTCGAATGTCAGAACGCCTTTATTTCATGATTATATCATGCATCGGAGGGGAACCGGCGGGAAGGGCTATATGTCTGCGATGGATACCGTCTGCAACTGGTCGGAATTTTTGAAATGGGGTCAGCGCCGGCCCTTTACTGGAGGCACTGAAATAACCCAGTGCACCAGAGACAGGCCCCGCAGGGGACACGTTCTATATAACAGTCCTGCTCAAAATCAGCTTCAGCGACATAGTCGCAGAGTGCAAAGCTGCAGTCAAAGCAGAAGGGGAATTTGTACCTGAGCACGCGTTCTCTGAACAAACGATACTCTGCATCAGTCCAGACATCGATGATGTTCCGGTCATGCAGGTTGCCAAAAGCCCACGGTTTGACCCGCTTTTCGATACCGCCGACATAGCAGGAGTAGCGGTGCCAGAGAAAATAGCAGGGATGAACATCTCCATCCCAGGAGACGAATGTGCTGTTCCCTTCGACAAACTCGCAACGCCTGGTATTTCGCGGTGCCATGCCCGGCAGCATCAGTTCAAGCCCCTCTTCCTGGGCGACCTGGCGTGCTTCATCGAATATTTTGCCGGCGTAATCAAACCACTCTTCGTCTCGCTGCAGCAGCCTTTCCAAGTGTAGGGTTATCCCCCGGGTATTCGCGTCGTTTCTCATCTGCCCGACGTAGTTGACAATCCGTTCTTCCTCCCTTGTTTTTGCGAATTTCATAAAGATATCGAAATACCGCCTTATGTCCACGCCCTCATTCATTGCCTTTGCCTTCCAATGTTGGTAAATGGCTATGGCGCCAGCGGTGTTGGTGTCGTAGGCAGCCTGCTCAATGAGTTCGTTATGGTACGGGAGAAGCTGTGTGACGATAGCAAAGTCGGCACCTGCCCTCCCGGCCCAGCGAACTGTTTCGGCCAGCCCGGCGAGGTTACTGCGCATCAGCACAAACTCAATCCCGATCCTTAGGTCGCTTCCTCTTCGCTGTCCTTTGGCCTTGTTAAGACTCGAAAATGCTGCCACAATTCCCTGCATCTCTCCACCGCTCCGGATTGCCCGGAAACTGTCATCCGAAACCGCATCAAGTGACAGGCAGATGCGGTTGAGTCCTGAGTCAACGAGGGACGCGGCCCGCTGATCGTTCAGCGCCATGCCGTTTGACTGGAACCCTACCCAGGCATGTTTCGGAAGCAGAGATTTTGCTCTTGCGATGAATGATTCTAATTGCGGATGGAGCAGGGGCTCCCCTATGCCGTTCAGCACGAGGGCATCGAGATGCGGAAAAGCCGGGGTCAAGGCTTCGAATGTATCCGGCGACATGCTGCCCTCGGGGATTCCGCCAATTCCGTTCTGCTTCACGCACATGTCGCATTTGAGGTTGCATCTGGTCGTTACCTCGACAAAAAGCCGGGAGGGATATTCTTTGGCAGTCATGAATATATTCTATCATTCCTGTCGCAGGCTGGTATGACGCAGATCATGTTAAATCCAGCTGCGTTGCCAGGATCATATGCCGGGTTCCCGTGCAACGGGACCCGGTCATTGAACTCAACTCGCCCCGCCAGGTCTGATATAATACTCCATGAAAGTGAAGATTAAGCTTTTTGCATCATTGCGTAAATTCGGACCTGATGAGCAGGTGATTGAATTGCCGGACAATGCCACCGTTGATGATGCTCTAAACTCCCTGGATATTCCCAGGATCGCCCTGCTCAGAATTGTTAACGGGGAACACAGACCAGCAAAGCACCAATTGAAGGACGGTGATGAACTCGCCTTCTTCCCTCCCATAGCCGGCGGTTAGCATCCGGTGTGGGGCTTTCGCCTAAGCTGCAGATACCGAAAGAAAAACCCGGTCTTTGCCTGACAGCACTGCAGTATCCAGCAACTCCCGGCCATCGACCGGCCTGCTGTCGAGGGTGATTTGCCTGCATCCCTGCCAGAAATCCGGAGGCTGCCCGGCCGCCAAGCTGAGAAAATTGGCAGGACTGAGGATAACGCCCTTTTGCAAAAGTGCAGGGCCTAACTCAGCCATGAGGAGGTTGAAAAGTTTTATCTGCACAAAGCCCTCGCCGGGGGAACATTTTTCACCTGTTTCATGATAGGTGATGGCGTTACGAAACGAGGAGTATGCTCCTCCCCTTCTGAGTGTAGCGCCTACGAGTCCGGGCATGGCAGCGGAGAGGGCAAGGATTGAGCCGTCTTTTACCACTGCTGATTCGATGTCATCGACCGCACTACCGTCAAGGATGATGGACTGTATCTTTTCGATTGTCCCTGCAGTTGCCCCTATTTCCTCCCTGAGGAGCGCTCCTATGCTGCAGCCGACGCGTGACCTGATAGTTACTCCCTGCTGGAGCAAAAGAAAAAAGTGCGGGATGAGCGACCGGTCAACGACAAACGCCAGATGGGGACACGATTCGGTTCCTTCAAAACAACTATTGGTCAGGTCCATACAACCTTTTTCCCCTCTCAGTGTATCAGTTATTCACCAGCATACTACCTTGGAGTGTAACAAAAAAAGGAGAGACCTGCGTCTCTCCTTTTTTTAAAAAGTACGGTCCAGTTTACCAGTTGAAGACCTTGTCCAGATCTTCGTCCTTGACATCGAAAGTGACATTATGAGGAGCAAACTTTTCGGTCTTGAAATAGCTCGGGAGCCTGTCATGCTGAGGGGTGAAGCCGGCCTTGGCATTGAAATCCCGCTCCATCGTGAGGACTTTTTTCCCGAGTTCGGTCACACCGTCTCCGGTAAGCTCCAATCCGTAGAAGGCGTTGAGCATATCAAGAAATGCCTGGAAAGTCTCCGGCTGATCGAGCACCGCAAAGGCGATAAAGAGGCACATGCCGGTAGAGTCGATCGCAGCGGTCGCTATCTGGAGGTTCCTCGAAAGTTCAACCTGCCCCTCCGGCCTGAGCGCGTTAACATCGCCGCCCACCTTCAGGACGTTCTGGGCAACCGCGTATCCTGCGGTATGGTCTGCACCCATCGGGCTCGTTGCATATGTGACGCCGATACCCTGGACAGCCCGTGGATCGTAGGCAGGCATGGCCTGGCCCTTTACGACAGGGACCCGTTCGACGCCGAATACCTTGCCGGTAACGGCGGCCCCGCTGCCGAGTATGCGGCCGAGGTGAGTGCCTTTCCCGACTTCATGGATCATCTGGATCGCGGCATCTGCATCGCCGAATTGAGCGAGGCCCGCATCCATCGCAACAGCGATTGTTGCGCCCAGCTCGATCGTATCGATACCGTAGTTGTCATCCAGAAAGTCCATCATGGCGATCTTGTCCATATCGCTGATCCCGCAGTTTCCACCATGGGCCCAGACCGTTTCATATTCCGGCTGCTTCGTAAGAAAGTGCCCGTCCTTGTCATTATAGGTGCCGGAGCACTGGATAACGCAGCCGCGATGGCAGCCGTGCGTTGCCATACCGCCACGCTTCGTCTCGGTTTCCGCCATTGTTTCGCCGCTGATCTTTGCAGCGCCGTCGAAGCGTCCCTGCTTGAAATTATAGGTGGGATAGCCTCCCACTTCGTTCAGGATGTTCGTCAGAACGTTCGTACCGAAAGCCGGAAGACCCTGGCCGGTGACCGGGTGCTTTTTCAGGCCTTCGACAAAGCGTTTGTTCGCGTCCTGAAACTTCTGCGGGTCCTTCGGGGGCCGCACCGGCATGCCGGTGGAATCGAGGACGATGACCTTGATGTTCTTGGAGCCCATGACCGCACCCAGGCCTCCGCGGCCGGCATGGCGCGTCGGCCGAAGCTCCATATCGGTGAATGCGACGGTCGCGGACGCCATCTTCATCTCGCCTGCGGGTCCTATCGAGATGCAGCATATTTTATCGCCATATTCCTTTTTCATCTTCTCGACCAGGTCATAGTTGGGAAGCATCCTGAGGCTGTTGTCCTTTGTGATCTTGACCCCGTCCTTATCAATGAATACCTTGTAAAGGTCATCGCTCGCCGGTTTTCCTTCGAGTACGATGGCGTTGTAGCCGAGCTTTGCCAGGACCTGGGAAGGCTGGCCGCCTGAGTTCGCTTCCTTGATACCTCCCGTGAGCGGGCTCTTGCCGCCTACGGAGATCCGGCCCGACTGGGCACCGGCGGTTCCGCTCAGGAGGCCGGGAGCAATGACCAGTTTATTCTCCTCCCCCAGGGGATGGCATAAAGGCGGGACTTCTTTGGAAACTATTGCCGAGGTCAGGGCCCTGCCTCCAAGACCCGCGTATTCTCCGGCCGGTACTGCCGTAGCCCTGGGGCCGCCTTCGGCTCCCACATCGATTCTCAGGATCTTATCCATAACGTCCTCCTATTGTTGACGGGTTTCTCTGCAGATAGTTATATAGGTGCTCTGTTGTCCGCGAAATATGGCGTATTAGAGCGTGCCGCATTTATTTCTTTTCAGTTACAGCTGCTCTTAATTATCAATATAGGTGAATAGAGAAGTTATTTCAAGTGAAAACTGCTATCTGGCGTTAACCCCGCTGCCCTTGTCTTATTAATAGCTCATCTTATGCCTGATGACACCTTTAACAAACCGCTCCCCGTTTACCGTCTGATCTTTCATTCTCGGAATCAGATGTATATGCACATGAAGAATTTTCTGACCAGCTGCCTCCCCGATGTTCATTCCTATGTTGTACCCGTCCGGATGCAGCTGACCGTCTATTTCGTTCTTCATTTTTTCAAGAAGCGTGAGCGTATTAATCCGTTCCTCGGTCGAGAGGTCAAAAAAATCATCGACATGCCGTTTGGTGATAATCAGAGTATGGCCCTCACTGACAGGAGATCCGTCCCTGACGGCCAGAGCATACCCGTTCTCATCAAGGATATCATCCGCCGGAATAGCGCAAAATGGACAATTATTAGCACTCACCTGATACTCCCTCTATCAATCTGTGATTTGATTTATTATGGGAGTGAAGAAGGGATTTGTCCAGTCAGGCAGTGCGTTGGATTTGTTGCCGGGAACCAGCCGTTGTCATATTACGGGTCATATCCCGGTGGCAACGTTCAGTCGGCGACCCTAAGCATGATCTTGCCAATATGAGTGCTGCTCTCCATCAACCGGTGCGCGTCAGCAGCACCAGTCAGCGGAAAGACCTGGTGGATCACCGGACCGCAGCGCCCGGCATCCAACACGGGCCAGACCTTCTCACGCAGCGCCCTGGCGATCAGACCCTTCTCTGGTGTGGTGCGGGGCCGCATGGTCGAGCCGGTAATTGTCAGCCGGCGCATCATAAGGGACATAAGGTCGAGGTTTTCAACCATCGATCCCTGCATGACGGCTATCTGGATCAGCCTCCCGTCCATCGCCAGACAACTCAGATTACGCGCCGTGTAGGGCGCACCGACTATATCAAGTACCACGCTCACGCCCTTACCGTCGGTGAACTCGCGGATACGCTCTGCAAAATCGGCCTCGCGGTAATTTATGGCAGCCGCCGCACCCAGCTTAAGACAAGCAGTGCATTTCTCCTGACTTCCTGCGGTGGCATATACGCGGCAGCCGAATTCGCAGGCCAGCTGGATGGCAGTGACGCCGATGCCGCTGGTGCCGCCGTGTACAAGCACCGACTCACCAGGAACGAGACGACCGATCTCAAAAAGGTTTGCCCATACGGTGAAGTAAGTCTCAGGCAGCGCTGCCGCCCGGATGGCGTTGTAGTATTCAGGCCAGGCCAGGCATTGCAACGCAGGCGCCAGACAATACTCAGCGTAACCGCCTCCGTTGGTCAAGGCACACACCCTGTCACCCGGCATGAACTCCGTAACTTCCCGGCCCACGGCCACCACCTCACCAGCCACTTCAAGCCCGAGGATAGGACTTGCGTTGGGTGGTGGAGGGTAGAGGCCCTTGCGCTGCAACACGTCGGGACGGTTCACCCCTGCTACGAGCACGCGGATCAACACATCGTCAGGCTGCGGCTGGGGCACAGGGCCGGTGACTAAGCGCAGTACGTCCGGCTCACCTGCCTCTCTTGCTTCGATGTAATTCATTCGGTCCGGTAATTTCATCGCTCACGTTACTGCTGCCCGGGTAGAAGCTTTGTGGGCAGCTTTTTTCCTGGCCTTTTCGAGCTTTTCGATAAATATGCCCGGCTCAAAGTAGCCTATCTTTCTGAATATCTCATTGCCGGCAGAATCAAGCACGAGCATCGCCGGCTTTGCCGTTATATCGAACCGCATGAACTGCCCGGAATCCAGGCCTGATTCGTATTTAACCGCGACAAAATATTTGTTTATATATTCCCGGACACTGTCGGCAATCAACGTGCATTTGTTCATTTTAATGCATGGCTCGCAGCCCTGACTGAAAAAAGCAGCAAGCACGAGTTTATTTTCTTTTCGTGCCTGTTCCAGGGCGCTTCCAAGGCTTTTCCCCCAGACAATTTCTTCTGCCATAAGAAAACCGGCCTCCGCGTAATGAAGTTTCAACAATCAAACTTTTGTGCTTAAATACCAACTGTCGGCAGGGGTACCACGTATCGTCCTGTTTCTATTATATATGTTTTGGAAGGAGAGGACCCTTCCCGGGGGCTCTCTGAATAAAGAAAATGCTTTTACAGAATAATTATTCGGTCAGGTATCAATGTCCCGGTTATGACTTCGAGAGTTCCCATGATATTGCTATAACCACCGACCGTGCTGAAGTCACAGACACGCCCGCCATTGAGGGATAGAACAGTAGCAGTGTTCAACGACGCTGCAGCATAGGTTGTCTGGTGCAGGTATAAATCCGCTGGGGTGTCAGCAACCAGAGCGGTGTAAGCCAGAGCGAGAGAATCAAAGTAGTCGAGCGCTCCCATCCTTACTATATGCTCGATACATGCGGTATCGAGGGCATTTGCAGGATTCCAGGTGCTTGTGTTGACATTATCGTTTATGGCGATAATATTACCGACACCGTCGACAATGTTCGCAATGGAATGACTTACAAAAGTTCCTGTCAGAGCTGCGGTGTTCGACATTGTGAGGGGAGCATCCGCTGCAACATCCACAGTCATTGTTATAGGGGGATAGCTGCCGCCTTCCGGCAGTCCGCCAGTCCTGATGCAGGTCAGAGTTGGAAGGTCACATGACCATCCGGTGCCGGCCATCGATACAGCAGAAAGGCCTGCCGGCAATGTATTCACGACCGTTACACTGTTGGTACCAAGGGTTATGGCAGCTCCACACAAGGTAATGTAATCAGACGATTCAGTTTCTGCTCCGCTGTTATTTGAAACCGTAATCCCGAAGCTCGACCCGCTGGACCCCCGATCGAATGTGCCGGTATGCGTATCCACAATTGTCAAAGGATTCGGAAAGGGGACTGCGGTGCTGGTGCAGGTGACGGGCACTCCAACGCTGACTGAGGGGAGGAGCAACAGCGCGATTGCCGCGGCAATGAAAAATTGAAAGCTCTTCAGATTAATAGGACGTTTGCGGCTACAAATCTTATTGCTCATGAACATTTCACCCTTAATCAGTAATCGTGGCTGCCTGCTTGTCTTAGCTTCATTCTTGCTAAAATCATGTAAGGATGTCAAGAGGGAAGCCCTGTGGTTGCGGCTTTTGAAACCCTCGGCCTTGAGCGCTTGCCTAAAAGTTTCAAAGGGGATAAGAATGCCAAAGGCAGGATGGAGAGAAAAAGGAGAAGAATCTGATTTCGCGGAGAGAGTAAAAGGTGTATCATGTAATTAATCCTAAAGAACCGGGAAGAGGATGTGTTCCTTTAATTAACAATGTACAGGCCCGAAGGCTTTGCATCGGGAGGAGAAAAGAGAAAGGTGAAACCATGAAAAAACCTGTCGCTGCCCTGCTCAGTACAATTGTATTGCTGATAAGCGCTGCCCTGTTCCTTTTGCCGGAGGATGCCGCCTGGGCTGCCGACTGGCGCCTGATCCGTCAAAACACCTATGGAGTTACATCGTACTATGACGCAGCGAGCGTGAAGCGGTTAGAAGACAAGGTAGTTTCTTTCCGCGCCAGGCTCGGTGCCGGGGAATATCAATATGAGATGCGATGCGGGAAAAACGAGGCAAGGCTGATCGAGGACAAAGATTCCGAAGGTCAAAAGTGGTTCAACATCGCCAATGGCTCTGATGAGGAGCTGATCTACCAGGCGGTTTGCCAATAGCCATTGAGGAAAGGATGGCCTGGCCGGTTATTAAAGAGTATCGGGATAGGGGTGACAGTACTTATGTCTGAGCTGGGCCTAAAAAGAGGGCGCAAGAGTCTAGCAGGCTGTTGAAAAGACACCACATGTCTCTTTCTATTGTCATACTCGCGAAGGCGGATATCCAAAAGTCCCTGAAAGCAGTGGATTCCCGTCTACACGGGAATGACGAATAAACCGGACGAAAATAGTTTTTCAACAACCTGCCAGAGAGAAAAAGAGGGGGTAAAAGGGTATAATGAGCGGCAAGTGATGATGTGATAAACAGGGATGATAGACCCTTCTCCAACCCCGCTTAACCCCGCAGAAAGACGCCGAAAGGCCTGGTGGCGGTTATGTGGATATTTGCTATACTAGGAGCATAAAGGTAAGGACTCTGATGAAGACAAGAGAAGATATTATTGAAAGCATACGCGCCCATAAGGCAGAGATAGAAAACAGATTCACTGCCCGCCGCATCGGCCTGTTTGGATCATATGCACATAACGCGGCAGAGCCTGGGAGTGACGTGGATATAGTCGTGGAAATGACGGAACCGACTTTCGACCACTACATGGATCTAAAATTCTATCTTGAAGAACTCTTCGACGCTGATGTTGACCTTGTCCTTGCAGATACGATCAAGCCGAGACTTAAGCCGTATATTGATCGTGATCTGATCTATGCATAGAGATTTCCGGCTCTATCTTGATGACATTTTGTCTGCAATCAGTCGCGTCCGGGAATATGTGCACGGTCTGGATCGTGAAAGGTTCATCAGTGATTCAAAAACAGTCGATGCTGTAATCCGCAACCTCGAGATCATTGGGGAAGCATCCAGAAAACTGCCGGATGATATTAAAGCTGCTTCTGCGGAAGTCGAATGGTCGAAAATCATAGCTATGCGGAATATTCTGACCCATGAATACTTTGGAGTGAACAACCTGCTGCTTTGGGACATCATTACGAATAAGCTGGGGACTCTTGAGAGCACATGCCAGCGGCTTCTTAAGGCGCCAGACCAGTAGATGCAGCATCTGATTTCGCAGACCCTTTCACCTGTTAGTCATCTCATCCGCTTACCTTTCTTGCTGGCCAAGCAAGGTAACCCAAAGAACCCATAGATATAATTTATCCCGCGCATACGCTTGGCGAAAATTCCTCCACGGTCTGCTCCG
>JBARHQ010000219.1:0-3071 GCA_049799315.1 Thermodesulfovibrionales bacterium | reverse complement strand
AACTAATGCCATTAGATGAAGATTACTTCATAATAGACACCAAAGCAATAGGCTTCTCGGAATGTCTGTGTAGGGGTTACAATAACAACCGGTGAGATTTCCTCTACAAATGTCCGATCAGAACGTGACGGACCTGCAGAAGAAATAGAACTGCGTGAAATCAATCTAAGAAAAGATGAGAAATAAAACAGATTAGCAGGGAAACAGAAATGCGCTCTTAATACCAGACAGGCAGGCCTTCAGTCTTCACGACCAGCCATTTCGACCGTTCTTTTTCGAGGTGAAATTTCATCGTCAGGGGCCTCGCAGCGTCACCGGCTATATATCCCTTCTCCTGCCCGTGCCCTGCAATGACCCTCACCTCTATATCAAACGTCGCCCTATCGTCCTTTATCGCGATCGACTTAACTGCATAGTCGACCTGGATAACGTCCATCTGTGTGAACAACCGCGTGGTCCCTTCCTTCAAAAAAAGATACGACATGCCATGCTCATCGGTATAGTTGAAAGAGACCTTCGCCATGACCTCATCGACCTTCTTCGCCTGAATGGCGGCCGCCCCTTCTCTGAAGAGCTTCCGTATCCGGCTTTCGTCTGATGGCCAGAGCAGATAAAAAAACAGAGGACCTGCAAAGATCACAACCAGCAGTGCGATCATGCGTTTACTCATGTTACCTCCACAATCGATTCCCTGATAACCACGAGCATCCAGGCAAGATCCTCCTGGTTGATGCTCAGCGGCGGCATCAGGACGATGACATTCCCCAGGGGACGGATGAGCACTCCCTTTTCGCGCGCCTTCAGGGCAACCTGCCACCCCATCTTTTCCTCCCAGGCATATGGCTCTTTCGTCTCTTTGTCCCTGACCAGTTCAATCCCTGCCATCAGGCCCCGGTATCTGACATTGCCGACATGATCCAGCCCGGCTATGGTATTGAGTCCCTCCCCGAGCAGTTCTATCTTTGGGGCCAAAGTCTCGATCACCTTTTCGCGTTCAAAGACATCAAGGCAGGCAAGGGCTGCGGCACACCCGAGGGGATTCCCTGTATACGAATGGCCGTGGAAAAAGGTCTTGAGGTCCCGAAAATCCCCAAGAAATGCTGAATAAACCTCTTCAGAGGCAACGGTCGCAGCCAGGGGAAGATATCCGCCGGTCAGCCCCTTTGATATACAGATAATGTCAGGGACCACGGATTCATGCTCGCAGGCGAACATCGCGCCTGTCCTGCCAAACCCGGTTGCCACCTCATCAGCGATCAGGAGCACGTTATATTCTGAGGCCAACTCCCTGACGCCCCTGAGGTATCCCGGCGGCGAGACGATCATGCCACCTGCAGCCTGGACCAGAGGCTCGATAATGATCGCGGCAATCTCCTGATGATGGCTGCTCAGCAGTTCCTCCATGGCCTGAAGACAGGCAAGTCCGCATTCTGGATGCGATCTGCCCAGCTCGCACCGATAGCAGTTAGGTGAAGGGGCTCGGAATGTCTTAAACAAAAGCGGGCCGAAGACACTATGGAATATATCAACACCACCGACGCTCACCGCACCGATGGTGTCTCCGTGATACGCATTGTTCAGCGAGAGGAAAGAGTTCTTCCCTGCGGTGCCCTTCTGTCTCCAGTACTGAAAGGCCATTTTCAGCGCTACCTCGACTGCAGTCGACCCGTTATCAGAATAGAAAACACGGGAAAGATGGGGACCGGGAATCAGGGACGAGGGACTGGCAGGGGAGGACCCGAAACTGTTAATCAGTCTCACCAGTCTTTCAGCCAGCTGGATCGCAGGGACATTGCTCAGACCAAGAAGCGTCGAGTGGGCTATTTTGTCGAGCTGGGCCTTGATCGCGTCATTGATCTCCTTTTTGCAATGGCCGTGAATATTCACCCAGAGAGACGAGACCCCATCGAGGTACCGCCTGCCGTTGATATCCGTCAGAAAACAGCCCTCACCCTCTGCGATAATGACCGGGGTACCCTCCGCCCATTCTTTCATCTGGGTAAAAGGATGCCAGATATATCTTTTGTCGGAATCTTCGAGGTCAGGGACAGGGCTCATACAGGCACATCCACAACTATGAGTTTTTAACTTCCGGCTTGTTCGAATGGCGGATATAAAAAGCGAGGCCGGGAAGACTCCCGACAAAACTTGAAAAAAACCATGCAAGGGAAAGCGAGGTGGCAGCCTCAGGCCTGACGCCTATAAGACCAAAGAGCAGGACAAAGGTCCCTTCTCTCAGCCCAATCCCGGAGATCGATATCGGGAGTGTCGTTACGGTAATGACTATCGGCAGGAAGACAAACATGATCGAGAGCGGTATGCGCTCGCCCATGGCAGAGGCGAGCAGGGCCACTGCGGAGAACCCCATGACCTGTATGACTACCGAGATGAGAACCGCCTTGAGGACAACGATCTTTTTGTCCTTGAACGTTATAAAATATTCGTAAAACTCAGAGACAAGATTGAACCTCCTGCCCAACTGCAGCCCGAAGAAAAGAAGGCTGCCGATCACAAATGCCACGAAAAATACCGGCATCACCCATTTGTAGGGGGAGTCACCAATCACACCAAAGGCAAACGGCAATCCCAGCATCCCCAGCAAAATGAGGGCAACATACCCGAGATACCGGTCCATAAAGATGGAGGCAATGGTCAGGCTCAGCTTCTTTGCATCCTTGTTCAGGTAATATGCCTTGACCGCGTCTCCGCCGATCACCCCGGGCAGGAAACTGCTGAAAAAAGATCCGATCATGTAGAGAGAAAAGAGTCTCCTGAAAGTAAACCTCTCCGGCAGGAGAAGTTTCCAGCGGAAGGTCGCGCACAGAAGACCGGCTATATATAGAAAGCTTGCTGCCAGAAATGCCGTCGGACCTATCTTCCTGATCGTGAGGACAACCTGATTGAGGTCTGTCTTCGAGAAAACGAGATAAAGCGACCCGGCGCTGACAAGAAGCTTAAGTGCAAAGAGGGCGTATTTGTTGACTTTCACTGATTATCCCCAGACTTGCCGGTACCGAGACCTTCCCCCCTGCCGAGCACCTGTTTGAGAACATAGATCGGTTTCTTCTGCG
>JBARHQ010000218.1:0-2708 GCA_049799315.1 Thermodesulfovibrionales bacterium | reverse complement strand
CTTGCGCGCCTTGCCTCCGGAACTTTTTATAAACCCGTCCTGAGTAATGCCGGTAAATCTTTCCACAGGTATTTGTCTCTGGATGCTGATTTTCTGTAAAATTCTACCGGAACCGAGTTTAATTCCATTTCCAATGAATCGAGCAAGTAGGGGTAAATGGCAGGGGCGTATTGCAATACGCCCCTGCAGGTCTTCCTGCGCCGAAGGGCCGGATCAATGCGGGACGTCTTTCCAGCCCTTTGCTCCCGCGCTTCTATTTCACGATGACTTCAAAGTGAATGCGTCTGTTTGCTTTTGCTTCCGTTGAATTTTTGTTGTGCGCTGTCGGTATTTCAGGCATTGCAAGTCTTGTTTCGCCATAGCTGATCGTCGTCATTCTGCCGGCAGCGATACCCTGATTTGCGAGGTACTCCTTTACCGCATGTGCTCTTCTTTCGCCCAGTGCCATGTTATAGTCTTCAGAGCCATGCGCGCAGGTATGCCCCTCGATCTGGACCATTACGCCGGGGTTCTCTTTCATAGTATTTATGTCTCTGTTGAGAATAACCACTGCGGCATTTGTAAGGGTCGCCTTGTCAAAGTCGAAATGGACGTCCTCAAGGGTTATCTTCACGGGCTCGGCAACGGGAGCAGGCGGAGGCGGTGTCGGCGCTGGCGTTGGTGGTGTGACTATAGGCTCAGGCTTGGGTTCAGGTTTCATCTCGGCAACCGGTTTGGGCGGGCAGAGGGCCTTGATTTTGCCGATCGCATTTTGAGCCATATCGATCCCTTCCTTTGTAAAGCATGCTAAATAGGTCTCATAGGCTTTGTCCACCATATTTTTTGCAGCATTATATTCTGCCGGACATTCCTTGTCTTTGCCCGCCATGCGTGCTTCATCCAGTGCCCGGGCTGCTTCCGGTAACGGCTTGTGATAGTACAAATATCCCGGTCTGTCATTCGGGGCCTTCTCCATATGGGAACACCCGACCAGCGCACTCATGGATAATACGACAACTACGAACAAGAACACTTTCTTTGCTGTTATTGCTTGCATTTTTAGACCTCCTGCTGAATTTTTTTATTTTTACAGCCGCAACATGTCCTCAAAAAATGTTTTTTCATTAACACCCCCTTATCACCAGCTTTACCTCCTTGCCCCAGCGGGGAAGGAATATCATTGAACCCGATAGCATATTTTTCACCATCTCATCCCGGTCCATTTGTCTTGAGGACATCTTCTATAAGATTCATTTCCTTCGTGTGTGATACCGTGTTGAACCGGAATTCAGGTTGCCCGCTCAGGAGATCCATCAGCACGAGCAGTCGCCGCTGATGGTCTGTGCGGATGTGGCTCTCAAGATCTTTCTGTGTCTCCCATTCCTCAAGCAGGACGAAGGCATTCCTGTCTTCTACGTCCTCATAGAGACGGTAACTCAGGCAGCCCCTTTCGACGCGCGCGGGTTCGAGCATCCCCCTCATGGTCTCTAAAAGATCACGCCGCCTTTCGGGTTGGACAACCATTCTTAATGTAGCCAGTATCACGGTGCCTCCGGGCTACCAGGATTCCGGCATCGGACCCAGGTTCGTCATCGCCTTAATAACGACGATCGTCATAGCCCCTGCGGTCATCATGTCTATCCCGGTCATGGCCTCCGCGATCCCGGTCATCGTCCCCTCTTCGGTCCTGGTCACCATACCTGCCGCGATCCTGCTCACCATACCCACCCCGGTCATGTTCCCAAATACAGCCGGAACAGGTGATGAGCAGTATAGCGGCCAATACTAAGCTGAGAGGTGTTTTCATAGCTCCTCCTTTGTCCGGTTAATGACGGTCTTTACGTTCATCTCGTCCTTCGCGGCCTTAATCACCTTTTGGCCGGTTCGGCGTCCATTGCACATCGTTGCCTTGATGATCTCTGTCCCAATATCTTTCCTTCTCCCATTTCTTCCAGTTCCTTTGAACGTCACCGTGGTGTACCCGCTCGTGTCTGGGTGACAGCCGCTGACGGTAATCCTGTGGTAGCTCTCTTAAACCACGGGGAACCCTCGCAGGGGCTACATTGTCCCATGACCCCTTGTAGGTCCGGGATCTGTACCAGCGTCCCTCATAAGGACGCCACCAGTAACCTTGAAAAAACAGAACATCCACATCAATGTCAGGGACCATGTAAACATATGTTCCCGGTATCACGACTACTTCAGGTGGAGCAGCAAAACTGTAAGCCGGGAGATTGACCCCTATATTGACACTTACCCTTGCCTCACTTTGTGTTGCATATCCTGTTAAAACTAACAGAAGAGCACCTATAATCAATAAACACGACTTTCTCATTTTCCTTATCATTATTCTCTCCTTTCGATAAATATAATTCTTTTTTTGATGCGCCTATCGCATCAAAAGGGAACATGTGTTGGTGTTTGCCAGTATACTGAAAAGCAGAATGTGTGCCAGGACCTGTGTTGAAAGAAATGGTTCTCTAACACTTTGAAATCATTGAAATTTCAGCGAAAGCTACAATGAGAAAATGATGCTGTGCCAGGGGCTGTTTTCTGATATATCAGGAGTCTCCTGATATATCAGACATTTTTCTTATTTCTCTGGATGCCCAGTTTTTGCATCTTCGATTCAAGCGTCTTTGGATTGAGGCCTAAAATCTCCGCTGCACCGTCCTTGCCGCTTACCCGCCATCCGGTAGCGTTCAACGCCTCGGTAATGTGCCGTTTCT
>JBARHQ010000217.1:0-12820 GCA_049799315.1 Thermodesulfovibrionales bacterium | reverse complement strand
GCGATACCGGCTGCACCATTGATAATCAGGTTCGGAATCCTTGAGGGCAGGACCTTCGGTTCTTCTGTTGTCTCATCGAAGTTCGGGCTGAAATCGACCGTTTCCTTGTCGATGTCTGCCAGGAGTTCCTCTGCGATCTTCGCAAGACGTGCCTCGGTGTACCGGTAAGCAGCGGCGCGGTCACCGTCGATCGAACCGAAATTGCCCTGGCCATCGACCAGCATATACCGCATATTAAAGTCCTGGGCCAGTCTTACCATGGCATCGTAGACTGCGGTGTCACCATGAGGATGGTATTTCTTCAGAACCTCGCCGACGACTCCGGCGCTTTTCGAGTATTTCTTGTTCGGCAGGAGGCCCTCACGGAACATGGCATAGAGGATCCTCCTCTGGACCGGCTTCAGGCCGTCCCTTACTTCAGGGAGTGCCCTGCCTATGATAACGCTCATCGCGTAATCAAGGTAGCTGACTTTCATCTCTTCTTCTATATTTATCGGTACTTTGGACATGGCGGCATTTAACCTTCCCTCTCAGTAAAATCTGCATATTTTAACATATTCTGAAGGATTCCTGCAGTGTAACTTCCTGATCCACAATCCACCATCAAATCCACCCAATGCATCAAAAGAACGGTGTGCCAACAGCAGGTAAGCGGATTCAGCGGCGTGGTGAATTCCGGCTGATGACCGCGCACCTCCACGGTGGGCAGGCCCGCAGGAGAATTCCTGCCCGAGGCTGCTTTGCTCTTGCCTTTTAGCGGCTGTTGCCATAAGATAATCTAAAAGCAGGGCAGTGAAAGAAGACGAGTGTGAACTTAACCCTAAGAAAACAGATATTCCTGAGCTATATCGTCATGATCCTGTTCAACCTGATCGTCGGTGTTTATGCGATCTGGGGTCTGAAAGAGATTACGACGATCACCAATGATCTCATCTATAACGATCTGGCGATCAGCGAAAAACTGACAAAGCTTCATGACGGCGTCCTTGCGCAGGACCTTTATGAAAAGCGGTATCTGGGTCTCCAGCAGACTGACGCTGCAGAGCAGTTCTGGACCAGGAACCGGGAGTTTAAGGCCCTGGTTACTGATATGAGAAGCCTCACCCCTGCCTTGAGGCCTGTCCTCGATCAGGTTACTACCCATCATGATACCTACAGCCAGCTTTTTACCGAGGAGGTGTCGCTTATTACGGCAGAGCGGATGTCCGATGCGGTTGCACTGTCGGGCGGCGACATCAAGTCGACTTTTGATAAGATACTGCTCCTGATCAAAGACGCTGACCTGGAGATCAAGGCCCAGCAGAACCGTCATATCAGCCGGTCTAACTTTCTGGGAGAACGGGCGCTGATGATTACGATCACCCTCAGCATTGTTGCCTTTGTCTTCGGGATACTTTTTGCGTATCTGATCACGAACCACCTGACGACCGCCATCGGACACCTGAAGGCCGCTACGAACTCGATCCGGAGCGGTAACTTTGACAACCTTCCGGAAATCAGGGGGGCGGATGAACTGGCGGACCTTGCGATATCTTTCAAGGAGATGTCTGCCAGGCTGAAGGAACTGGAGGAGATGAATCTTGATGCCAATCCGCTGACAAAGCTTCCGGGCAACCTTGCCATTGAAAAGGAGCTCCTGACAAGGCTGAACGAGACCCAGAAGTTCTCCTTCTGCCTGATCGATCTTGATAACTTCAAGGGGTTCAACGACCGGTACGGCTATGCACGGGGGAGCGATGTTATCAAGTGGCTCGGGGATGTCCTCCTTATGATAAAGAAAGACCTTGGAAATTCCGAGGATTTCCTTGGCCATATCGGGGGTGATGATTTTGTGATCATCTGTTCCCCTGACCGGGTCCAGGAGATATGCAACAGCATCATCGAGCAGTTTGACCGGGGGATCGTCGAGTTCTATGATGCCGAGGACGTGAAGAAGGGGTTCATCGTCTCAATCGACCGGAACGACAAGCCGGCAATATTCGGGATCATGACCATATCGATAGCGGTTGTGAACACCGACCGCACACTGATACGCGAACCCAAAGAGGTTGCACTGAAGGTGACAGAACTCAAGCAGTATGCGAAGACTTTTCCGAAGAGTCTCTGCATTATGGACCGCCGGCGGGTGGTCTAATTTAGTATTTCAGATCTGTCTTCTTAAGGTCGCCCACAACCACCAGGAGATAATCTTTTGTATTGAGGTACTTTTGTGCCACGCGCTGTACCTCCTCTTTTGTCACCTTCTCAATGTACTTCTTGTAGTTGTCGATATAATCCAATCCGAGTCCATAATACTCGATCGATATGAGGAATCCTGCAATCTTGCTGTTCGAGTCAACCCGCAGCGGAAAGCTGCCGGTAAGATATGCCTTGGCATCATCCAGCTCCCGGTCGGTGACCGGCACGGTCCTGATACGTTCCATCTCCCTGAGGATCTCGTCGACAGCAACCTGCGCCGTCTGGTTCTTGGTCTGAAGTCCCGCCCTGAAGGTGCCGCCGTATTTCTGTGGTGAAAAAGAACTGTGGACGTCGTACGAAAGCCCTTTGTTGTCCCTTATGTTATCGACCAGACGTGAGGCAAAACCGCCGCCGCCGAGGATATAATTCATGACCGTGACCGCATAATAATCGGGGTTTTCTCTTGCTATGCCGGGATGCCCGAGGATGATATTCGCCTGGGTGATTTCCTTCTGGATCTTTATCACGCGCGCACCGGCGGCAAGTCTGAGTTCAGGCAGTTGCCCGGCCTTTAGCTGCTTTTTCTCCCATTTGCCGAAGTAACGGTCAAGCATGGCCCTGAGTTCATCCTTGCTGATGTCGCCGACGACCGCCATGATCGCATTGTTCGGGGCATAATATTCCCTATGGAAATCGGCAAGGTCCTGCCTCGTTATGGCATCAAGTGTCTCCTCGGTCCCCTCTGTCGGCCAGCCATAGGGATGATCGCCGAAGAGTTCCTTCATGAAGGCCTTTGAGGCAACAATGCCGGGCTCTTCCCGCTGCTGCTGTATGGAGCCCTTGATGATCGTCTTTCTCCTGTTGACCTCATTTTCGCTGAAGACAGGGTTCAGAAGTATGTCCGAAAGGAGATTGAACCCGAGATCCATATCTTTTTTCAGAACAGAGAGCGTGGCGGTTATAAAGTCTGATCCCCCGGAGGTCTGGAGCGAGCCGCCGACGAACTCGATCGCCTCGCTAATCTCTTTCGACGACCGACTGGTCGTGCCTTCGTTCAGCAGGTCGGCAGTAAGGTTTGCGAGGCCGGCCTTGCCGGATGTCTCCACAATACTTCCGGCCTTTACCGCCACGACAACTTTAATTATCGGCAGCGCCTTTTTTTCAGTATGCAGAAGTGTCAGTCCGTTGGAGAGAATCTCACGGTCGGCAATGGCCGCGGCAGATGCAGCCGGGGCCCAGATGAACATGGAGAACAGCAGAAAGGAGCTTACAAACAAAGTCCCATAATTTGTCATTGTCTCGAAAGTCCCCTCTTGGGAGGGGTGCAGGGGTGGGTTGATTACGTTCATGCCCTTCTGGAAACAAAGAAAGATTCCGGATAATCCGGAATGACAGAGTGCACGGAGAAGTCGCTTTATTTTCGATCTCATTAGTATATTGCCATTAATCATATTATTTCTTCGCCTCCGGGGCCAGAAGGGGTATCAGTACTCCTGTTGTCCGACGCTCCGGCACAAGGTATTTTGCGGCCACGCGCTGGACATCGCCTGCAGTGACCTTGCGGATCGCCTCCAGGTAGGTATCGATGAGTCTCCATCCGCCGATCATTTCGAACGACCCGATGAGCCGCGCCTGCATATAAAATGAGTCCTGCTCCATGATGAAGGATGCTTCTACCTGGTTTTTTGCCTTTATTATCTCCTGGTCTGTCGGAGGCTCTTTGCTGATCTTTTCTATCTCGGCCAGCAGTGCCTTTTCAACGTCATCGATGTTCTTGCCGCGTGCGGCCGTTGCCCCTGTATAGAACAGATACGGGTCGCGCCGCATCCCGTCGTAGCCTGCCCAAGCGGAAAGGGCAAGCTGTTTTTCGTAGACAAGGGTGTTGTATATCCTGGTGCTCTTGCCGCCGGAGAGTATGCTGCTCAGCACGTCGAGCGCCGGGCCGTCTTCCTGGTGTACTGCCGGGACCTTATACACGGAAATAACAACCGGAAGTTCAGCCTCTTTCCTGAGCAGGACCCGCTTCTCGCCCTGCTGCTCGTCTTCAGAGATATGCACCGATTGTATCTTGGGTCCTGCCGGGATACTGCCGAAGGCATCCCTGATCTTTGCAAGGACCTCGACAGGCTTCACATCGCCGACAACGATAATGACCGCATTATTCGGCGCATAATACGTTGCATAGTGCCGCCTCAGGTCCTCCGGGTTCAGCGTCTTCAGGTCTGACATCCATCCGATGACCGGCCAGCGGTAAGGATGGTTCTTGAAGGCGGTTGCAACGATTTCCTGGAAGAGCAGGTTCTGCGGGTCGTCATCGTACCGCATACGTCTCTCTTCCATGACCACATCGCGCTCAGACAGGACCGACTCATCGGTTAGGACAAGATTCTGCATCCTGTCGGCCTCCAGCTCAATCGGCAGGCCCAGCCTGTCAGAGGCAAGGAACTCAAAATACCCTGTATACTCGCTTGTTGTAAAGGCATTGTCCATACCGCCGACGCGCTGTATCGCCTGGGAGAAGGTCTTGGGTCCGTGTATCTTCGTGCCCTTGAACATCATATGCTCAAGCAGATGACTCAACCCGGTCTTGCCGATGTTCTCATGCCGCGAGCCGACCCGGTACCAGACCTGGAAGGTTGCAGTAGGGGCCTTGTGGTCCTCGAGGATCAGCACCTTCAGCCCGTTATCAAGCATATGCTCCTGAACATTGATTGCATGGACTGGAAGAGGAATAAATACAAAAAGCAGAAAGATGAGTGTAATGATTTTTTTCATTTACTATTCTAACTTTTTTCCAGTATCTTGCCAAATTTTCAGGGAAGAGGTTCTCTCTTGCGGACATGACAAAAGGGGAGGCATACACCCAGGCCGGCCACAGCGCCTCCCTGCTGAAGGCCACGATCCCGTGCGTGAAGCAAATGCATTGATTCGGTCGAAAGCAGAGGGCTCGACCTGAGAAATGGGATTACAGCTTGACTGAAGCATTGGTACGATTGCAATATAAGTAGGTCATTCGTTCGATGCATATCTGAAACAAAGGAGAGATTGATGCTCATGTCAGGAAGAAAAGCTATGAGAAAATTTATTGCATCTGCGGCTCTGTTCGGGGTCATTGTCATGTTTCTGGGTTGCGGAAAGTGGGGTGGAGAGAATGTACCACAATCACATACGCCTCCAGCCCCGGTCAATGTAACAGCAGCACCCGGTAATGGATCAGTTACCATTACGTGGACTGCTTCAGCCAGCGCAACTTCATATAATATTTACTTCAGCACACAAACTGGTGTTACAAAGGCCGGCACCAAAATAGCCGGGGTAACCAGTCCTGCTGCTGTCCCGAATCTGACGAATGGAACTCCATACTTTTTTGTTGTAACTGCGGTCAGTTCCGGTGACGAGAGTGTTGAGTCAGCCCAGGTCTCAGCAACACCTTCGGCGTCAATTCAGGTGCCGTCAGTTCCGGTCAATGTAATCGCAACGCCCGGGGATGGTCAGGCAACCATTTCCTGGGATGCATCCGCAGGCGCCACATCATACAATATTTACTATGGAACGACGAGCGGCAATCTGAAGGCTTCTGGCTTGAGGATCCCCGGAGCAACAAGTCCCTGGGTCATTAGTGGCCTGAGCAACGGCGTTCTATATAATTTTGTGGTGACGGCAGTCAATTCTAACGTGGAAAGTGCTGAGTCAACCCAGGTGTCGGCAACACCTGTTTTCTGACTATGACATCTTTTTTATAATGCAGACCTTTACTGCATGTCGAATGCTGTTTCTGAGGGCGACAGGGTGGCTGATAGTAAGCTTGCATATATATCAACCTCATAAACGGAGATGAATTCCGAGTTCGGGGCTGTTAACGGATATATGCCTCGGTGACATACCGCCGCATCATCCGGTGGGTGTTGAAGTAATAGGCATTCTTGCCGATCGCGTTCTGCATCATTCTGATCCAGGTATGCCGCTCCTTGTAGTATAACGGCAGGATCGTATGCTCAAGCTTGGTATAAAGGTCTTCTGAATCCCGGACATCGGCATCCGCACCCGGGACAAGCTCATGAGGCGGGGGGCCTATGGACCATCCGGTGAACCCTTCGATATGTCCTTCTATCCACCATCCGTCGAGCACGCTGAAGTTCATGACGCCGTTATGGGTTGCCTTCATCCCGCTGGTCCCTGAGGCCTCAAGAGGCCGGAGCGGTGTGTTCAGCCAGATGTCTACGCCGGACACGATTTTCAGGGATATGTCCATATTATAGTTTTTGAGATAGACGATATTTATCTTGTCCCTGAAGTGCTCGCTGTATTTGAAAATATTCTGGATAAGTTTTTTCCCCTCCTCATCTTTAGGGTGTGCCTTGCCCGCATAGACCAGCTGGATCTTTCCGGCGCCGATGCGCTCAAGTCTTTCCAGGTCCCGGAAGAGCAGGTCTGCTCTTTTATAGGCGGTTGCCCGGCGGGCAAAGCCTATGGTGAAAATATCCGGAGAAAATTCAGCCCCGGTCTTCTCCCTGATATACGCGATGAGGTGGTTCTTGGCCTGCATATGGGCTTCCCAAAGTTTTTCATCCGGGATGCGGCCTACCCGCACAAAGAGTTCAGGCTCGTTTGCCCATCCTGGAAGATATTCGTCGAAGATTTTTTTATACGGTTCACAGGTCCAGGTAAAAGAATGTACACCGTTGGTGATCGCGTGTATCTCATACCCCGGGAACATGCTCTGAGAAACCTGGCCATGCTTTTTGGCGACCCCATTGACATAACGGGTGAGGTTCAGCGCAAGCATTGTCAAATTCAGATAATCCCTGCCTGCCAGATCCTGCAGCGTCGAGATCGGGATTACTTCCCCCATCACTTTGGCAACAAGGTCGTACGGGAACTTGTCATGCCCTGCCTCCACCGGGGTATGGGTTGTGAAGACACAGAGGTCCTTGACACTCTTTTTGTCCCAGACCAGTTTTTCGTCCCAGACATCCTCAATCGGTTTTTTGAAACGGTTCAGCAGTTCAAGGGTCAGGAGGCTTGCGTGCCCCTCATTCATATGGTATTTTCTGATCTCTAACCCCATCTCGTAGAGTATTCTCACACCCCCGATACCGAGAACGATCTCCTGCTTTAGGCGGTAGGCCTGATCACCGCCGTAGAGGCTGCTCGTAATGTCTCTGTCGGCTGCGCTATTTATCGGAAGGTCTGTATCAAGGAAAAAGACAGGTATCGATCCACCGGTCAGACTCTGCACTGTGTAAAGCCAGGCCTGCACAACGACATCCCTGCCCTCGATCTGGACCGTGACCTGATACGGCAGGACCTGCATATATGCGGCCGGGTCCCAGACAGATGCCTGCTCTTTCTGCCAGCCGGTTTCATCAATATCCTGGGTGAAATACCCTTTTTTTGTCAGGATAGTTACCGCAACGAGCGGGAGCTTCAGGTCTGCGGTCGACCGGATGGTATCTCCTGCGAGCACGCCGAGTCCTCCGCTGTATGTCGGGATGTCGTTATGTACCCCGATCTCCATCGAAAAATAGGCAATCTTTGGTTCTTTGGTCAGTTCAAGCATTATATCTGCGATAGCGCTCATAGCAAAATATTGTAAGCTATTTATTTCAGAGGAAACAACTTTTTGTCCCACTCGTGTTTTTTTCGGCTATCAGCAGACAGAGAGAACCCCTGAATCTTTATTGAAAAATGTGAAAATCATCTGTTAGTATTCTAAATGCCTGAGGAATCAAGAAGTGCAGGGCTTCTTCTCAGAACTGCAGCCAGGGTCATTGATTTTCTTCTCATAGCTGCGGCGCTGGAGATAGTACCGAAGGCAGGTTATTTCGGCGGCCTTGCCTATCTTCTTCTGGGAGACGGGTTTCTCGACGGCAGGAGTGTCGGTAAGAAGCTGACAGGACTGAGAGTTGTGTCTTCTGAAACAAACACCCCCTGCTCGATAAAGGACTCGATACTGCGCAACAGCACGCTTGCGCTGGGGTTCAGCCTCTGGATCGTCCCCTGGATCGGATGGGTTTTTGTCGTTGCTGCAGCTGCCCTGGAATTCATCCTGATTCTGGGGAGCAAAGACGGCAGGAGGCTGGGGGACGAGATAGCGAAGACCTTAGTGAAAGAAGCCTGACGAAAACCTGATGTCAGCATATTTGGGAGGTAACAGGAATGTTTAATAATTTACTCGGACTTTTTTCGAATGACCTTGCTATAGATCTTGGCACGGCCAACACCCTTGTTTATGTCAAGGGTAAGGGCATCGTCTGTGATGAACCCTCTGTGGTTGTTATCAGGAGGGACAACAAAAAAACCGTTGCGGTCGGCACTGAGGCCAAGAGGATGCTCGGCAAAACCCCGTCGAATATTCTGGCGATAAGGCCGATGAAGGATGGCGTTATTGCTGATTTCGATGCGACCGGCGAGATGCTGAAGTATTTTATCAAAAAGGTCCATAACCGGCGGAGTTTTATCTCGCCGCGGGTCATCATCGGCGTCCCCTCCGGGATTACCCAGGTGGAGCAGCGCGCGGTCAAGGATGCTGCCGAGGCGTCTGGTGCGCGGGAGGTCTATCTTATTGAAGAGCCGATGGCTGCGGCTATCGGCGTCGGTCTGCCTGTCGGTGAACCCTCCGGCAACATGATCGTCGACATCGGCGGTGGTACGACCGACGTTGCGGTGATATCGCTTGATGGTGTCGTCTACAGTAAGGCGGTCAGGACCGGCGGCGATAAGATGGATGAGGCGATCATGGCCTATATCAAACGGCGGTACAACCTCATGATAGGCGAAATGACCACTGAGCAGGTCAAGATAGATATCGGGTCTGCTTACACAACCGGTTCTGCTGAAAGGCGTGTCATGGACATCAAGGGAAGAGACCTCATCTCCGGGATACCCAAAACGATTACCGTCAACGAGGACGAGATCCGCGAGGCCCTGTCCGAGCCTGTCAATATTATCCTCGACACGATCAAGGTTGCGCTCGAAAACACCCCCCCTGAACTGTCAGCGGATATCGTTGACCGCGGTATTGTCCTCGCCGGAGGCGGTGCACTCCTCCGCGGCCTGGATGCCCTCATCAAGCATGAGACAGGCCTGCCTGTCATTGTTGCGGAAAATCCACTGACTGCAGTCGTCATGGGCGTGGGCAAGATGCTGGATGAGCTTGAACTGCTTCGAAGAATAGCCATGAATTAATCATGAGCTAAGGCATGTTACGGAAAAAAGCCCTCCTCCTTATCGTCATCGTCGCAGTCTTTATCCTGATGACCTACCAGGGCAAAAAGGGGAACGTCGGCTCGCTCACCTCCCTGAATTCACTTCTTCAGGCCACACAAAATGCTGTTTCATCAGTGACCGGCTCCTTGTCGCGGCCCTTCAGGACCATGGCCTTGCGGGAAGAAGACAACATCAGGCTCAGGAAGCGTCTCGACCAGCTGCTGCTTGAGCAGAGTGCCGATCACGAGGCAGTGCTCGAAAACAAGCGGTTGAAGGACCTTCTCAAGCTCAGGGAGAGCCATCGGAACTATGTGGCAGCGGCACGCGTCATCTCCCGTGGGATCGGGCATTGGGAACACACGCTTGTTCTTGATCAGGGCCTGAAGAGCGGGGTGGCCAGGGACATGACTGTAATCACCCCTTTGGGGCTTGCCGGAAAGATCATCAGTGTCTCTGAATCCTATGCGACTATGCTCTGGATATCTGACATCAATTTCTCGGCTGCAGTCAGGACAAAAGAGAGCAGGCGTGAGGCTGTCCTCTCTGGTACCGGATCGAGGACCTGCCTTCTGAAATATATGCCCTATGAAGAGGAGGTAAAGCCGGGGGATGTTGTCATAACGTCCGGTTTTGATGCCTTTTTCCCCTCAGGTATTCCCGTCGGGTATGTCTCGAAGATAGACACAAAAGGCATAGGCGGGAATTTTCAGTACATTGAGATAACCCCGTTTCAGGACGCGGCAAAGCTGGAGGAAGTCATAATCGTCCGGTGAAATATTTCGCCTGGTTGCTCATAGCTTTTTGCGCCTTCCTGCTGCAGGGTCGGGTATCCGTGCTCGGAGTTGTCCCGAACCTGACCGTGCTGCTTGCCTTTTACGCCGGCATCCGGTACGGCGCGAATAAAGGCCTGCTGGCAGGCCTTCTGATAGGTTTTGTCGAAGACAGCCTCTCTAACACCCTGATCGGACCGAATATGCTCGCAAAAGGTCTTGTCGGGTATGTCGCCGCCTTTTTCGTCACCGGAGGACTCTTCCGCTGGACCCCCCTTCTCGGGATTTTCTCAGTTTCCGCCCTTACACTCGCCGGCAATATTGTGACGGTATTATCGAAGACCCTCTTTGATAAAATGCCGGGCAGCGTTGCCTCGATCGTCTTTATTTCGATTATGCAGGCCCTGCTGAATGCACCTGCCGGGGCTTTTATGAGGCCTGAACATGCTGACTGAGAAAAGCGGGGTTGAAAAGGTCATTGTCGCCGGTTTACTGATCACCCTGGGTTTTGTCGTGCTGCTTATACGCCTCTGGCAGCTGCAGGTCCTTCAGGGCAGCGAGTACAGAAAGGTCTCCGAATCGAACCACCTGCGGGTCTTCGGCGTATCTGCTCCACGCGGCATCATCTTTGATCGCAATGGGGTCCCTCTGGTGAAGAATATCTCGTATTTTTGCGCATCCCTGATCCCGGAGGAGTTCGACGATACAATGCTCCCGGACCTGGCCCGGATGTTGAAGGTGAGTGAAGAAGAGTTGTCCCGGCGGATCACCAGAAAGGGGCAGAGTCCTTTTACGCCGGTCAGACTGAAAGAAGGGCTCTCGTTTAGTGAGGTGAGCTATATCGAGGCGCGGAAGTCGAATTTCCCCGGACTTATGATCGAGATCGAGGTGAGCAGACAGTATATCTATGGGACTGTCGGGGCACATGTCATCGGGTATCTCGGCAAGCTGAATCCCAGCCAGTCAAAAGACCCGGCATTCAGGGATGTACCGTCCGAGGCCTTTATCGGCCAGTGGGGCGTTGAAAAGATATTCGATAAGTCCTTGAGGGGAACGGCCGGCCAGCGGATCATCGAGGTCGATGCCCTCGGCAGGGAGATCAGGCTCCTGCAGGAAAAACCGCCGGTCAAGGGCCAGGACCTTACCCTGAGCATCGATATCGCGCTACAGAAAGAAGTGGAGAAGGCCTTTGACGGGAAGACCGGGGCACTGGTTGCGCTGAAGCCGGATACCGGCGAGGTGCTGGGCCTCATCAGCGCTCCGTCATTCGATCCGAACAAATTCGCAAAGGGTATCTCCTCGGACGAGTGGGCGTCTCTGATGAAGGACAAGCGGCTGCCCATGCTGGACAGGGCGGTCCAGAGTCAGTATCCCCCGGGTTCGACGTTCAAGATCATCACCGCGATCGCCGGGCTTGAGTCGGGCGTGATCAATGAGGCAACAACCGCAACCTGCAAGGGAGGCATCAGCTTCGGCAAATGGCATTTCGGATGCTGGAGAAAGACCGGGCATAACACGGTGTCGCTCCACAGGGCATTGGTTGAATCATGCGATGTTTATTTCTATGAAACCGGCAGAAAACTCGGCATAGACAGGATATACGACTACGCGACCCGGTTCGGCCTCGGCAAAGAGACAGGGATTGTGCTGGGAAGTGAAAAGAAGGGGCTGATACCGAATACCGCATGGAAGACCGAGACAAAGAAGTCGCCTTGGTACCTCGGTGAGACCTTTGTGAATGCGATCGGCCAGGGCTATATTGCCACAACCCCGCTCCAGATGGCGGTGATGATGAGTGCAGTTTCAAATGGAGGCACTGTTTACCGGCCGACGCTTATTAAAGACGAGGGTCCTGTTGTTCTGAGGCATGCTGATGTCAAACCGGAAACCCTTGAGGCGATCAAACAGCACCTCAGCGGTGTGGTCAATGAACCCGGAGGTACCGGAGGGGCGGCGAGATCAGGCATGACGACCATTGGAGGGAAGACCGGCACCGCGCAGGTCGTCAGCATCAGAAAGGACTCGAAATATCTGTCTGAAAAGCACCGTGACCATGCGTGGTTCGTCGCGATGGCACCGGTCGAGAAATCCGAGATTGCGGTTGCGGTTCTGGTCGAGCACGGCGGCCACGGCGGCAGTGCTGCCGCACCGATTGCAAAGCGGGCGATCGAAGCATACATGCTTCCTGCCGAGAAAAAGAAGGAGTTCTCCAGTGTTCAAAATTGATCGCCGGCTGATCCAGAACTTCGACTGGCTGACCTTTGCAACAGTCCTTGTCCTGTCCCTGGTCGGCGTTATGACGATCTTCAGCGCCACCCGCCAGCCCGCAGAGGATTTCCAGTCACCCCTGTTCATGAAGCAGCTCGTCTGGCTTGTCATCGGAATCATCGCGATGATTATCTGCGTGAGTTTCGACTATATATGGCTGGGGAGGATTGCCTTTCCGCTCTATGTAACCGGTATCGTGTTGCTGTTTCTTGTTTTGGTAC
This sequence comes from Thermodesulfovibrionales bacterium, assembly GCA_049799315.1. Classification (GTDB taxonomy): domain Bacteria; phylum Nitrospirota; class Thermodesulfovibrionia; order Thermodesulfovibrionales; family UBA6898; genus PALSA-1316. Next base: position 174 of record JBARHQ010000217.1, on the reverse strand, counting down.
TGGGAAAGGTCGGCATGGGGGCCCAGCGCTGGATCAGTCTCGGGCCGCTCTCGTTTCAGCCGTCGGAATTTTTCAAGCTGATCTTTGTGATCATGATCGCCCAGTATCTGAGCATGACCGCCGGAGAGATCGATATCCTCCATCTGCTCAGGACCTTTTTTGTATGGGTCGCGC
>JBARHQ010000216.1:0-60404 GCA_049799315.1 Thermodesulfovibrionales bacterium | reverse complement strand
GCGGCCTATGACCACTGCATAAATGGAGATATTATCAAGACACGCGCAGCAATTTATAACGAAAGCCCCAATTTCAACTCACCCCTGGATATCTCCGTCAGTCTGGAGGGCGGCTTTGATGTAACATTCGGGACGCAGGCGGGAGTCACGACAATGCAGGGGTTACTCACCATTAGCAGAGGGACCGTTGAAGCCGGCAACTTCTCAGTGCGGTAGTTCCCCTGCGTGTTGAAGGGGCGTGATATATCACTCCCAAAATCACTTTTTGTGCTGTCCATCCAAAGACCTCCGGTATGAATATTCCCGTGACCGGAGTCCTTTATGATGGCTTTTGTATGGCCATAGCGCCTGCCTGAAGCCAAATGGATCTGCTAAAACAAGTGGTTACTACTCCAGCGGCCTCTGGCGAAACGTATCCTGATGGTTATTTGTAGGGGAATGATGACAAGTGATGTTTGTTATCCCTACATGAATATGCAGCGAGAGATGATTTCATTTTTCTCCGGATCGGTTAAACTTAATTAACAAAGATATTGCTATCTAAATCAGTAAATGTGTTCCATACGGGTCGTCGTTGTCTGAACAGTGCATATTCGGATAGATAGCTTCTGGAGGAGGCATAACTAAAGATGAAGATTTCCGGTGGACCAGCAGTCGCTTTACACAGCCTGAATTTGGGTTGCTAATGTTATTTACAGCTATGAAATGCGCCACAGCCCGAGGGTGACTGTGGGAAGAATATCATTATGAAAGGGGTGAGAACAAGGAGTGATCATTTTCCCGATGATCAAATTAAGGGGGAATGAAGCAATATGATGAAACTTGCAGAGGATGCCGGTGCAGGACTGCCGGCATGAGGATAGATACTATAAAAACATTCAAAAACACGAAAGAGGTATGTATGAAAAAGCGAAATTTTCTGCTTCTCATGTGCCTGGTGTTGATCGCAGCGACTCTCTCCTGGGGATTCGACCAGGGCTGGGCGCTATCAACACAAGGCGAGGACTCGGGCCTTCACTTTAAGGGCAAACCAACACTGGCCGAGAAGAAGGCTGCCGCAGCTCGTTATAAAGCCCTTCGCGCCGCCGGCGGCAAAGGGACCGTAACTCCCTTGGCACTCGACCCTGGTGGAGTACCGCATTATTTTGGGCCTTATGGTAACTGGGCTTATAGCCCGCTTCCAATGGGTACCATCACAGCCATAACGGTTGATGCACCGGGAGCCGGATATAACGCTCCTCTTGTCACCATCACCGATGCTTACGGCTCAGGTACAGGCGCCGGCGTTGCTACGGCAACAGTATCGTTAGTAGACGGTTCTATTACCGGTATCACTGGTGGCTTGGGCGGCACTAATTATATCGCCCCTGTTGTCACCATTGTGGATGATCCTACCCTTTGCGGAGGAGTAGCGCAGCCGGACTGCGGTGCAGACGCTGCGGCTTCTGCAACTCTGGGCTCCCTCACTGGCGGCATCAGGAAATTCGTCGACAAAGTTCCGGGTCTCACACCTGCCGGCGCGAATACCCTCTTGCAGGCTCACGGTGACGGGCAGTATATCCCGGTTGGTATTGCCGATACTACCACCTTTGCCGGCTCCGACTATTATGAAATAGCCGTGGTCGAGTATAACGAGAAGATGCACTCTGACCTGCCACCGACCAAAACCCGGGGCTATGTGCAGTTGGAAACTGCGGCGGTGCTGGCAAAAATGGCTGCCCAGAGCCTTGTCAGTAAGCACGTTGACGTAGGCGGCGGACATTTTGCTATTGATAACCCTCATTTCCTGGGGCCTGTCATTGTTGCCAGAGGTAGTGCTCTGGGTGTTGCGGGCGCTCCCGGCCAGCCGGTGCCGGTTCGTCTCAAGTTCTACAACCTGCTTCCCACCGGCTCCGGTGGAAACCTCTTCCTGCCTGTGGACACCACTGTTATGGGGTCAGGTGATGGCCCGGTGATGGGTGAAATGTACAAACAGAACCGCGCCACTGTCCATCTCCATGGTAACGACACCGTCTGGATCAGCGACGGGACGCCCCACCAGTGGACTACTCCCGCCAGTGAAGTAACCTCTTATCCCAAGGGCGTCAGCGTACGGGACGTTCCGGATATGCCGGCTACCGGCCCGGGAGAAATGACCTTCTTCTATACCAACGCGATGAGCGCAAGGTTGATGTTCTATCACGACCACAGTATGGGCATTACCCGTCTCAATGTTTATGCGGGTGAGGCCGCTGGTTACGTTGTTACGGACCAGGTCGAGCAGGATATGATCAACGGCACTAACGTGTCCGGCGTAAACCCCGGCGCGCTCAAGGTACTGCCCGATATCGGGATTCCTCTGGTCATCATAGACAGGACTTTTGTCGATGCGACCACAATCGCTGCTCAGGACCCAACATGGAACTGGGGAACAACGTCCCCGGCCCCGCACTCCGGCGACCTCTGGTATCCGCATGTCTATATGTCAGCGCAGAATCCATGGGACGTTAGCGGCACGAATGCCTTCGGACGCTGGCATTATGGTCCCTGGTTCATTCAGCCGACCCCTGTATGCGACAACGCCGGACTTCCTGTGGGATGCATCACGGTAGGCCCCGTTCCGAACCCTTACTGCCTCCCGACGCCACCGGCGACCTGCACCGTGAACGGCACCACCGAGCCGTCAGCATACGACTGCAGCGCAGCACCGTCGGAGCCGCCCTGCATGCCGGGGACTCCTAACCCCTCTATGCCGGGCGAAGGCTTCATGGACACGCCTGTTGTCAACGGTACTGTGTACCCATACCTGGACGTGGAGCCAAAGGCTTATCGCATGCGTATCCTTAACGCTGCAAACGACCGTATGTTCAACCTGCAGCTGTATGTTGCTGCGGACAAGACCACTCCGACCACGCCCGGCACGGTTGGTACCGTGTTGTGCGACGGGGCATCCGGCGCTTTGGTTGCAAACTGCACTGAGGTCAAGATGGTCCCGGTCAGCGTGGCGCCCGCAAACCAATTTGGGGACACGCCGAGCGGTATTCCAGATCCGTTAACAAAAGGACCGGACTGGATCCAGATCGGTACTGAAGGCGGCTTCCTGCCGAAGCCTGTTGTTGTACCGAGCAAGCCAATCGGCTTTAACCTTAACGCGACAACCTTCAATTTTGGGAACGTCAATCAGCACTCACTACTCCTGGGATCAGCGGAGCGCGCAGACGTAGTTGTCGACTTCTCTGCCTATGCCGGGAAAACACTCATTCTTTACAACGATTCTCCTGCGGCTTTCCCTGCAGGCGTCTCTGTTTACGACTACTACACGGGCACCCCGGGCCAGACAGACATTGGCGGCGCGCCTTCTACGCAGCCGGGTTACGGTCCTAATACCCGTACTATCATGCAGATCAGGGTGGCAGCGACAGCAACGACACCTACACCTGACGTAACTCTTGCGAATCTCAACGCGGTATTCGCGAAGGGCGCAGCCAAGAGGGGCGTCTTCGAGGTGTCCCAGGACCCGATCATCATTCCGCAGAAAGCTTACCAGTCGGCGTACAATGTGACGAATTTCCCCTCGGCCTCTGCGAGCCAATACGCGCAGATCGCCGATACACAGAAGACTTTCCAGCCTATCAACACAGCCGGGGTCCTTCAGCCTGCTGTCTCGATACCTATGGAGATGAAGGCGATGCATGACGAGATGGGCGGTGTCTATGACACTGGGTTCGGCCGTATGAGCGGGATGCTGGGACTCGCCAGTCTGACCTCTCCAGTCCATACCTTAATACCCTATGGTTATGCGAGCCCTCCCGTCGACATAATCAAGGGCTCAGTATCCGGTAGTCAGATAGGGACGCTTCCCGATGGCACGCAGATCTGGAGAATCTTCCACAACGGCGTGGATACCCACACCATTCACGTCCACCTGTTTAACGCTCAGCTCATCAACCGCGTTGGTCAGGACGGGATTATGCTGCCGCCAGACCTAACCGAGTTGGGCTGGAAAGACACCTTCAGGATCAACCCGCTGGAGGTCACGTACCTCGCTATGAGACCGATTATTCCCACCCCTGCACAGGTCCCATTCCAGGTTCCTAATAGTGTCCGCTTGATCGATCCGACGATGCCTGAGGGTGCGGTACTGACTCCGCCAGCACCAGCAGGGTGGTTTGATCCGCAGGCAAACGGGATCGCTGAGATCCTCAACCACTATGTCAATTTCGGCTGGGAGTATGTGTGGCACTGCCACATTCTCGCCCATGAAGAAATGGACATGATGCACTCACTGTCGATGGCAGTTCCACCGGCGGCGCCTTCCGGCGTGGCTGCCGGCTCACTCGGAGCTGGTATCGTCATTACCTGGACCGATAACTCTGCCAATGAGAGCAGCTTTACGATCCAGAGAGCAACAAATGTCGGCTTCACTACCGGACTGACAACCTTCACGGTAGGTCCGAACGTGACGTCATACATCGACAGTACAGCCGCAAATAGCACTCCTTATTACTACAGGGTTATGGCCAGTAACCTTGTCGGTGACACGGCGACGCCTGGCTTCCCTACGGTGTCTGCTGACTCAACATGGGCCACCAGTTCAGTGGTCTCGATAGTCCCGAGGGCAACAGCGTCTGCTCCGGCAGTTACATGGAACTCAACTAATGGCCAGTTCCAGATTGCGCTCAGGGCATCGAACAACAGCATAATCGTCGGAACGGCCCAGGCCAGCGGCGCTTTCAACAATGATTGGGTCACGCTGGCAAGCGGATCTACTTCCGTTGCTCCGGCGATTGCCTGGAACCCGACCAACAGCAAGCTCCAGATCGCTGCCAGGGGAGCAAACAACAACCAGGTGTTCGTGGCTAATGTGAATGCCAACGGCGCAGGGTTGAGCGCCTGGACGCAGCTTCCGGCGATTGACGCCGGGAATCCGGCGACGACAGCGGTCAGTCCGGCAATCGCCTGGAACAATACGACAGGAAAAGTCCAGATTGCTGTCAGACGCAATGGCGGCGGCGCCAGCAATACGAACAGGGTCAATCTGGCTACCGTGAATTTTAACGGTACAGTATTCAGCGGGTGGACCCAGCTTAGCAGCGGTACTACGGGTGCTGCACCGGCCATTGCCTTGAACTCTGCAACCGGGAAGATCCAGTTGGCTATCAAGGGTAATGGGAACAATAACATTTATGTGGGCAACGTGAATGCCAATGGCACCAGCTTCAGCGGCTGGGTGGTGTTCCCCACAGGCACTACGACGATGGCTCCGTCCATCGCATGGAACCCTACTACATCCAAGGTTGAGGTAGTGGTAAAGAGTGCCGGCAACAATAACGTTTACCAGGCAACCGTAAACGGCAACAATACTGGTCTCAGCACTTGGACTCAGGTGCCTGGCGCCGTTTCGGTGGATTCGCCTGCAATCGCGATCGGTTCCGTGCCTAACGCGCTTAATGTATTTGTCAAAGGTGCAACAGGCAATCTGGCTGAGTATATAACAGTGTACTAGCCGGGAAAAGTAGCATCAGGAACAAAGCCGCAGGGGGTTTTCCCCTGCGGCTTTGTTTTTTTTACGTCATGGGACGGCCTTCTATAGACAATGAAAAATGTATATTTTTGAATTGCATGTCCTTTCAGTCGCGAGCAGCATTACTTCGTTTACCCCTTTTTGCTATTCCAAATTCAAGGGTCCTGACTGTTCCTGGTGATTTTATTTTCTCCTTCAGCTCGGTCAGTCTTTGGTGACTATCGGGAATGTCATAGTGCAGTGAGGTCGGCCTCATGCACTATGTAATCAATTACATAGTTTTGAGAAGCCGGATACCACTTCTGTTGTCACCTGTTTATTATAACTCAATAAAATCAAATGGTTAGTCCCTGATGTTCATGGTATGTGATTTGCTTTGTACTATGTGAAATCCACTATTATTTTTCAGACAACTGGAGGTTTTATGCGGAAAAAAGATCTTTTAATGATGCTGGCAATGGGTTGCCTGTTGGTCCTTGTTTCATTCGGTGTTGCTTTTTCTGCCGACAGGGTCAAGGCAGCCGGCATGATGAAATCCATAGAAGAGGATGGGACTGTCATTATCGATAAGACCGGCTATCTGGTCTCGCCGTCAGTTTCTGTTCAGAACTACAAGGGGTCGCCTAGTTCGCTGAAACATATTTCCCTGCCACACAATGTATATTTTGAATACGAGTACACAAAGCATGGCTTTATGATCGTTTTCATCAAAGAAACTGCGGGATAAACGGGGGTAATACAATGAAGAACAAATATAATATTTTCTCTGTCTTAACGGGTGCTGTTTTTTGTGCTGTTATGCTGCTGTCGGTCCAGGCGTCGGCCAACCCACCGGCGATGACCAATTACTGCGTGCAGCCACCTTTTCTTGTGACCCCCAAGCAGCCGAACGTTCTCGTTGTCCTGGACAATTCCGGCAGTATGAATTGCCTTGCCTTCCAAAGCTCCTACGATCCCGCTCAATTCACGAGTGGTAATTACTACGGGTATTTTAATCCGATAAAAAATTACCGGTATGACACTGCAGTTACGCCTAACAGGTGGGTGCCGACGCTCAACGCCATGAATACCGGCACTGCTGCCAACCCTATCGCAAGCGGCAACCTGCTTAACTGGATAGCCACGTCGAGATATGACGCTGCGAAGAAGATCCTGATCGGCGGCAGGGCAAGTGCAGGCGCTTATGCTGCTGCAGACCGGACGACCAATCCCGTGAAACTGTACGGGAACAGCGACGCGACAACCGGCTATACGTGTACGACGAATAATAAGTCTTATGATAGTTCAACCTCCAGCCTCATATTCCCTTTTGTGGGCGATTATAATTACTCAGTAGCGACCGGCAATACAAACACGTTCAGTATAACGTTCAACGATCCGACCGCCATAAAATTGTATCCAAACAAAAATTACCCCGGCAGCAATCCTGTCTATAGTTTTCCTGCTGCATGGGTACCCTCATCAGGGATACTGGCAAATGCGTATCAGGTAATTGATGAAACAACTGCCAACACGTCCGATTATATTACAAATAAAACAACAACAGAACAGGCGTTATTTGATTTCGATCACGCAAACGCTGCCCTGGCGGCAGCCTCAGGCACCATCAGCAGCATCACCGTCCATGCATATGCCAAGAAGTCCGCTTCCAGCACTCTGTATCTTCAGGCAGTGCTGTGGGGGGCAGTTGTTGGTCCGGACCTGGTCCAGCCTTCGGGGTTATCGGCCCTGTCTACAAATTGGGCCGACATTCCGTTTGACTATCCAACGAATCCCACGACAGGCGCAGCCTGGCAATGGAGCGACTTCACCAGCACTATTGCACTACAAAGGTTGAAGGCCTTTGGGGTCAAGACAGTTGGGGCCTCCGGGGCATTGCCGACATCTTCTCTCTATGCCACGGTAAGCCAGGTCTACATCCAGATAAACGTCTCCTCTCCGGCAAGCGGTGGGCCGTATAAAATTATCGTTGATCAGGGGTCAACCCCGGCCAGCGGGATACTGGATTCCCTGAGTAGTGAGGTCAGATTCGGACTGGCCAATTACAACCCGCCCGGCGGGCAAATAGCCGCAGCCAACACCTATATAGATTTCAACTCGGTCCCGAACATCATCTCAACAATCAGCGATACCCTGGGCACAACCACGACACCTCTGTCAGAGACCATTTATGAGATGGTGAGGTATATCAGGCAGGAACCAACATATGCAAGCTATCATACTTCTGACTACATATTAGGTTGCAGCGGCGCCACTGCCGGTTCTGCCTGTGGTGCAAGTGTTGCTCCCACAGTCAAAGACCCCTTTTATTTTGGAGGCACCTATAACCAGTATGTGCCCTGTACACAGACATACATCATGCTGATGACGGACGGGGAGCCATACGGTGACGGGACCATCCCCGGGTCTTCTACAACATCACCTTATGCTGAATGTTCCCTTACGAATATAAAGGCCTGTTCAGGCCGTCTCTGCGACAAAAATACCCATGTATGCACAGCTGTCAGCCCAAGATACGCCGGGACTTCGGTGGGCCAGTCCTTCCCTAATTCAGGCACGGATTATCTGATTGACGTAGTATACTGGGCAAGGACAAAAGACATGCGTCCCGGCCACTGTTCGACGACAACGACGACTGAATGTTCGGTAGATCTGGACTGTCCGTCTCCCCAGACCTGTGATTCGAATACTGTCCCGACAGTATGGCGGAAGGGCCTCCCGGGCATGCAGAACGTCTACTTCTATCCGGTCTACCTGTTCGGCAGAAATTCCACACTCCTGGCGGATGCCGCGATTTACGGCGGGTTCCAGGACCTTGACAATACGGGCAAGCCTGACTGCACCACGAAGCCCGAGAAATGCTATCGGGACAGCAATAATGATGGCCATATTTATTCGGTAAGGCATAATTTCTGTTCCAACCAGGCCCCCACTTTTGCCATAACCTGTACAATTGACGCTGACTGCCCTGCGGGCGGGACCTGTCTTGAACCGGATGCCCCGATTACCTATTACGAGGGTGACGACGGATATGCCCTGGAGGCGAGTATAACCTCTGCGATGAACGACATATTGCGGCGGGCGGCGTCCGGTACCGCGGCCTCAGTGCTGGCCTCAGGAGAGGGCAGCGGGGCCAACCTGCTGCAGTCAATATTTTACCCCAAACGGTCCATCAGCAACCAGTCCGACATTACCTGGACCAGCACGCTCCAGAACCTGTGGTATTATCTCGATCCCAAGACCTCCAACAGCTCGATCAGAGAAAATTCAACAGATACAGGGTCAGGTTATGAGCTTAACCTCGACGCCGACCGTATTATACACTTCTGGTTCGATTCTACTGCGCAGTCGACCATGGCGAATCTCTTCGCTGATGCTGATGCGGATGGTGTGGCCGACAGCGTGACTCCTTCAGCCGTCGTCGACGTCAATGATATTAAGAATCTTTGGGAGGCCGGACTGATGCTCTGGAACACTAATCCCGCAAACAGGACCATCTATTCGAATGTCAATGGTTCTGCCGGCATGACCTCATTTGTGACTGCCAATCTTATTAATACCACTCCCACTCTCCAGAGCCTGCTAAACACGGATGTCACCGGCCGCTCGGCGACTGACAATACTACGGTTGCAACAAATATAGTCAACTATATACGTGGAGTTGATCCCAGTTCGGCCTCAGTTACTACGCCTGCCGCAGCTACGATTGATTACAGAAGCAGGTCGACCGGCATAGATCTGAGCAGCCCGAAGAACAATACTATTACTGATACAGTCACCATAAACGGGGTGGCCTGGAGCGAGGCTGCCAAGGTCTGGAAGCTGGGGGACATTGTCAATTCAACGCCGCGTGTTGTGTCCTGGATACCTCAAAATTCTTATCACATTGCGTACAACGACACTACGTATTCCTCCTTTGTCAAATCATCAACGTACATAACCAGGGGAATGGTATTTGCCGGCGCCAACGATGGTATGCTCCATGCGTTCAAACTCGGCACCCTTGACCTGGGTACGTCAGGCAACATCAAGGCAAAACTTTGTGAAGATACCAATAGCAACAGCAAGTGTGATGCGACCGAGACGACCAAGAGCAACCTCGGCAAAGAGAGCTGGGCCTTCATACCCAAAGGTGCCCTGCCGTACCTTCAGTATTTTGCTGATCCGAATTACTGTCACCTCTACTATGTTGATTCCACTCCCTATGTCTTCGATGCAAGCATAGAGGCCCCGGGGGTACATGTGGGCGATTATTGGTCAACGACCAGGAGTTCCAGTTCCTGGCGGTCAATTCTGATAGGCGGCATGAGGCTCGGCGGCGCCTGCACCCCTAAATTATGCAGGACGACCGCAAGCGGCGCATTTACGGCCACGATGTGCAGTTCCAATGCTGACTGCACCGCCTTGCAGACCTGTGAGGTGAACACACCCCGCTACTGCCAGACAACGGCAACAGGTGCCTTTACTTCAACAACTTGCACAACGAATGCCAACTGCACGGCCGCGCAGACCTGTGTCGCAAAGAACCTGACGGTCGGCACGCCGGCGCCCGGCATAGGGTATTCCTCGTATTTTGCCCTCGACATCACGAACCCGGCTGCCCCGCAGTTCATGTGGGAATTCTCAGACCCTTCCCTCGGCTTTGCCACAAGCGGCCCGGCGATTGTTAAAATCAAGGACCGTATATCAGGCACCACGGCAAGCTCGCCGGTCAGCGGCCATAATGGCAAATGGTTTGCAGTCTTCGCTTCCGGGCCTACCGGGCCTATTGAATCCACGCAGTCCAAGGGCTTTTCGAACCAGCCCCTTAACCTCTTTGTACTGGACCTGAAAACAGGCACTCTGCTCCGTACCGTAAATACAGCCATTCCGAATGCCTTCGGGGGTTCTTTGAGCAATGCTACTGTTGATTACGATCTGGATTACCAGGATGATGCTGTTTACCTGGGCTTTACAAAAGCAGAACACAGCCCCCTGCTACCTACCGACAGCTGGAACAAGGGCGGAGTAATCCGTTTGGTTACGCGAAAAAACCTCACCGGCAATGCTGTGTCAACCGTCGGGGACACTGCCCTGAACCCTGCCAATTGGGTATGGAGCTATGTTGTGGACAATATTGGCTCGGTCACTTCCTCGGTCCAAAACCTTGCTCACTATACCCCGGGAAGCAGGAAGCCTGACAAGGCATACCTATTTTTTGGGACGGGCCGTTATTTCTACACCATGGATGATTCCTCAACCCCGCAGGCGTTGTATGGAGTGGTGGAGCCCTGTCTATCGAAGATAAAGAATATCACTACGTCATCTTCGCCGATATGCGACGACAACGGCCATAACACGACCCCAAGCTACGTTTGCGCCAGCACGTCCGCTACGCCTCCAAGAGATATGGTTGATATCCCAACCTGTCTTGTGAATACCTCCTCTACTCTGGTGACCACTGCGTTGAACGGGTGGTATATCAATCTGGATGTGCCCGCATCGGGCAGCATCACGACCAACGAACGGATGATCACAGACCCTCTTGCCGCTCCGACCGGCACTGTCTTCTTCACGACGTTCGCCCCGAGTACGGATATCTGCACCTATGGTGGAAAAAGTTATCTCTGGGCAGTAAAATATGACACGGGTAATTCTGTCACCGGCTATCTTAAGGGCAAGGGTCTGCTCCAGGTGTCGACAGGTGCTATTCAGGAGATCAATCTGACGACTGACTTTGGCGCAACAACAGATGTTACGCATAAATTGGGCAGGCGGACCTTCGCCTTTGATGGCGTGCCTCCATCAGGGCAGGGTCTCTCTCTGATCGTGCCGCCAAAGGCGGTTGACAAGATCATGCATATAAGGAAGAAATGAACAAAATGGTTCGACAGGCTCACCATGACAGTATAACGATATTGGTCATCCTGAGCCTGTCGAAGTCGAATATTATCGAATGTCATCCTGGAGACTTACGTGAATAAAATGAACAGGCGCGGCATAACCCTGGTCGAACTTATGATTGTTCTGGCGATCGTAGGCATACTTGCCGTAGCTCTCGGGTTTGAATACAGCGGTTGGATGGGAAGGTATAAAGTGGAGAAGGCAGTAAAGGATATATACTCGGACCTGACGACAGCCCGGATGAGGGCCATGCAGAGAAGCCGGGTGCATTTTGTCGACTTCCCGAGCAATACGACATACAGGATGGTTGAGGACACCAATGATGACGGTGTCATGAATGACGCCGCTGTTGCGACCTTTCCCAAAACCGTTGCGTATATTTTGAGTGCAGTACCGTGGGCGGGCAACAGGATCGCCTTTGCACGAAACGGTACGATGGCCCCAACAGGCGTCTTATGCCTGTCCAGCACAGCCCTTCCTGATTATGACTGTATACTTATAGGGGTCACCTATAATACCGTGACAGCGCTTACGGACCAGACCCCGACAAGGATCAAGCTGGGTCAGCTTACAACATCATTGCCAGCGGGAGGAGCCTGTGATGCGGTTAATTGCCGGGAAAAATAGACTCTGTTCTGACAGGGGGGTCACCCTTGTAGAGGTGATGATATCCCTTGTTATCATGCTGATTATTTTTGTAGGCCTTATCCAGGCATCGTTGCTGGGTATTGAGCACAACCTCAGAAATGAATTGAGGGATGAGGCCGTGAGGATTGCTTCACAGGAGCTGGCGCGGGTCAGATCAATGGAATTTGCGACTATTCCTCTTGGATTAACAACGACCCCTGTAACGAGGACTTTCAGAAATCTCTCACAGAACTACTTTGTTGATATGACTCCTGCTGTGACCGCTGATCCGAACGTTCTGCTGGTGACTGCGGCGGTGCGTTATGCCTACAAAGATGAAAATCTGGCATATACCCTCAGTACCTACGTGAGGAGCCGGTGATGATGAAACAATGCAGGCAGGCAGGACTTGTCAGGAGGTCTGAAGGCTTTACCCTTGTTGAGCTTATGATCACCATGGTTATCTTTGTTCTGGTCATCGCCGCTTCTTCCCAGATATTTATCGCGAATCTGAATGCCTTCAAACAGCAGTCGAGGATCGCTGAATCGAATATCGAGGGTATGGCAGGACTGGAGATGCTGAGGCTGGATCTTGAACAGGCAGGTTATGGCCTGCCCTGGAGTGTCGATACAGATGGAGACGGGCAGGCGGAGGTAGACTGGACGCTGCTCGCAGGCTACTTTGAGGCAGACGCAACGGTCAGCGCCGGCAACCCCGTGAACCGGTCGCTTTACAATGATGCCAATAACGCCAGCGGTACAGCGGGAAATGCCCCGAGGGCTGTTGTGGCAGGCAACAATGTTGTACGAAATCCCCTGGTCCCTAATTGTACTGGCGCCAATCAGGCCTGGTGTTCTGATTACCTGGTGATCAAGGCGACGAACATATCGACAAGTCCGGCCGCCAGCAAATGGACCTATATTACGAATACGGCCCTCGGCAATATACTCCAGTCCCCGGCTGCGGTCCCGGCTGCAGACCTGTTGCAAGATGATGAGCGGGTCATTGCTGAGATACCGGAAACACTTACAACCCCGAGGACCCTGTTGACGAATCCGCTTGCCGGTGGGGCCTTTTTTGCTAGGTTCAGGACCAACCTCGGACTCCCGTTTCCTGCTGCTTTCCAGCCTACTGCCGGCACTTCCGCGGTACGTCTGGTCTATGGAATCGATACGAATTCAGACTTGAGGATGCCTTTTAACCGGGCTGACTATTATATCTCCACAACAAATGTGCCGCAGCGCTGCGCAACAGGGACCGGAGTTCTGCTGAAGGGCATCCTTAACAACACAACTGCTGCAACGGGCGGAACCATAACAACCTTTCTCCCCCTGGTTGACTGCGTTGCTGATATGCAGGTCGTCTTTAATCTCGATACAGATCTTGCCGGGCCTCCGGATACACTCTCGAATGCTGATGGGACCACTGCTTCGGGTGCTGCAAATGTAGCAACGGTCCAGGCAACGCTCGCCAACGCTACACTGTTGAGACAACAGCTAAAAGAGATCAGGGTGTATGCCCTGGTGCAGGAAGGCCAGCGCGACCCCTCCTTTACTTTCAGTGGTTTTACCAGTGTTCCGCTTGGCGGCTGTGCAACCTGCATAAGGGTAGGGGATGATGTAATTCCGGCAGGGATCGGGAATTATGGAAATGATTTCGACCTGTCTGTTATCCCCAACTACCTGAACTACCGGTGGAAGGTATTTCAAATGACTGTTACGCCGTACAATGCGAGGTGATTATGAAACACTTAAGGAATGAAAAGGGAATAGCACTGGTGATGGTTCTGGTCCTGTCACTTATTTCGCTGGCGTTTGTTTCTGCCATGCTCTATATGATAACGCAGGGCACCCAGATGTCGGGCGCAATGAGAATGGTCAGGACTGCGGAAGAAGCCAGTTTCGGTGGCGCTGCGATCTCAGCGGACTTTGTTAAGGACAACATTGCCCCGGCGCTTCACGGCGGGCCGGTTGTCCCTGGCCTTGCTGAAAGGGGGGTCTTGCCGGCGCCATTTCTCGCAACAAGTTCCGACGCCTGCCTGGCTCAGAAACTGACGCTTGCGAGGAGTTTGTGGTCTCAGTGCAATGCGCAGAATCTTTTACTGGACCCGGTAGAAAAGCCTGATTTCAGGATCACACTGGGAGGCTTCAGTGCCGTTGGAAAGATCGTGGACATGGTAGAGGGGAATTCGGACACAGGCGGCCTGGTAACAGGGGGCGGCGATTTGAGGGAAACAGGGGTTGTGCGTTCAGATTCTGGAGTGATCACCCCTCCGCAGATCCCCTACCTCTACAGTATAGAAGTCCAGGCCCAGGACAGTACCAGTGCGCGGGAGCGGTCTCGGGTGTCTGTTCTATATGCCTTTTGATAGTTACTATGAATAAATATATTATTCTTTTCTTTTTCTTTGCTGTATTCACTGCCTGTACCTCAGATAAGCCTGCAGATCAGGCTGGACAGCCTGCTCCTGAACAGCAACAGCCCCCTGCAGCCCCTGTTTCTCAGGCGCCTTTAACAACCGGACCTGAGGTGAATGGCATGACTCTGGCTATAATACCGGCTGACATTTATAAAAATACAACCCTGTTTCTTGTTCCAAAGGGGTTCTCCATTGGAGAGGCCCAGCTTGAATGGCTTGTTGACGGCGTGCGGGTGCCTCCGCCCACCCCGCAGCATGTCTTTGCTGCTTCGAATGTGAAGAAGGGTGGGACAATCCAGACGCGGGCAATGGTAAAGGGTACGCTTGTGATGTCGAATATCGTGAAGGTGAAAAACTCTCCGCCACAGCTGAGAGGCAAGTTGATAGTGCTCCCCGAGGTCTTTAAGCCTGGGGATCTCCTGAGTGTTCAGCCGTCTGCAGTTGATCCGGATGGCGATGATATCACTTTCCAGTATGAATGGACAAAGAACGGCGAGCCTGCCGGCAAAACAAACCGGATCGAATCCCCGGTTAAGCGGGATGACAAGGTGATCGTCAAGATCACCCCCTGTGACAAAGATGCCTGCGGAAACCCGTATAGCATGAATGCAATGATACGGAACATGCCGCCGGTCGTCGATACGACGGTCCAGAAGATGGCCTGCCAGAACGGCGTATGTACGATGCAGTTCAGGGCAACTGACCCAGACGGAGATCCGCTCACGTATTCACTGAAAAACCCGCCTCAGGGCATGACGATCAACCCCTCAACCGGGTTGATCACCTGGCCCGTCCCTGACGGTTTCAAGGGAAAGGGTTCCTGTACTGCAGTGGCCAAAGACCCCCTGGGCGGCGAAGCCTCCCAGGTCTTTAATTACGACATCGGCCAGTAAATCAGCTGCCTGTTTACCTATAAGGAGACAACCATGAAAATACTATGTATCTGCATTATGCTTTTAAGTCTGAGTTCAGCTGTTGTTGCCGCTGACCTGGGCCCTGATCAATATTTTGATACCGGCAACGGTTATTTCAACGACGAACAGTATGGCAAGGCGATCGAGGCCTATACAAGGGCGATCGGCATCTCTCCGGGGTTTGCCAATGCTTATCACAATCGGGGGCTTGCCTATTACAAGACCGGGAAATATGACCTTGCGATAGCGGATTACACGGCTGCGATAAAAAACGGCTATACTGCGGTGAGCATTTTTAACAGCCGGGGACTGGCCTACCTTAAGACCGGGCAATACGGTTATGCTGTTGAAGACTATACAAAGGTCGTTGAACAGGCCCCGCGCAGCGCAGAGGCCTATTACAACCGTGCTATTGCCTATGCCAATAACAGCCAGTATGATGAGGCGATTGACGACTATAACAAGGTACTTGAAATAAAACCGGGCGACATGAATGTCTATGCATCACGAGGGGTAGCCTTTGTCAGAAAGGCGATCGTTGATTTTAAGCGGGCCTGTGAGATGGGAAGTAAATCCGCCTGCGATAACCTGAAGCAGGTTGAGAAATAACGCCCCCCAGCTCCGCTCCCCCCTCTTAAGATAAGAGGGGGGAAAAGGGGGAGTTATGAGTGGCTATTTATGGCAGTTCTGGCACTCGCTCGAGGCGAAGGCCGCCTCGCCGTTATGACATTTTCCGCAGAACTTGCCCTGATACAGGTCGTCCATTTTCATGCCTGAACCGCCTTTCTTGTACTTGAAGATTGCGGTATGACACTTGCCGCACTCGAACATAGCGGTATGGACCTGGTGGCTGAACACTGCCGGAGACATGTCCTTTGAAGGATATGAGAAGTCTTTGCTGAGGGCCGACATGTTATGGCATTTTGCACAGTCTTTCGCAGAGAAGGCTGCCTTGCCATTATGACACTTCCCGCAGCTGTTCCCCTTGTACATCTCTTCCATCGTTATCCTGTTGCTGCCTTTTTTCATCTGGAACAGGGTAGGGTGGCACTCCCGGCAGCCGGACCTCTTTGCGTGGTTCTGGTGTGAGAAGTTAACGGTCAGACCGGAACTGGTGAAGGCGATGGTGGTCATATTATGGCAGTTGTTACAGGTCTCCTTGTTGAGGGCCATCTCCTTATGCGGCTTGATCAGGTGGCACTGGTTGCAGTGCACACCGAAACCGATATGCTTTGCATGTGAGAATTTGCCCGTCTCCTCGGCGGCAAACTTTTCATAGGCATGGCATTTGAAGCATGGCAACCCGGAATCCTTGAGCGAAGTAATGACCGGCGTTTCCTTTTCTTCCGGTGCCGGTTTATGTTCTGTCTTCCATTTGCAGGAGGCCAGCGCGAATACCACCAGTGACATGGCCAGAGCTATTTTAAGCGCTTTCAGGGCTATTGTCGGGGCCATTTTCAGGGCTCTTACTGCCTTGATCCTTACCATTCTTCCCCCTAGTCCTTCTTGCCTTTATCAGCTCTTGCCCTGGCCTCATCCGAAAAACGCAGTTCATATTCGAGCGGATGATGATGCTTCAGTGTCTCGGTCGATATCTTGCCGGTAATCCATATCCAGCTCATCGGGAAGACCTCGGGCTTCAGATGCTCATTATAGAAATGCCAGAAAAGGATAAAGACTATCGCCAGCAGGGCCTCGTCACTGTGCATGATCGAGAGGACCTCCCATATCCAGCCGGAGGTGAACTGCGGAACAAAGTTCGAAAAGAATATCGGGAACGCAAGGGCAAAACCCGAGGTGCCGATGATAAACATACCCCAGAAGACCGCCCAGTAGTCGAACTTCTGCGCATACGAGAACTTGCCGTACCGGGCTTTCTCTTTCGAAAGACCGAAGTAGTACATGAAATTCTTGATTACATCCAGTATGTCCTTCGGTATCGGGATGATGGTTGTCCTGGAATCCCACGTGATCTTTCCGACGATGAAAAGGTAGGACAGGTAGGCGACGTGTGCCGCAAAATCAACAAGCATGGTGACCCCGGAGATCCTGTGTATAAGGCCTGCCATTTCAGCGCCTCCCCATACGCGTATCCACCAGCTTGCCACCCCCTGCGGTTCATGGGCGTATTTCAGGCCCCACCCGGTGAAGCTCAGCAGCAGGAACGTCGTAAACATCACGACATGCTGAATGCGGAATATGATATCAAATCTCTCTATTTCCTTGGGTATATCCTGTGAAGATGCTGTTGCGGTCTTAGTCATTATTCGTCCCTCCCTTTCCTGAATATTGCATCCCTGATGTCGGAAAAGGCCTCAAGCAGGACATGTATTACGATGAACGCGAAGGTGCTGAGCAACAGCGCGATGAGGGCCTTTTCAGTATAGTGAGGAATCGGACCCGGCTTCTGATGCGATATGGCCGGGACAAATTTTTCATTGGCTCCTTTATGGCATTTTCCGCAGGTTGCCACCTTGTTCTTTCCAAAGACCGGGGAGTTCGGGTCCGTTTTTGTCATGATATTATGAGCATTGTGGCAACTCGTGCAGACAGGGACCTTGGTATGTCCCAGATGGAGCTTGCGTCCGTGAAAGCTTTCCGAAAAGCTTTCCATGACATTCTCCTGGAGATGGTATTTTTCTATGATTTTTTTATCGCCGTGGCATTTCCCGCAGGTTTCGACCTGGTGTTTGCGGCCGATTTTTGCATTGGGGTCTGTTGCCTTGACGATATAGTGCGGTGTCCCGTGACAGTCGACGCAGAAGGCCCCGTCCGTCTGGTTCTTATCGAAAATATTTCTGCCATGGACACTCCCCATGACTTTGTTGAAAGTCTCTTCATGGCACTTGGAACACGCAGCCGCTGCAACCGGGTCAACAACATGCTTGGCTGCAAGCTTCTGAGCCAGTGATACTATGGGGGCAGGGACTGCGGCACCTGGAGCTGCATGGGGATTGTCAGCGAATTTCATGTGACAGTCAATACAGGTGAGCGCGCCGTGGACTGAAGCCTGAAAGCGGTCTGTATCAATATTCAGATCGACCATCGCTCCGCCAGCGGTCTTTATTTTTCCTTTCATGGAACTGTGGCAGGCAAGGCAGCCTGCTGCTTCCTGCGCTGAGGCGACATTGGAAAGGAATAAAGACAGGAAGAGCAAAGGTGCGGCAACAGACAAGAGCCTTTTGTTCAAGATGGACATGGGCACCTCAATATTTGGACTGCGTGAATGACTATTACTTACGAATAGCCTTATAGCTAAAATTTGAATTAACAGGATATATAATACTCAATTAGCCCCTTTAATCCAATTAAAATTACTTATGCATTAATAAAAATTTATTAAAGTCATCTTTTTTATGGTTCCCGATACCCGACGACGATGATGCCGTGTCTGTTGGCCTCCTGGATGAACTGATCACGGTTGAGCAGGATACTCTTTTCAGCCTCGATCGCAAGCACCTTTGCCTTGACCGCGGCCATGGACCGCAGCGTCTCTGTCCCGACTACAGGAACATCAAACCGCATATCCTGCTGGGGCTTGCTGATCTTGATGACCACTGCCCCCTCAACGGCAAGACTGCCTCCACGCCGCACCGCCTCATCAGTCCCTTCTATCGCCTCTATGGCCATGACCGCCTGGTTCTTGACAACGACTGTCTGTCCGATATCAAGCCGTCCTATCTCCTTGGCGATCTTCCAGCCGAAGGCGATGTCCCGGTAATCGTCTTCAGAAGGTTTTTTCTTTGTCAGTACCGCTTCCGGGGCCATAAGGCTGGTTGTAAAATCCGTTGTATTCAGGAGACGGATGCCTTCACCTTCGAGCTCTCCCGTGATTGCGAGCATGATCGAGTCATCACTTCTGTCCTTAAGGCCGAAGAGCATCCTGACCAGCCGCATATCAGGGATCACCTTGCCCTTGTAGATGACCGACTTGTGGACTTTTCCGGCGAAGACTGCTTCAGTGATGCCGGCTTTTTTTAAGGTATCTATCAATGCCCCGAGCTTCCCGATATTGACCCACAGAACCTCATCGACTACTGACGCAAGGGAAGGATCGGTGATGGAGTCCAGGCCGACGGCAATAACCGTGTACCCCCTGGAGCGGGCCTCGGCAGCAACAGCGAACGGGAGTTCCCCGCTCCCGGCGATCAGTCCGAGCTTCTTCATATCTCAGGTATCAGCGCCCAAGGCAAGCGGCAAGTTCAACCTTCCCGGTGAACAACAAAGAGTTCAGCGGCCATGCTCACCGGCATATCCCTCGTTTATTTTTTTCGATGAACTTTATGAGATGTTTGATATTGTCTGTGAGCTTCATCTCGTCATGGATCTTTCTGACAGCCTCGCTGATGGTGTTCTTCTGTCTGAACAGGATCTTGTAGGCCTTCTTCAGGTCGTTGATCTCGCTGTCCGTAAACCCATGACGCTTGAGGCCTATCGAGTTCGGGCCGAAGAGCTTCGGCTCAACGCCGGAGACGATCATGAACGGCGGCACATCCTGGGTTATTCTGCTGAGCCCTCCTACCATGACATATTTACCGACGCGCGTATACTGGTGGATGCCGGCAATACCGCCGATAACGACATGGTCCTCGATGACGACATGGCCACCCAGCATGACACTGTTCGCAATGATAATGCTGTTGCCGATTTTGCAGTCATGAGCGATGTGTACATAGGCCATGATGAAGTTGTTGCTGCCGACAAACGTGGCGCCGTCGCCTCCCACGGAAGCCCTATGGATCGAAACATATTCACGGATAATGTTATTGTCGCCGAGAATCAGCTTTGTGTTCTCGTCCTTGTATTTGAGGTCCTGCGGCGGCAGTCCTATGGTGGCGAAGGGATGGATAACGCAATCCTGCCCGATTTCGGTGGACCCTTCGACCACGATATGAGACAGCAGCCTGGTCCGCTTTCCGATGCTGACGCCTTTCCTGATTATGCAATACGGACCGATCTCGACCGATGGATCGAGGTCTGTTCCCGGCTCGACGACTGCGGTGGGGTGTATTTTGACCTTCATTACATCATATCTCCCGGTCTGTTATCATGGCGGTAATCTCAGCCTCGGCAACGATCTTTGCATCGACCATGGCGGTACCCTGGAATTTCCAGACAGGGCCGCGCTGCTTTACTGCCCTGATTTCAAGATTGATCTGGTCCCCGGGGATCACCGGTCTCCTGAATTTCGCGTGTTCAATGCTCATGAAATACATGGATTTACCCTCGATTCCGGAGCGGTATGCCAGGATGCCGGCAATCTGTGCCATTGCCTCGATGATCAATACGCCGGGCATGATCGGCTGCCCGGGAAAATGCCCGGGGAAGAAGGGCTCGTTGATCGTAACATTCTTGATGCCCTTTATGTATTCACCAGGCTGGAGTTCTGTTACCCGGTCGACCAGCAGAAAAGGGTAGCGGTGTGGCAGGGTGTTCAAAATCTCATTTATCGACATCATTCTTCTTTTCCTCCTTCTCGAGGTGATTTATTCTTGCTTCAAGTTCTTTGATCCTTTTATTCATGTCCGGCAACTTCAGGAAAAAAGACTGAGCCTTCATGAATTCGCGGTGCGGCGCTATCGGCGCCCCAAGATAGATGCCCTTTGCTATCTTCCCGCCCATCGCGGCTGCACGTGCTCCGATGATCGTTCCTGATTCTATTGTCGTGTGGTCCGCAATGCCTGCCTGTCCGGCAAGGGTGACATGGCTGCCGATGTCGCAGCTGCCGCTGATGCCGACTTGGGCCACGATGACCGAATGCTCCCCGATGGTCACGTTATGGGCAATCTGGACGAGATTGTCTATTTTTGTGCCGCGACCGATGACTGTCTTGCCAAGCGTGGCGCGGTCGATCGACGTGTTCGAGCCAATCTCAACATCGTCCTCGATAATCACCGTCCCTACCTGAGGTATTTTATGATGGCTCCCCTGGTCAAAGACGTATCCGAACCCGTCAGACCCGATGACCGTTCCAGCATGGACAATGACCCGGTCACCCAGCGTACACCTTTCTCTGATCGTTACATTTGGGTGTATGACACAGTCCTTTCCGATTAGTGCCTTCTGTCCGATAAAGACACCGGGAAATATGACCGTATTGTCGCCGATAACTGCGCCGTCAGCGATATAGGCAAAAGGGTAGACCGTGACGTTCTCCCCGATGCGCGCCGTCTCTGAAATCGCGGCAGGTCCTGTCAAAGGCTTTTTCATTGTCTGCGGGTGAAAGCACGCGATTGCCGCTGCAAAGGCGCGATAAGGACTTGCAGCCCTGACCTGGGGCATGTCCAGTCCCTCGACTGCATCGCCGACAATGGCAGCGGACGCCCTGCTCGTCCTAAGGTCCTTCAGAAACTTCTGTGACGACAGGAAGGTAATATCGCCTGCCTGAGCGTCCTGTATGCCGGCGACCCCGGTGATATCAACATCCGGGTCCCCGAGGACCTGCCCGTTTACCAATTCCGCGAAATCTTTCAGTTTCATTTCAGTATTCCCATTTTAAGTAAGTAAAGAAAGCCTCCTGTGCGAGGAGGCTTTCTTTATCCTGTTTTTTGCTCAGGAGAAAAACTATTTCTTGTCCTTGCTATCTTTTGTTTCCTTCGTGTCCTTAGTCTTAGCCTTGTTTTTTGACTCGTTGTATTTCTTGATCACCTGTTCCGTCAGGTTCTGCTCCGGCTTCGAGTAAAGGATGATGCCTTCCGCATTCTCGATGATCATGGTATAGCTGCCTTCCTGGCCTATCTTTTCGATAACCCCCCTGAGGTCTTTCAGGATCTCTCCGGTGAACTCGCCCTCTTTTTTCTTCACATCGTTCTGTGAATCGGTGACGACCCTCTGATATTCCCTGATATTTTTTTCAAGGTCGTCCTCTTTTGACTTCCGTGCATCGGACGACAGGACCGAAGACTGCTTCTCGAGGTCGTTTTTGAGCTTCTCGATCTCCTTGCCTTTTTCGTCGATCGCGACCTGTTTTGCTTTGATAAGGAGCTCAAGGTCTGACTTTGCCTTTTTGCCGGAATCAGACTCGTTTAGTGCCTTGATCAGGTCAACGACCCCGACTTTCAGGCTCTGCTCTGCAGCAAAGGCCTGCTGCGCCGCGAACATAAAAAGGACTGCCAATAACCATACTGTTTTCTTCATTCTCATCTCCTGTTTTTGAATTTTTTAGAAGAAGCTGCCGAATGCAAATTCGACTTTGCTCGAGCTTTCTCCCCGTTTTTTCCTGAGATTATATCCCCATTCTATTCTGATCGGGCCGATGGGGGATATCCACCGTACCCCTGTGCCTGAGGTGTATCTGAGTTTTCCGAATTCATGAAAGTCTTCATATGAGTTGCCGGCATCGAAGAACACGACCCCTTTAAGTTTCATGTCTGTGAGGATCGGGAATATATACTCGTTATTAAAAAGGAGTTCGGTCGTCCCGCCGATTGCCTCTCCGGTGGCAGGGTCTTTCGGTCCGGCCACACCGTATCCGAATCCTCGCAGCGTTGAGATGCCTCCGACATAAAACCGCTCGTACAGAGGGAAGGTCTTGTTGAAAATACCCTTGGCATAGCCTATGCGCCCTCTGACCATGATCGTTGATTCCCTGACGGGGAAATACCAGGCGGAATCTGCTAAGGTCTTGACGAAGGCATTGCTTCCGCCGAGCCCTGCAAAGGTGAATGAGAGGGCGTTGCGGGAGCCTTTTGACGGGTCAAGGAAATTATCGCGGCTGTCCCTGATAATCGAAGGGGTGATTGAGCTGGTTGACCTCGTCCCTTTCTGGTCGAAGACGATTGCCGAAGCTCCCGCCTTGATATCATAGATCGTCGCGCGCTCGAAGTTGTAGGAGATGTCCCCTTTCCAGTATTCAGATAAGTCTTTTCCAAAACCGATATAAAAGCCGAAGGCTTTTTTGCTGTATTCCGTGTATTCACGGGTTGTGCGGTAGATGCCCGTTGAAAGTGATACCGGTTTGTCCCGGAACCAGGGGTCGCGGAACGAGAGCTCATAGAACGAGCTTCTTCCTCCCAGTTCGGCCTTGACCTTTACAAACTGTCCTTTGCCGAAGAGGTTGCCCTGGGTAAGGTCCACGGTGCCGATAAGTTTGTCCACCGAACTATAGCCGCCGCCGACACTCAGCATACCGGTCGGACGTTCCTTGACCTTGACTTCAAGGTCGACGACCTGCTGATCGGCGCGCGGTTTTGGGACTATCTCTGCAGTCTCGAAAAAGTTAAGATTGTTGACCCGCTCATAGCTTCTCCTGAGTTTTGTGCTGTCAAAAATTTCTCCCTCATCGAACCTGAGCTCACGTCTGATGACCTTGTCCCGCGTCTTTAAATTCCCGGAAACCTCTATCCTGCCGATCCGGTACTTGTCCCCTTCGTTGACAGCAAGGACGACTGTGACTGTCCTGTTTTTCTCATCCGGTGAAAGGTCAGGAGTGATCGATGCCATGGCATAGCCGTTCTCCGTATAGAGGTTGGAGATGGCCTGGATGTTCTTTTCGAGGATATTTTTTCTGAAGACGGAATTCGGCGTCATGGTTATTAGTTTCTTGATGGTTTCGGTGTCAAAGGTCTTGTTGCCGGAGACCTCGATTGATGAGATGGAATAGACCTCGCCTTCGGATATGGATATCGTCACGGCCATGCTTTTTTTGTCTTTATCCAGGGTGACCTGCGGTTCGCCGACGACAGCCTTGAGGTAGCCCCCATTGTAATAGAGGTTCCTGATCCGTTCGATGTCACCCTCCACCCGGTCCTTTTTATAGTATCCCGACCCTGTGGAGAGAAATGAAAAGATCCACCATTCTTTTGTCTCCATGACCTTTTTGATACTGGATGCAGAAATGTTTTTATTCCCCGCGAAGCTGATCTTGTTGAGCTTTACCTTGGTACCTTCCTCGATCTGATAGGTCAGACTGATGTCGTCGCCCGAGATCTTTTTGGTCACGGGAATGACATTGGCGAGCCAGTAGCCCTCTTCTTCATATAAATTCCTCAATTTGGCTGCATTGTCCTGGATAAGGACGGTATCGGCTATTGATCCGGGGGTAATGGATATCTTTTCCTTAAGCTTTGTGTCATCGAGCTCTTTGTTCCCCTGGAAATCGACCCTTATAATCGTCGGTTTTTCTTTAACAATATATATGAGACGAATACCGCCTTCGAAGGCCTCGAGTTCGATATTGACGTCCTCGAAATAACCCATCTTGAAGATTGTCCTGATATCCTCATTTGTCTTTTCCTGGGACACTGCCTCCCCGGGCCTCTGCGAGATCTTCGTTCTGATCGCGCCTTCTTCAATACGTTTTAATCCCCTGATCTCGATTTTGTTGACGAGAGGTGTCCCCTGGGCATACACCGTGCTGCACAGCATGCTGATCAGGGAAAGGCAGATCACGAACGTCATTGCTGGTTTTCGCATTGTTATCTCCTGCTCTCCGTGCTTACTTGTTGGAATAGTGCTTCGTTAGTGCTTATCGTGTGCTTATTCATCGTTTGAGCTCGTTAAGTATAGCACTGAGCCAGGGGGAATTGTAAATAAAAAAAGCCCTTTGTCAGGGCATAATGCTATAATGTTCGGGACAAATAAGTATTTATCATTTAAAGATTAATTTTTTTTATTTGACCATCCATGAGGAGGTGTTTTAATCTGTCAACCTGTAGTTATAAATTTAGGGCTTCGAAAAAAATTACGATAAAGGAGGAATTTGATGAAGAAGTATAATACGCCGTTGATCGACGAGTTGGAAAAAGGTCCCTGGCCGAGCTTCGTCACCGAGATGAAGAAGGCTGCCAAGAACAACGAGATGTCCAATGATGCAGTCGGACACCTTGAAAGATGTTACAGCACCAAGGTTGGCTACTGGAAGCATGGTGGTATCGTTGGTGTCCTTGGCTATGGAGGCGGAGTTATCGGACGGTATTCTGAGCTTGGGGATGAGTTCCCGGGCGTCGCGCATTTCCATACCGTCAGAATTAACCAGCCGAGCGGGTTCTTCTACACCAGCAAGGCGATGAAAGAGATCTGTGATATCTGGGACAAGTACGGAAGCGGTCTGACCAACGTCCACGGTTCAACCGGCGACCTGGTCCTGCTTGGAACAAAGACCGATGCCCTCGAAAATATCTTTGCAGAATATTCCTCCAGAGGCTGGGACCTTGGCAGTTCGGGTTCAGCACTGAGGACCCCAAGTTGCTGCGTTGGGCCGGGCCGCTGTGAATGGACTAACTACGATACTCTCGGTCTCACCTATGCTCTGACACAGGAGTTCCAGGATGAGATCCACCGGCCGATGTTCTCTTACAAGTTCAAGATAAAGTCATCCGGCTGCGCCTGCGACTGCGTCGCCTCGATTGCGCGCGCCGACATGTCGATCATCGGAACCTGGAAGGGCGATATCCTGATTGACCAGAAGGAAGTTGCCAACTACGCGGGCAAGGGCATGAACATCAATGCCGAGATCGTGAATATGTGCCCGACCCAGTGCATCAGCTATGACGGCAAGGAGATGAAGATCGACAATGCCGAGTGCAGCAGGTGCATGCACTGCATCACGAAGATGACCAAGGCCCTTAGGCCGAGCGGCGAGCGCGGAGCGACAATCTGTATCGGCAGCAAGGCGCCGATCGTTGTCGGTTCACTCCTGTCATGGGTTATCGTGCCATTCATCAAGGTCGAGGAGCCTTACACCGAGGTGAAGGATTTAATCAGAAAGATCTGGGAATGGTGGGATGACAATGCAAAGCCGAGAGAGAGAATCGGTGAGGTCATCGAGATGAAGGGCATGCGGTCGTTTCTCGAGGCTATCGGTGTCCCCCCGATGCCGCAGCAGATCAAGGAGCCGAGGAAGGACCCGTTCATGTTCTATACTGAAGATGACATGGCTGGTTTCAAGGCCAAGGAAGCTGAAGAAAAGAAGACTGGCAAGTATAAATTCTAAATAATCTACTATTTAAGGAGGATAGGATAGCATGGCAATACCACAGAGAAAAACAGATATAGGCCCGCCCAAATTTGATCAGTTTCTGCCGCCGATCATCAAGAAGAACTACGGCAAGTGGAAATATCACGAAGTAATAAATCACGGTACTATGGTGCATGTCGGCGAAAGCGGCGACAAACTCTGGACCGTCAGGGTCGCCTCCCCGAGACTTCTTGCGACGGACACCATCCGCGAACACTGCGACATAGCGGAGAAATTCTGCGATGGTTTCTTTCGTTACACCACCAGAAACAATGTCGAATTCCTGGTCTCTGACGAGAGCAAGCTTGAGCCTCTGAAGAAAGACCTGACCGCACGCGGCTTTAAGATGGGCGGTATCGGGGCTGCTATCACGAATGTCGTGCATACCCAGGGCTGGGTTCACTGCCACAGTGCCTGTACCGATGCATCGGGACTCGTGAAGGCCATGATGGATGAGCTTATGCCGTATTTCGAGTCTAAGACCCTTCCGAACAAGGTGAGACTCGCGGTGGCATGCTGCGTTAATATGTGCGGAGCGGTTCACTGCTCTGACATCGCGGTCGTTGCCGTTCATACCAAAGTCCCGACCGTCAAGCATGAGCTCTTCAAAAACATGTGCGAACTCCCGACCGTTATCGGCTCCTGCCCGACCCGTGCCATCAGCCCGGACCCGGCAAACAAGAGCGTCAAGATCAACGCCGAGAAGTGCATGTACTGCGGTAACTGCTTTACCGTCTGTCCTCCGATCAGCATCAAGGATGCGGAGAGAGATGGTGTGGCGATCGTGGTTGGCGGTAAGGTCAACAGCCTGAGAACCAGTCCGAAATTCTCGAAACTTGTTATCCCGTATATCTCGAACGAGCCGCCGAGATGGCCAAAGGCTGTTGCCGCCATCAAGCATATCGTTGAGATCTATGCTGCGAATGCACGGAAGCATGAGCGTATCGGCGAGTGGATCGAGCGTATCGGCTGGGAGAGGTTCTTCTCTCTTACCGGTATCGACTTTACCTTCCAGTCGATCGATGACTTCACGTTTATGAGAGACACGATGAGGACATCCTCGACCTTTAAGTGGTAAGCTGACAGTATACAGGCAGTCCCGGTAATCGGGACTGCCTCTTTATTAATCCTATACCTTTATCACGGGGGTGCGTTGCATATGGAGACAGCAGAACTTCAGGACAAAATTTTTGCCTTCTCTGAAGCTGCAAAGGGCAAGAAGAAGCTGAAAGAGAAGGACATCATCAAAGGCGTCAGTGCTGAGCTGGGGCTTGAGGCTGATGAAGTCAAGAAGGCTCTGAGGGGCATGATCGATGTCGGCAGGCTGATGTATTCGTACGGCGGCGGCGCAAGCTCTGTCGAGATCCCGAGTGAGGAATACCTCAGGGAAAAAGGCATGATCCCGTAGCTGTAGTTTGAAACGGGCTTAAAACATAAGGGGGTGCTGAGCGCCCCCTCTTTTTCAAACAAATATCATAATCATTAGCATTCCTTATTTTCTTCACTACCTGTCGGCTATAATATTCAAATGCATAAAAGATATCCCAGAATCGTCATTGCGGGACTCAGGGGCGGCTCAGGCAAAACGACGCTTTCTCTCGGTCTCATAGCCTCGCTTGCCGGCCAGGGCAAAAAGATAGTCCCGTTCAAAAAAGGGCCTGACTACATTGATGCAGGATGGCTGTCATCCGCTGCTGTCCGGCCATGCTACAATCTTGATCCCTTCCTGATCGGCAGCCAGAAAATTCTTGCCTCATTCACGGAGCATGCTGACGACGCAGACCTGGCTGTGATTGAAGGCAACCGGGGGTTGTATGACGGTATGGACGCGGCAGGTACCTACAGTACCGCTGAACTTGCCAAGATGCTGCATGCCCCGGTCATCCTGATCATGGACTGCACAAAGGTCACCAGAACCGCAGCTGCCATGGTCTACGGCATGCTGAAGTTCGACCGGAAGGTGGCTATCAGTGGGGTCGTGCTGAATCAGATAGCCGGTAAACGGCACGAATCGGTCATCAGGGAGGCGATAGAGAAATACTGCGGTATCCCGGTGGTTGGGGCGATACCGAAGTTCAGGGAGGGGCTGCTGTCCGAGAGACATATGGGGCTGACGCCGTTTCAGGAGCATGGAGACGTAAAAGCAGCCATCGGTGCGGTGGGTGAGATCGTGAGTAAATATGTTGATATTGGCAGGATATATGAGATAGCGAAAGAGGCAAAGCCGATAATGACGGCAAAAAAGAAATTAGCCTGTCTGCAAGATAACTCGACGGCTGGTCCGGTCACCATCGGCATCATCCGCGACTCGGCATTTCAGTTCTATTATCCTGAAAATTTTGAAGAGCTGGAACGGAGGGGGGCATGCCTCGTCGAGATCAGTGCGCTGACGCAGAAAAAACTGCCACTGATCGATGCCCTGTACATCGGCGGCGGATTTCCGGAGACGAATGCAATCGGGCTGGCGAAGAACAGGTCGTTCAGGCAGTCTCTGAAAAAAGAGGTTGAGAACGGTCTTCCGGTCTATGCAGAATGCGGCGGCCTGATGTACCTTGGCCGGACGCTGGTCCTCGAAGGGAGAAACTATCCGATGAGCGGTGTTCTGCCTCTCGATTTCGAACTTTGCAAAAGGCCGAAGGCCCACGGGTATACGATTGTCTCAGTACGGAAACGCAACCCTTTCTACCCGAAGGGTACGGTTCTGAAAGGCCATGAATTTCATTATTCAGGCGTGGCCGGGTTCACACAACAGCCGGGAATAGGGTTTGCCTTTTCCATGCAGCGCGGAGAAGGGATTCTCGGGAAAAAAGATGGGATCTGCTACAAGAATGTTCTTGCCACCTATACGCATCTGCATGCATATGGATCACCTCAATGGGCAGCCGGCATGCTTAGGGCTGCGCTGTTCTACAGAAAGGAAAAAGAAAAACGTGTCACGACGGGAAGAAGTCATACAGCTGCTCAAAGAAAATAATACTGAGGGACTTATTGCCTATGCGAAAAAAGACCCGGGTCTGTTCAGAACGCTTATTTCCCTTGCCTATGATAAGCAGACGGTACTCAGCTGGAGGGCGATTGAGGCCTTCGGCGCGGCAGCAGGGGAGATTATAAGAGTCAACCCCGAGAAGATCAGAAACCTTGCGCAGCGTCTCCTCTGGATGCTGAGGGATGAGTCGGGGAATAACCCCTGGAGCGCCCCGGACATGCTCGGTGAAATCGTCAGGAACTGTCCGGAGGAGTTTTCGGATATTGCTCCGATCATTGCCTCGTTTCACGATGAAGAGATTCTTCATCAGGGAGTGTTACGGGCGATGGTGCGGATTGGTGAAGTAAGGCCGGATCTGGTCAAAGAGCAGGTGCAGCTTGTACGCAGGTACCTTGGCCACCATGATCCCGTAGTGCGTGCCTATGCGATTCAGCTGGCGGGAATTCTCTGCCGGGATGATCTGAAGGAGGCGGTCACTACCCTTCTGCAGGATGAGACGGAAGTCCTGTTATATACAGACGGTGAATTCGTTTCCCACCCGTTGCGTAGACTGGCGGCAGAGGCAATCGGCCAGAAACCGGATGCTAAAATAAAGGCCTGGATGAGACATCCTGAGAAAAAAGGGACGGGGCTTCGCTGTCCGTTCTGTGAAGAGCCCGTCGGGGCCCTTGAGGAAATAACGGCCCGTTTCGGGAACACCTTCACCGGAGGGAAATGTTCCTGTGGCGCTGTATATGTGTATGACGGTTCAGGCCATAGTCTTGGCGAAGCGTATGTCGACGGTCTGGCATATGCCTGTGACAACGACTGGGACAAGGCCTGGAGCCTCGTCCCGGACGAGGATTATGAGGTCCGTGAGTTGTGTGCCGACACAAGGCGCAACAAGTTTCTGACTGCACGGAGGGGCTCGAAATGCACCTACCTTTTTATCCGCCTGAACCAGGATAAAGAACCGGATAATAGGCAATAAGTATTCATCATTAATGAATAAGATTTTTTTATTTGACCAAGTGGTTACTGGTGTATTACCTTTTATAGCTCATGTTGTAATCATAGCTTGATGATTATGACTGAGATAGGCTAGAATATGAGCCTTAAAACGAGGCAATATCATATGTCTCTTAATACTGCCGGGAATGTCTCCCGCACATTTTAATTACCTTATTACAGAAAGGGGGAAGTACAAATGCCAACAATGGATTTTCAGGGAAAACAGATTGAGGTGGATGACGACGGCTATCTCCTGAACCTCGATGACTGGACCAAGGAACTTGCTGAAGTTCTCGCTAAGCAGGACAGCATGGAGCTGACAGAGGCCCACTGGGAAGTGATCAATTTTCTCAGGGACTACTACAAGCAGTACCAGATAGCGCCGATGATCAAGATCCTCGTTAAAGAGATCGGCAAGGCGATGGGTCCTGAAAAAGGGAACACCAAGTACCTGTATGAATTGTACCCTGGTGGACCTGCAAAGCAGGCTTGCAAATATGCCGGGCTGCCAAAGCCTACCGGCTGCGTATAATCATTTTATTGTGTCTTCTCATAACAGCGCCCCATACAGTATTGCATGGGGCGCTGTCATCAACTTTATCTGCCTGTCTTCCGGTCCGATGATAAAAGCAGCCGTGCAGCGATGTCTTCAAACAGGGGAAGATCAGCACGAGGCCAGTTTCAGCAGATCAGTCAGCAGATCTTCAGTGGACCTTCACAAATATGCGGGAGTGGCCCTGTAGCGTATGAGCCTTTCGAGCCTCCTGTCCGACAAGAGGTCGATTATCCTCAGCAACTGGTGTAATGCGGTGATTGCCGGCTACCCACAGGACACCTCGAACTTCCTCCGGAAGAATGACAACCGCTTTGCAAATCCAGTTGGTCACACCATCAATGACAGTTTCGGGCATATCCTCGACGCGCTCCTGAGTGGGGCCGGGCCCGAAGATTCGGTCGTCTTCCTGGACAATATCATTAGGATCAGGGCTGTCCAGGATTTCAGCCCTTCCCAGGCAGTTTCCTTTATGTTTACCCTCAAAAAAGTGGTCAGGGATGTGATGGTGCAGGACAAGACCAATGTGGTGGAGCGCGATGAGCTTCTTCTTCTCGACGAGCAGGTCGATGCCTTTGCCCTTGCCTCGTTCGAGATCTATATGCAGTGCCGCGAGAAGCTCTATGATATCAAGGCGAACGAGTTGAAGAATATGACATACCGGTTATTGCAAAAGGCACAGAAGATGGGCATTGACAGCAGTGAGGCTGCAGGCCCGTCAGAAGACGTTGTGAACATAAAACAGGAAGAGGTAACCAAATGAAAATCGTGCTACCCTTAGTTGCAGTGATTGTGCTTGTGGTGCTTGCCTTTGCCGGTGTCAAGATAGCGGGCATGCACTTCCTTTTCGGGGTTGTGATCCCGTATGTGGCTATTGCGGTCTTTATCTCAGGGTTCATCTACCGGGTGATTAAATGGAGCCTGTCTCCTGTCCCGTTCAGTATACCGACGACCGCCGGACAGATGAAGTCCTTCCCCTGGATAAAGCAGAATAAGCTTGATAACCCGTCAAGCACCATGGGGGTCGTGGGCAGAATGGCACTTGAGGTCCTCGTGTTCCGTTCGCTTTTCAGGAATACGAAGACAGAGCTGCGTGAAGGCCCCAAGCTTTCTTACGGGTCCGAGAAGTTTCTTTGGATTGCGGGACTGGCCTTCCACTGGTCTTTTCTGATTATTTTTATCAGGCACTTCAGATTCTTCATGCTCGAAACCCCCTTCGTGATCCAGATGGTTGAGGGCCTCGACAGCTTTCTTCAGATTGGCGCGCCGCTCCTGTACCTGACTGATGTCGTGCTTCTCGGTGCGGTGACGTTCCTGGTATTCAGAAGGCTGGCGATGCCGCTGGTGAAGTACATATCGCTTCCGTCCGACTACTTCCCTCTTTTCCTGATCCTGGGAATAGCCACCTCCGGAATCCTGATGCGGTATTTCATGAAGACCCATATTGTGGGGGTCAAGGAACTGGTGCTGGGGCTTCTCAGTTTCAACCCGGTAGTCCCCGAAGGTATCGGCGTCATATTCTATATTCACCTGTTTCTGGTGAGCACGCTGCTCGTCTATTTCCCGATGAGCAAGCTGATGCATATGGGCGGCGTGTTTCTCAGCCCTACCCGCAACATGGCGAACAACAGCAGGGAGGTGCGGCATGTCAACCCGTGGAATTACCCGGTGCATGTCCATACCTATGCAGAGTATGAAGACGAATTCAGGGAAAAAATGAAAAAGGCCGGCCTGCCGGTCGAGAAGGAGTGATCATGGCAAAAGTAACTACTCCAAAACCAGCAGAACTGGCAGAAGCTTTAGATTATGCTACGCCGCAGACCGAGTGGATGGATACGCCGACAGTTATAAAGCCGGGGACCTTCTGCTGGGGCGCAAAGGGGAAAAACCTCGGTATTGTGGAGTTCCCGAATGCACGGGACTGGAACCCCACAGACGAGGACTGGAAACTTCCGGAAAACTGGCAGGAGATATTCTTCACCGGGATGAAGAACCTCCTCGATAAATATCGCTCCTTCAAGGTCTTTATGGACATCTGTGTCCGATGCGGAGCCTGCGCCGACAAGTGTCACTTCTTCATCGGCTCGGGGGACCCCAAAAACATGCCGGTGCTGAGGGCTGAACTCCTCAGGTCAATATACAGGAACGACTTCACGCTGGCCGGCAAGCTGCTCGGCAAGATAGCCGGGGCGCGGCCGCTCACCATCGACGTCCTCAAGGAGCTCTGGTATTACTTCTACCAGTGCACTGAATGCAGGCGCTGTTCGCTTTTCTGTCCCTACGGTATTGATACCGCTGAGATAACCATGATGGGCAGGGAGCTGATGAACCTGCTCGGCCTGAACACCGACTGGATATCGGGTCCTGTGGCCAACTGTTATATGAAGGGCAACCACCTTGGTCTTGAGCCCCATGCCATCATGAACAGCATTGAGGGCATGATTGACGACATTGAGACCATTACCGGCATCAGGGTTAACCCTTCCTTTAACCGGAAAGGGGCCGAGATCCTTTTCGTTACACCCTCCGGAGACCTCTTTGCAGACCCCGGCACATTCACCTGCATGGGCTATCTGATGCTCTTCCATGAGCTCGGCATCGACTACACCTGGTCCACCTATGCCTCAGAGGGCGGCAATTTCGGCTTCTTTTCGTCCAACGAGATGGCGAAGAGACTGAACTCCAAGATATATGCCGAGGCAAAACGCCTTGGTGTCAAGTATATCATCGGCGGTGAATGCGGCCATATGTGGCGGGTCCTGACGCAGTATATGGACACCTGGAACGGGCCTGCTGACTTTCTTGAGGTCCCGGTTTCCCCGATAACCGGAACACGGTTTGAGAATTCGAAATCGACGAAAATGATCCATGTCACCGAGTTTACGGCCGATCTAATCAAGAATAATAAACTGAAACTCGACCCGTCGAGGAACGACGATCTGATCATCACCTATCATGACTCGTGCAATACGGCCAGGGGTATGGGCCTGATGGATGAACCGCGCTATATCATCAATAACGTCTGCAACAACTTCCATGAGATGCCTGACAATACCATCAGGGAGCAGACCTTCTGCTGCGGCAGCGGTACCGGTCTGAATGCCAGTGAAAACATGGAGCTGAGGATGCGCGGCGGGCTTCCCCGGGCGAACGCCGTAAAATTCGTCAAGGAAAAGCACGGGGTCAACATGCTGGCCAATATCTGTGCTATCGACCGGGCGACCCTGTCCGCCTCGATGGACTACTGGGTGCCCGGCGTCAAAGTGACCGGCGTCCATGAGCTTGTTGCCAACGCCCTGATCATGAAGGGCGAGAAGGAACGGGAGACGAACCTGCGAGGGGACGCGCTTCCCGGAAAGGAGGGCAACTGATCATGTATAACGGAGGAAAGATAATTGCGGGATTAATTGTGTTCCTGGCTTTTTTTGCCTTCCCGTTTTACTACAATTTAGGGAAGGCCAACGCGAGGCCTGAACCAAAGCTGAACACCCCGGTGATCCAGCAACTTGCAGAAAAGAAGTGTGTTGAATCCAGGGATTTCATGCGTGCTGAGCATATGCAGCTCCTCAACGACTGGCGTGATGCGGTTGTCCGCGACGGCAACAGGATTTACGTAAATAAAGAGGGCAAGAGTCATAGCATCAGCCTCCAGAATACCTGTATGAACTGCCATTCGAACAAAAAAGAGTTCTGTGATACCTGCCACAATTACATGGCTGTCAAACCCTACTGCTGGAGCTGCCATATTCAACCGAAGGAGGCCAAGTCATGAGCATCAACAGGAGACAATTCTTAAAAATAGCCGGCGCTTCAACCGTATTGGGGCTTGGCGGAGCCTCGGTGGTCAACAGCCTTCGGAGGGGTGGACTTGAGGCGTCCCAGATGAGTCCCGACCCCAGGGCGCTTGTCGCCAAACGCTGGGGTTTTGTCGTGGATGTGAGCAAGCTCGCGACTGAAGAGGATTACAAGCGCTGTGCCGATGCCTGCCATAACATCCATAATGTTCCAATCTTCAAGAACGATAAGCTGCATGAGGTGAAATGGATCTGGAAGGAGCCCTTCGAGAATACCTTCCCCGGGACCGAGCATGAATATATGAGCCATGAGTCCAAGGAGAAGAACTTCCTGGTCTTCTGCAACCATTGCGCAAAACCTGCCTGTGTGAAGGTCTGCCCGACAAAGGCTACCTTCAAGAGGAAGGACGGGATCGTGATGCAGGATATGCACCGCTGCATCGGCTGCCGGTTCTGCATGGCGGCCTGTCCGTTCGGCGCAAGGAGCTTCAACTATCTCGATCCCCGGGGCAAGGATACCGATGGGCAACCTTTGATCAAGGTCGAGAACAAGACCTTCCCGACCCGGACGATCGGCGTCGTCGAAAAATGCACGGCCTGTTATGAGCGTCTTGGCATTGGGCAGCAACCCGCCTGTGCCGAGGTCTCAAACGGGGCGATCGTCTTCGGCGACCTTGAGGACCCGAACTCTGAGGTCAGGAAGATCATTGCGACGAAGCACACGATCAGGCGGAAGCCCGAGCTCGGAACCCAGCCCAACATATACTATGTGATAGGAGGTAGCGAGCATGCTTGAAAAGGCACTAACCGGAAGCAAACGATACTGGACATGGATCTTTGTCCTGCTCGGCATTATCGGGGTTGGGTTTATCGCCTATCTCCAGCAGTGGAAATACGGCTTGGGTGTTACCGGCCTCAGCAGAGATGTCTCCTGGGGTTTTTATATTGCCCAGTTTACGTTTCTGGTCGGAGTGGCGGCCTCGGCCGTTATGCTGGTCATACCGTACTATCTGCATAACCACAAGAAATTCGGCAAGATCCTTATCCTCGGTGAGTTCCTGGCGATCGCGTCGGTGACCATGTGCATCCTGTTCATCTTCGTTGATATGGGCCAGCCCATGAGGATCATGAACGTGGTCCTGCACCCCACACCGGGGTCGGTCATGTTCTGGGATTCTGTCGTGCTGTCGGGATATCTTTTTATCAACCTGATCGTCGGCTGGACGACCCTTGCTGCGGAGCGGAAGTCTGTGCCGCCGCCTGCCTGGGTAAAGCCCCTGATCTATCTTTCGATCCCCTGGGCCGTCAGCATTCATACGGTCACCGCGTTCCTGTATGCAGGTATCCCGGGAAGGCATCTCTGGCTGACTGCCATTATGGCTGCCCGGTTCCTTGCGTCTGCATTCGCGGCAGGCCCGGCATTGCTGATCCTTCTGGTCATGTTCGTCAGAAAGGTGAGCAAGCTTGATGCGGGGACAGAGGCGATCCAGTCCCTGGCGAAGATCGTCACCTATGCCATGACAGCGAACGTCTTCTTTTTCCTGCTTGAGGTCTTTACAGCCACCTACAGCGGTATCCCGGGGCATGCGCACCCCCTCCAATACCTCTTCTTCGGGCTTGACGGACATACGGCCCTCGTCCCCTGGATGTGGACAGCTACCGTGCTCGCTTTTTTAGGTCTGGGACTGCTGATCTTTCCTGCAACGCGGCGGAACGAAGGCATACTGCCGATCGCGCTGTTAGCGGTCTTTATCGCGGCCTGGATAGATAAGGGCATGGGGCTGGTCATCGGAGGTTTTATCCCGAACATGTTCGAGAGGGTGACCGAATATACCCCGACAGCGACGGAGCTCGCGATAACGGTCGGCGTATATGCGATTGGGTGCCTGGTGCTGACCGTGCTCTATAAGGTGGCGATCGGTGTCAAGGAAGACACTGCCGGTGAGGCAGAACTCCACTGAAATTTGGTAAACTATATAAAAACCCCAACAGGAGGAAGGTATCATGTACATTGTAGCTGTAGACGAAGGCAAGTGTGAAGGATGTGAAGAGTGTGCGAATAACTGTCCGGTGAGCGTATTTGAGATGAAGAGCGGCAAGGCGGTTGTTGTTGCCGGTGATTCCTGTGAAGGATGCCAGACCTGCACGTCGGTCTGCGCTTCAGGAGCAGTTACCCTGACCGAGATGTAAGAGGTTTTTTATTGATTGAAAAAAGGGGCCGTTCAGGCCCCTTTTTTTTGTTCTGCATTTCTGTCATTCCGGCTTGTCCGGAATCTTTCCGAAAATGATTCCCCCTTAATCCTACATTTATAGCATCCCTATTGCGATCATAATAGCCTTTTCTATTTCCAGCATCTTTTCGTTGCTTATCCTTCCCGCAAAAGGGCCTTTGATAAGCAAGACTTTATCGAGCGTAGTCACCTGCTCGCACTTGGCCATAGATGCCTTTGATAATCCGCCTTCGCCCTCTTTAAGCAATACATGGGTAGGGGATTGTCTAAAGGTGGTCGACAAAGGAACGACAATTATATCATTAGCAAGCTTATTTCGAATATCTAAAGAGACTACCACAGCAGGGCGGTTCTTTAAATCATTCGGCTTTGCGCCCAGGGTTACTAAATATATCTCTCCTCTTTTAGGATACTCAATCACTCCAGGTCCTCTTTGCGCTTTCCGCCGCTGTTTTAACCCATGCTCTATCTTCCTGCTTCTCCTCTTCCGAAAGAGAGAGATAATATTCCTCAATATCCTTTTCTATGGCTTTTTTCCTGGATTGAAGCAACCAATACCGCAGGGCTTCTTCCATTACCTGGCTTCTCGGCGCCCCATTTTTCTTTGCAATTTTGTCTATTTCATTCACTACATCGCCGCTGATTGTTACCGTTAGTTTAGCTTTGTGAAGCGAGATTGCAGATGGCATATTAACCTCCTTTTTATCTTGCTAATTATAAGGCATAAAGGGGGTTAACTGCAATTACTTTTTGCCTTGCATTGAGGAGAATGGCGACATCCTATAGTGCCTGCGAGGAAAGGGTTCCCTCCTACCCGATCATCCTTAAAAACGAATCAGTCTCCATCCTGTCAGTCCTGAACTGGTTTGCAGGGGAGGTCATGTCAGGATAGCCGATAGACATACCAAGGACGAGGCGCTTTGACGCCGGTATTCTGAGGAACTCCTTAGTCTGACCTGCATAGTCAGTAAGAAATGGCTGCGGCACAGTCCGGAGTCCTGACGCGTGTGCGGCGAGTATGAGACTTTGACAGAACATGCCTGCGTCCAGTATTGACCATGGATTCAGCTCTCCATCCTGGAAAATGAATATCCCATGCGGCGCCCTGTAGAAGGCAAAGTTGGCCAGCTTCGATTTTTCTTTTAACCTCGGAACTTGAGAGGTCCATGCCGGTCAGCTCGCTTCTTTTTCTCAACGTGACACTTTGTTGCCGCTATAATTGACACTCCACTTAATATCAGATATGATGAAAATGCAGTGTGGGACTTAATGGAACCAGACGAAACTCAGAAAAAAAAGATCGTGCTCGTTGTCGATGACGATTGCCATATACTCGCATCGCTCCGCCTGTTGCTCAGCGCCTATGAATATGATGTCGTTACCGCCGTCAACGCGGCTGGAGCGCTTGACAAACTGAGGGAGATAGATGTGGACATCGTGTTGACCGATATCAGGATGCCCGGAATGGACGGGCTCGAACTGGCCGGCAAGATCCGCGAGCGTACACCGGAACTACCCGTTTTGATAATGACAGCCTGGGCCGAGATGGATGTTGCCGTTGACGCAGTAAAGAAAGGGGCCTTTGATTTCATCATCAAGCCGTATAAACCTGATTATCTCCTGCATTCGCTCCGCAAGGCGGGAACATTCTGCGATATGAAGGTGCTCGAACTGAATTACCGGCAGTCGCTCGAAGAGGAGGTGAAAAAAAAGACGAGGGAATTGTCGGACCTGAACAGGGAATTGATCAACCGCTTGACGGTGGTTGCCGAGTATCGGGACACGGACACCGGACTGCATATCTCGCGGGTAGGCAGGTTTGCCGGGACGATAGCCGGGGCGCTGGGCATGTCCCCTGATTCTATCGAAACAATAACGCTTGCAAGCTCGCTCCATGATATCGGCAAGGTCGGGATACCGGACAGTATTCTTCTAAAGCCCGGTGCCCTCACTCCAGTGGAGTTCGAGAGTATCAAGAGCCACACCATCCTCGGGGCGAAGATTCTTTCAAACTCTTCTCACGCTGTCATCCGGATGGGCGAGACGATCGCCCTGAATCATCATGAGCGGTGGGACGGCAAGGGTTATCCCAACGGCCTGAAGGGAGAGGAGACGCCGGTCGAGGGCAGGATCGTGATGCTGGTGGACCAGTACGATGCCCTCAGGAGCAAACGGCCCTATAAGCCTGCCCTTGATCACCAGAAGACCTTAAAAATACTTGTAGAGGGCGACGGAAGGACCATGCCGGAACATTTCGATCCCTGGATCCTCCAGGCATTTAAAGACACAAACAGACAGTTTGAGGAGATTTATTCAAAACAGCATTATTAGACGTTCTCATAGTGTATGACCATCCCGTTAAAAATAAGCAACTGCCAGGTTTATTGACAATACGGGTCAGGTGTGGTCTAATTTCTTAGCCGCCTAAATTCATTCAATACTGGAGAATATAATGGAACTTTCCTCAGGCACAAAAGTCAGTGAGCTCTTAACACGGTACCCTTTTCTGAAAGATTTTCTGATCAGTTTTGATCCGCAATTCAAGCTGCTCAATAATCCCTTTATGATGAAGACCCTGGGCCGTATTGCGACCATGAGCAAGGTGTCGTTCATGACAGGGGTCAAGATCGATCAATTGCTGCCGGCCATTGCGGCTGAGGTGAACAAAATAAGCGGAGATATATTGGAGATAAAGCAGGAGGACAAGGCTGGGCCACCCGACGAGGCCGCGCAAAGGCTTGAGGTCCTCAAGGGGATTATCAGAGATCTGCATAAAGGTGCCGATAAAAATCTTCTTACCGAGAGGTTTAATGAGCTCATCAAGGACGTGGCCCCGTGGGAGATCGCGAATATGGAGCAGCAGTTGATGGCCGAGGGTATGCCGCAGGAGGAGATCAAGAGACTGTGCGACGTGCATGTGGAGGTTTTCAAAAAGTCCCTTGAAAAGCAGGTGGTGCCGGGCCTGCCTGCCGGCCATCCCGTGCATACGTATATGCTCGAAAACAGGGTTGCCGAAGATATTATGAAAGAGGTCGAGAAAGAGCACGATAGCGGGCCGTTGCAGGGGTTGTTAGGGCGATTGGCTGAGATAGAAACGCATTATGTCAGGAAGGAAAATCAGCTCTTCCCGATCCTCGAGGCAAAGGGCATCTCAGGCCCTTCCAAGGTCATGTGGTCGCTCCATGACGATATCAGGACCATGCTCAGGGATCTGCAGAAAAAGGCGAAGTCTGGCGGTACCAGGGATATGGAGATAAAGGCCCTTTTGCATATGATCAGGGACATGATCTTTAAAGAGGAGCATATCTTTTTCCCTATGGCCCTCGAATCCCTGACTGAGGAGGACTGGGGCCGCGTGCGAAAGGGCGAGGAGGAGGCCGGTTATGCATGGGTCAGGCCTGAGGCTGACTGGAAACCGGCAGGGCCTGGTCTTGATCAGGGGCTGATCGCGG
Organism: Thermodesulfovibrionales bacterium; assembly: GCA_049799315.1. Taxonomy (GTDB): domain Bacteria; phylum Nitrospirota; class Thermodesulfovibrionia; order Thermodesulfovibrionales; family UBA6898; genus PALSA-1316. The sequence goes on along the minus strand of JBARHQ010000216.1, from coordinate 20,094 downwards.
ACAAGATAGGAAGCGTTGCTCTGGATACAGGGTTGCTGAATATTGAGCAGGTTAACCTCCTGCTGACACATTTGCCGGTTGATATCTCTTTTGTAAATGAAAATGATGAGGTGGTCTATTATTCCCAGACCCCCGAGAGAATATTCCCCCGGAGCCCCGGGATCATCGGGAGAAAGGTGCAGAACTGCCATCCGCCGAAAAGTGTCGATACCGTTGAGAGGATTCTCATATCCTTTAAAGACGGATCAAAGGATTCAGCGGACTTCTGGATTGAGATGAAGGGAAGGTTTATTCATATCAGGTATTTCGCGGTGCGTGACAGGGAGGGGAAGTACCGGGGTACGCTTGAAGTAAGCCAGGATGTTACCGATATCCGCAGGCTGCAGGGGCAGAAGCGGCTTCTGGACTGACGGCTTTGTAAAAAGTCCGTATACTGCGTTGCGCTTCAAAACTCCCTTCGACTTCGCTCAGGGCAGGCTCTTCGTTTGTCATGGTGAGCTTGTCGAACCATGCGCGCCTTGCCTCCCAGAATATATTACAAACCCGTCTCGTTTAGTCTTCCTTCTCGTCTGTTATTCTTGGTGTAGCCCTATATTATCCCCACTGAGCACGGCTTTTTGTCCTGTGATGAATATATTTTTCTGCTGACAGGGCTGCCAGGCAGCCATTTGCTGCTGCGATGACGACCTGCCGGACTTCAGAGCAGGTGACATCTCCCGCTGCGAAAACACCCGGGGTAGCGGTTTCCATCATGGTATTGACCGGGATGCATTCGCCTTCTGCCAGTTCGACCGCCCCATAGAGATAATCGACCACCGGCTTGCTGCCGTGCATATACACAAAGACACCGTCCAGCAGAAGTTCCGACTCGTTCTTTGCTGCATCGGTCAGTCTCACTTTCTCGACCGCATCGGTCCCTTCAATGGCAGTTACCGTGTTTTCCAGGAGCACCTTCAGATTAGGCGCCTCAAGGGCGGGGTGGTCATCGACCTTCAGTTTTTTCGTCGGCGAAATGAGATATACGGTCCCGGCAAACCGCGTCAGATATCCTGCCTCCTTGACCGCCTCCTCTGAATTGCCGATCACGCATACTGTCTTATCCTTATAAAATGCCGCGTCACAGACTGCGCAGTAACTGACCCCTCTGCCGAGGAATTCGGCCTCTCCCTTTATCGAAGCCTTTCTTCCCATCGAACCGGTCGCAATAATGACTGCCCTGCCCCTGTAGTTTCCGGTCATGGTGAAAACTTCCTTGACCTCTCCGGCAAGATTGACCCCGACGACCTGGGCCTCGACGTATTCAGTCCCGAACCTGACAGCCTGGTTTCTGAATATGTCCAGAAGTTCTTTCCCTGACACAGGGTTGACAAGCCCGGGATAGTTTTCGATATGGCTCGTATAGGCGAGGGCGCCTGCTGTGGCGGATTTGTCAAGCACGACTGTCTTCAGCTTTGAGCGTGAGGCATACTGGGCAGCAGAAAGACCGCCGGGTCCCCCTCCTATTATGATGACATCATAAATATTTTCAGTATCAGACATGGTTCCTCCGAAAAACGATTTATTCTATTTTATAACTATTCAACAGGAGCAGCAAGTTTAGTTAAGTGCACATAATAGAAGGCCTGGCCTTTGAGCTTATGATATAATCAGCCCTGAGGACCCTTTGTTGGCAGCCTCCTAGAGCAAAATAGAGCTATTTAAGGGGGCACTGCTCCTTTGATGAGCCTCCGGCATTCTACACGGTGGTGTCAGCTCCGGTTATCGTGACTGCCGGGTCAGTTGTAATCGACAGGATTATCATTATGTAGTGCCCATAATCTGATATTTCGTCGTTGCTTATTATGGGTTAGTCTTATAGTTATAATTTGATCTTGAAACAGGACTTATTTGGTGTTATATTGAGGTTTTGGTCGGTTAAATATAGTTGTCTTAAGAAAGGGAGGAGAGGAAACGTATGAAAAAGAATGTAGTAATGTTTTGTAATCTGATCGCAGCTGTTCTTTGCATCGTTGGATCAGCATGGGGTGCGCCAATTGAAGGCACAAGCAATACTGCGCTTGGGATGAGCGCCGGATCTACTCTGGGCGCAGGTGAACTGCAGAACGGCATTAATGAGTATGATACCTTCATCGGCGCCAACGCCGGATTTATCAATACTGCCAGCGGCATAGCAAATACCTTTGTGGGAGAAAGAGCGGGATACCAGAATACTTCGGGGTCCAGCAACATATTCCTGGGTTACCGGGCTGGCTATTTTAATGGTGTCAGCAATTTTAACAGTTATTTTGGCAATGCGGCCGGATACACTAACGATGCACCCCATAACAGCATATTTGGCTACCGTGCCTGCTTTTCCGGCCCGACGGGCCCCAATAACACCTTCTTGGGATATCAGGCTGGTTATTCCGGCGGCAGCGACAGCTCCGGTGGGAATGTTTTTATCGGTGCTGACAGCGGCTATTATCAGCATGGTACCCGAAATACATATGTCGGCAGAAGTTCGGGCCATTCCAGCACTCCCGGTGGTACAGGATCAGACAACAGCTTCCTGGGCTATCAGGCCGGATTTTTTAATTTTGCCGGCGGCAATAACGTGGGCCTTGGTTATCAGGCAGGCTTATTGAATACCGCTGGAAGTGCCAATGTTTTTATTGGCCCAGGAGCCGGATATAGTGAGACCAATTCAAATAAACTCTATATTGACAATTGCTTTACCGGTGAAACGCCCCCGGGCTCAAATCTCTTTTGTGTGCAGCCGCTTATAGCCGGTGACTTTAATGACCGTCTTGTGCATATAGACGGCAGCCTGAACATAGTTGATGTATCTACACCCTCCGATGTCCGCTATAAAAAAGATATTCACCCGCTTGAAGCATCTCTCGAAAAGGTAGTGCATCTCCAGGGGGTCTCCTATGCATGGGACAAAGATAAGGTCAGTGGGGCTGGCTATGGTGGGGGCAGGCAGATCGGGTTGATTGCCCAGGACGTGGAAAGATTGCTTCCCGAGCTGGTGCATACTGATAGCAAAGGGTATAAGACTCTTTCCTATGACAAACTGGTGCCGGTCCTGATTGAGGCGGTCAAGGAGCGGCAGCAACAGATTATGGGAAGACATGCCTTACACAAGAAAGAGATGGCAGAGCAGAAGGACCGTTTCGAGCAGGCTATCGATGAAAAAAACGCTGAGATCACTTATTTAAAGCAGACATTGGAGGGAGTAACGGCACGTTTGGCCGTTATTGAGAATTCAGGTAAAACCGTGGCATCAAAGTAGCCGGGAGAAATATATATGAATAAAAAAATAACCGTATTCAGTCTGATCGCACTTTTGGTCTGTTTAAGCGGATTCGCCTGGGGTGCAACAGAAGGCAGTTCAAATACCGCATTTGGAGGAGCCACCGGACTATCCATGGGCCCTGGTGTGCTTGCGTCAGGGCTTCAGGCCGATACCTTTATAGGTTCTGCTGCAGGTCTTTCCAACACCGGCAGTGGTGCCGGCAATACTTTTGTGGGCAATGGCGCAGGCCTGTCCAATACTGCGGGAAGTAGCAACAGCTTCCTTGGAGCTTTTGCCGGCAGCGGCAACGTAACCGGCTCAAGTAACAGTATTGCAGGAAGAGATGCCGGCTCGTTTTTAAATGCTGGCTCTGATAACAGCTTTTTTGGCTATCAGGCTGGTTTTAGCGCGACAGGATCTTTTAACAGCTTTTTAGGTAGCGGTGCCGGCTATAAGAACACAGGGTCTGATAATGTCAATGTCGGCTTCTTCAGCGGCTACAACAATGTGGGAAACCAAAACACTTTTGTTGGCACGTATGCCGGTAACGCCAGTTCCCTGGCCAGCAGTCCCGGCGCTTTTAATGCCTTCTTTGGGTATGCTGCAGGCTATAAGAATACGACCGGAGATAATAACGTTGCTATCGGTTCGAGCGCTGGATTTTCGAATGATGCCGGAAGTTCCAATGTTTTTATCGGAGCTGGTGCCGGCTATAGCGAGACTTCTTCGAACAGGCTTTATATAGATAATTGCATTACCGGAGACACTCCCCAGAGCGGCGGGATGTGCACTCAACCCTTGATTTACGGTGAATTTGATACTCGCCTCGTGCGGATAGACGGCAGCCTTACTGCTGTTACGATGGCAACGCCTTCTGATCTCAGATATAAAAAAGATATACATCCCCTTGAATCGTCCCTCGACAAGGTTCTTCTGCTTCAGGGAGTGGCCTATGAATGGGACAAAGGCAAGGTCAGTGGGGCCGGGTACAAGAGCGGAAATCAGATAGGCCTTATAGCCCAGGAGGTGGAAAAAGTACTTCCTGAACTGGTGCATACTGATGGCAAAGGGTACAAGACGCTTTCTTATGACAAGCTTGTACCGGTGCTGGTGGAGGCTGTCAAGGAACAGCAGCAATTGATGCTGCAGAAGGACTCGGAGCAGAGCAGGGAGATCCTTGAACAGCAAGCTGCCTTTCTCGGCGCTGCAGCTGATAAGGATGCTGAGATCAAATTCCTTAAACAGGCTATGGTGACTGTTATACACCGCCTGGCAGCAGTCGAGAGTTCAGTCAAAACCGTGGCATCAAAGTGAAATATGGAGGGAGAATATATGAATAGAAAAGTAATATTAATTAGTTTAGTGGCAATATTGCTCTGTTTAAACGGGTTGTCATGGGGCGCACTGATAGAGGGGAGTTCGAATACTACCTACGGTTTGAACACCGGGACTGCTATGGGAGCTGGGCCTCTTGGAATCGGAGTTGAAAGCGATACCTTTATTGGTTACAGCGCCGGTGCAGCCAATAAAACTGATATCGGGGGGAACACCTTCATAGGTGCTTATGCAGGCTCTAAGAATACTCAGGGCACCAGCAACAGTTTTTTTGGTACTTATGCCGGTTATAACAACCTCGGCGATTCTAATAACAGCCTGCTTGGCGCGGATAACAGTTTTTTCGGCTACCAGTCAGGTTATGCTAATAACACCGGGTCAGCCAATAGTTTCTTCGGCTATTACGCAGGCCATGTGCACACCACGGGAAACTTTAATACTGCCTTTGGCAGTCGAGCCGGCGCCAATAATGACCTGGGGTATGAAAATGTTTTTATTGGTGCAAATAGCGGTGAGCTGAACAGGGGAAATTTTAATACCTTTGTCGGTAGAAATACGGGCCTCTCCAGTGGCCTGCCCGGTAATCAGAATGGCTCAGGCAACAGTTTTTTCGGCCACAGTGCCGGTTACTCGAACGACTCAGGGAATTATAATGTCAGCCTCGGCTACTATGCAGGATATACGAATGCAGCAGGCGGGTCCAGTGTGTTTATCGGCAAGTACGCCGGTTTCTATGAAACCAACGCCAATAAGCTCTACGTAGATAATTGTGTTGTCGGCCTTGGGTGCTCCCAACCGCTCATCCTGGGTGATTTTGAATCACGGCTGGTTCAGCTGGACGGCAGTCTGACGATGGTTTCTGTAGCTACCCCGTCTGACGTTCGTTATAAAAAAGATATACACCCGCTTGAATCATCCCTCGACAAGGTTTTGCATCTCCAGGGAGTGACCTATGAATGGGACAAAGATAAGGTCCCCGGTGCCGGGTACAAGAGCGGCAGGCAGATCGGCTTGATAGCTCAGGATGTGGAAAAAATTCTTCCCGAGTTGGTGCATACTGACAGCAAAGGGTATAAGACTCTCTCCTATGACAAGCTCGTGCCGGTACTGGTTGAGGCTGTCAAGGAACAGCAGCAGGAAATGCTGGAAAGAGATTCTGAGCGCAAAAAGAATATGATCGCACGGCAGGATACTGTTTTAAGTGCCATCTCGCAGGGAAGCGCTGAGCTTCAATCTCTAAAAAAGACGATGCTGACTGTTATGGGTCGCCTCACCGCGATCGAGAGTTTCGGTAAAACTATAGCTTCGAAGTAGTCCGGAAGATCAAACACCCTTCCTGTGTCAATATAGTTGATACAGGGGGGGTGTAGCTATGCTTGAGAATCTCATTGTGTGTGTTTCATTGAGCAGATTTAAGTCCGTCCGCCTTTGTCCTGCAGATGCTGGCTGGCGGAAGGTGTTGCCTTTGAACTTGTGATAGATTAAGGAATTCGGAAATGACAGACAAAAAGTAGAGTTTTATGACAGATTCTGTGTCCCGAATTGTTGATTTAGAATGTGCGGAGGATATTGTAACAGGTATCTCTTTGTGCAGGCTTGAACCCGGAAGATTTTATCCCGTTAACGATGTCGTCTTTTGAAACCCGGTAGCTCACACCTGTCGAGGCAACGACATTTTCTTCAATCATCGTTGACCCGAAATCGTTTGCCCCGAACCTCAGCCCCACCTGTGCGAGTTTCAGTCCCTGTGTTACCCAGGATGCCTGGATGTTCGGAATATTATCCAGGTAGATCCGGGAAAGTGCCAGCACCCTCAGATACTCAACCGCGGTTGCAGGCGAACTGACAGTTTTCAGCTTTACGTCTTGCCCCTTGCCCCTCGCCCCCCGCCCCTTTGTTTTTGTCCCTGTCTTTCCAATCTCAGTGTTCCCCGGCTGGAATGACCACGGTATAAACGCCGTAAAACCTCCTGTCCTGTCCTGAAGGTCCCGGATGGCGGTGAGGTGCATGATGATATCCTCGGGAGTTTCTATACTACCGAACATCATAGTGGCGGTTGTCCTCATCCCGAGTCTGTGTGCCACTTCCATCACTTCAAGCCAGCGAGAGGATTTGATCTTTTTTGGGCTTAAAATTTCCCGTACCCTGTCAGACAGTATCTCTGCTCCACCGCCGGGGATCGAATCAAGGCCGGCATTATGCAGGATCTGCAGCGCCTCACTGATCGTAATATCCGACGAATCTGCAATGTAGCATATCTCAGGGGGAGAGAAGCCGTGAATATTGATATCAAATCTCTGTTTGATCGATTGCAGGAGCCTGGTGTAATAATCAAGGTCGAGGTCGGGGTGCAATCCACCCTGCAGGAGTATCTGTGTGCCGCCGAGGTCCAGGGTTTCCTCTATCTTGCTGAAGAGGGTGGCATCATCGAGGATATATGCATCAGCAGCGTCCCCGTTCCGCCAGAAGGCGCAGAAGGAGCACTGATTGACGCAGACATTGGTGTAGTTGATATTTCGGTCAACAACAAAGGTGACGACCCCTTCAGGGTGAAGGGTCTTTCTCATCTCGTCAGCCGAACGGCCGAGCTCAAGGATGTCCGCCTTTTTCAGCAGGGACAGCGCCTGCCTGGGGCCGAGCCTAGCCCTGAGCCTGGCACTGAGCCTCTCCGGTTTTTTTGTGCGCGTCATGAATAGATCCTGAGGCTTTTATAGAAGGAATCACGTTCAACAGGGACTCTGCCGGTTTTCCTGATGAGGTTCACGAGCTGATCGACCGTCATCTGTTCACCGGTCAACCCGCCTGCCGAGTGGGTGATCTTCTCTTCGATGATGGTGCCGTCGATGTCGTCCGCGCCAAACCTGAGGGCAAGCTGGGAGATCTTTTCGCCGAGCATGATCCAGTAGGCCTTGATGTGGTCAAAGTTGTCGAGTATAAGTCTGCTGACGGCTATCGTCCTGAGGTCATCAATCCCTGACGTATACCCTCCCTGCATCTCGGTGTTGCGGGGATGATAGGCGAGGGGGATAAAGGCCTGAAACCCTCCGGTCCTGTCCTGCAGGCTGCGGAGTCTCATAAGGTGATCGATCCGGTGTCGATAGTCTTCGACATGGCCGTAGAGCATGGTTGCGTTTGTTTTTATCCCTGCCCTGTGGGCGGTTTCCATGACCTCAAGCCACCGCTCCCCGCTTATCTTTTCAGGGCAGAGCCGGTTGCGTATCTCCGGCGAGAATATTTCCGCACCTCCCCCCGGCATCGAACCAAGGCCGTCTGCCTTTAAGGCAACAAGGGTGCTGTACAAGTCAAGTTCGCTGATCTTTGACAGGTAGTCGATTTCGACCGCAGTGAACGCCTTGATATGGAGTTTCGGGAACTGTATTTTTATTGTCGATATCATCTCCCGGTAGTAATCAAAGGGCCAGTCAGGATGCAGTCCTCCGACGATATGCACCTCGGAAATACCGTGAAGCATTTTATCCCGCTTCCCCTTTATCCCGCCTCCCAGCTTTTCGATGATCTCCTTAATCGTCAGCTCAAAGGCGCCGTCCTGCCCTTTTGATCTGCTGAAGGCGCAGAACCTGCAACGGTTGACGCAGATGTTCGTCGGGTTGACATGCCGGTTCCTGATGAAATATGCCTTCCTGCCGTTCTTTTTGCGGGCTAAGGTGTCGGCAAGGCTGCCGAGGGTGAAGAGGTCGTCAGACTCAAAGAGCCGCAACGCGTCACCTGCGGTGAGACGTCCACCGGAGAGGACCTTGTTTTCTATTTTTTTCAGCATGGATAATTATAAATCAAGCGAGGGCCGAAAGACCAAGAAACAAGTCAAGAATGAAAAAGCGTACTGAAAGCAAATACTCTCTGTTGAGAATTTAATCTGTCAGTGCTATTCTTAATTTATCTTTACCTATGGAGGGCAGCAGCATGGCGACCCAATCAGTATCAAACTGGAAATCACCTGAACTGACCGACAGGATAATCTTCTATTTCGTCGATCACGGACTGCAGATCCTTACCGCAATTTTCATGCTTGGCGTTGGCATCCTGGTTGCCCGCTGGATCGGCAATCTCCTGCATCGGCGGCTGTCCGCAAAGGCTTTTGATGAGCCGATCAAGTCCCTGATCGTCAGGATTGTCAAGCTCCTGATAATAGGCGTTGTAGGGATCATGGCGCTTGGGCAGATGGGCGTACAGATCACACCGCTCATAGCCGGAATCGGGGTAGCGGGTGTTGGTGCCAGTCTGGCAATGCAGGGACTGTTAGGCAACCTCGTGGCCGGACTCACCATCATCCTATCGAAGCCATTTATCATCGGGGAATACATCGAACTTTTGGGCGTATACGGACAGGTGACTGATATAGCACTCTTTTCGACCACGCTCCTGCATGCGGACAATTCCAATGTCATTGTTCCAAACAGGAAGATCGTCGGAGAGATACTTCATAATTACGGCAAGGTACGCCAACTGGACCTGTCGGTGGGCATAACCTATGAGGCAGACCTTGCCCTGTCGCTCACCACGGTGAATAATCTTCTGCAGCAAAATCCCCGTGTACTGAAAGAACCTGCCCCTGTTGTCGGTATAGCCTCACTGGGCGAATCATTTATTTTATTGGCGATCAAGCCATGGGTAAGGGTTGAAGACTTTGTGTCCGCACAGGCTGAAATCTATCAGGGGGTGATAGAGAGTTTCCGTGAGAAAAAAATCGAGGTCCCGCGTCCCCGGCGTGAAATTCGCCTTATCAATGGGCCCTCAGCCGGATCCTGAGGGCCCATTGGTCGGGGGCATTATATATTTTTCAGCCGGGTCCGTCCCGATGGTCTTCATCACCTGCGGCATGATCCAATCTGGATGCAACAAAGAAATAGCCGAAGGATATAAAGAGGGTGATGACGGCTGAGGTGAGCGCGAGGGATCTTCCCTGCCATAACCCGCTAAACCAGCGGATGAAATCATTCGCAAGCACGTTAGCCTTTCCGCCGTAGAGTTCCAGATCGTGTTTATACTTTTTGGAATGCTGATATTCGTAAAACACATCGTTGTCCGGTTCATTATCAGCTGTCAGATAAATCAGGGCAGAGCTCCCCAATCCAATCAGCAGAATAAGAGCGGTAATCAGATGATGACGTTTTTGCAGCCGTGTGGTCCACTTCATGTCTGTCCTTTTTCTCCTGATCGCTATGCTCAATTTCTATTTCGAAGCAGCGCATCATACAATATCAAACTGTTCGTTCAAAGCACAATCCACCGTCAATTTCCCCCGAAAAATTGACGCTTCACGGCCTTTTATGGTATAACATAGACCTCCTTGCTCTTTCCTTGGGAAAGGGCTTTAGTCCCCGCTCATGCGGGGGAAAATCCATAAGGAGGTGTTTTGAATGAACATCTACGAAAATTTTGTTATCCTGAACGCTTCCCTCTCTGACGAGGAGATTACCGCAGCGGTCTCGAGGATCAAGGACCTTGTCGTTAATGCAGGGGGAGAAGTAATCAGGGCGGATCATTGGGGGAGAAGGAAACTCTCCTATGAGATCAAGAAGCAGACAAAAGGGTTCTATGTCCTGTTTGTCTATAAGGCGCCCGCAGCAACGATCAAGAAACTCGAGGAGCTCTATAAGGTCTTCGACCCGGTCATCAAATTCATGGTCATCAAACTTGGCACCAAGCAGGTCAAACATCTCGAGAAGGCCCTGGCTGCAGAGGCTGAACAGAAGGCTGTGGCTGAGAAGGCTGTGACTGAGCCGGTGGTCAAGAGCGAGGCCTAGATGTATAACAAGTGCATAATAATCGGGAACCTCACCAAAGACCCTGAATTGCGGTACACGCCGCAGGGGACTCCGGTCTGCACGATACGCCTGGCAAGTTCAACAAAGTTCAAGTCCGGCGACAGCATGAAAGAGGAGACACTGTTCATCGACTGCATCGTCTGGGGCAAACAGGGCGAATCGGTTGCCCAGCACCTTGCCAAGGGCAGGACAGCCCTGGTCGAAGGCCGTCTCCAGGAGCGGAAATGGGAGACTGACGGCCAGCAGCGCTCGAAGTTTGAGATCGTTGCCCAGACGGTAAAATTTCTCTCCAGCGGGAAGAAAGAATATGCCTCTGAAGGGTCCGGAGGCGGTGAAAGCGACTTCCACGCCCCTGAAGAGACGACCGACCTGGAACCATTTTAATGTCTAACCATTTTAATATCTGACGTCAGTACGTCGAGATCATAAAGAGAAAGGAATAATATCATGGCAATGCCACAGAAAAGATTTCAGAGAAGAAAGTTCTGCAGGTTCTGCTCTGAGAAGACAGAGTTCATAGATTACAAAGACATCAAACTCCTGAGGAGTTTTCTTACCGAGCGCGGGAAGATCCTCTCTCGGAGAATGACCGGGACCTGCGCAAAGCATCAGCGCGATCTCAATGAGTCGATCATGAGGGCCCGCAATATCGCGATCCTCTCGTTTGTCGAGAAATAACTATGCGGATTCCCAAGTCCTGGGTGCCGATCCTGGCAAAGAGGATTACCGAGAACCTGATCGCAAAAGAGATGGTGGTTCTGTCGGTACCCGAGGACAAACTTCTCTCCAAGGTCGAGGAGCTTATTACCGGGGAGTTGATGGTCGAGGACCGCTTGAATGATGAGGTGCGTCTGCTTCTCAACAAGCATACGTCGGATATCGAGCGCGGCAGGATGGACTACCGGAAGCTCTTTGACCTGACAAAGCAGAAACTGGTACGGGAGAGGAACATCGTCCTATGATGCTTTCAGAAGACAAGATCTCGCATCTTACCCACGTACTGCTGAAGGGACTCATGGACCAGGATCTCATCGATCTGGTCGAGGATGAGGGAGATGTCAGGCGCGAAATGAAGCGTACGATTGTTGCCGAACTCAAGATCGGCGAGGAGATAGATCAGATTGTCAGAAAAAAACTCCAGACGTATTCCAGAAAGCTGATCGAGGGCAGCCCTGAATGGGAAGTAATGTACAAGAAGCTCTTCAGAGAGGAAGAGGTCAAAAAGGGCAGGGCGTCTGGCTAGATCTTTTGAAGAGGGGCGTACCGCTCCTCTTCACTGTTTTTGCCTGGCTTGGCCTTCTGAAAGGACTTCCTGAAGCCAGGCCTTTTTTTTGGTTTCCGGCCTGTCTTGTTATTGCAGCAGTCTGCCTCTTCCTGTACCTCCGTGAAAAGAGAGAGGAATTTGCTGTCGCCTTTCTCCTGACAGGACTCCTGCTTCCATCAGGGGTAATCCAGTTCCTGCATCTCGTACGACTGTCCCCGATTTTTTTTCCCCTGATCATTATTATGACATTTTTCTTCAGCCTGCCTGCCGTGTTGATCGCGCTGGCCCTGTTCTCGCTCCAGATAGTGATCTCTTCCACGGCGCTGGGCCTTCCCGGACTCAGGACCTACCTTAATATACCTGACCCTGTTCAGGCAGGCCTGATTTCAGCATTTCTCATGATGACTGCAGGTGTTTCATCGTTCATGGTCCAGCGGCTGCGGGCGGCCCGGGAGAAGGCCGAGAATTCGCTTGCGACGATCCGCCAGAATGCCCGGTCCATCGCCCGCGAAACAGAACTTGATTCCCTGAGCAGCGAGGAGACGAATTCCCATTATTTTGCATCGATGCTGAAGACCGATGAAGAGATCCGGGAACTGTTAGTTGTGATACGGCATGCGGTCGTTGCGGACTCTGCCAGCCTTTTTGTGCCTGACCGTGAGGAGTTTATCCTGCGGTGTTCGACGGAAGAGAAGGGCGAGATAGTCATTACCGGGGGCGGGGTGCTCTCCGGGTGTATGAAGGACCGGAAGACATATTCGTTCACTGAGATCGACGAAAAGAAGATCAAGCTCGGGTATATGAAGGGCATCAAAGTCCTGTCGGTTATTGCGGTCCCTATTCTCGAGGGGTCTTCCCTGATCGGCGTGCTGAGTGTTGATAGTTCGCGGCAATATGCCTTCAGCGATAGGGAGAAACAGACGGTGGAACTTTTTGCCGGCCAGCTGGTCCGCATGCTCGAACGGGAGCGGATTGACTTCATGATGAAGCGGGACCACTTCAGCCTCAGGATACTGAGGGAAGAGAGCAAGAACCTCGTTACGTCTCTCAAGAGTGAGGTGATCGGCAGGAAGCTTTGTGAAGGGGCGGAAAAAATATCGTCTGCCCAGGTGTTCTTCTTTGAAGGAGAAGGCGACAAATATGACCTTGTCCACCATAATACTCCCTATGCCTTTGAAAGCCGCCGGGTTTCCTTTGACGCTACGGTTATCAATTTCGCGATCGAAAACCGCCACCGTCATTATGTGAGTGATATGAAAGGCTACCCGATCCGGGTCATGCCATTTGACACTGATGACGTGCGGTCGGTGCTTGCGGTCCCGATGCTGTATGAAAAGAAGCTGATGGGGGTGCTCGTCATGCTGTCGGAGCAGGTCGATTTTCTCGACAGCTTTCAGATCAACCTGATCGAGGTCCTCTGCAACCAGGCCTCGACCTCGATTGCCAATGCGAAACTGCATGCCAAGATCGAGAGGCTTGCGACAACGGATGGGCTGACCGGGCTCTTCAACCACCGGATATTCCAGGAGAGGCTGACTGGCGAGCTGAAACGCCAGAGCAGGATCTCCGGCCCGCTTTCACTTATGCTGACCGACATCGATTTTTTCAAGAAAGTAAACGATACCTATGGTCACCCGGTCGGCGACATTGTCTTGAAGAAAGTCTCAAAGGTCATCAGAGAGTCGCTGAGAGATATTGATATCCCGGCGCGGTATGGCGGCGAGGAGTTTGCGGTGATTCTTCCGGGTACTGACGGTCCAGGGGCCAGGGTAATTGCAGAGCGGTTGAGGACTGCTGTCCAGGGAAAGACCTTCAGCGCGGACGAAAAGTCCTTCAGGGTTTCGATCAGCATCGGGATTGCGGTCTCTCCGGCTGATGCGAAGAGAAAAGAGGAGCTGATCGAAAAGGCCGATCAGGCACTCTATCATGCCAAGCATAACGGCAGGAACCAGAGTGTGCTTTGGAGCAGTATTGCAGGAGAGTCAGCATGATTTGTGCGGTGTTATGGCGCCGGGCATATGTTCCGACAAATTTTATCATGGCGCAATTTGCTTATGAATAAACCAAGGAATATTGCAATACGTGAGGATTTTTGATATTTATATCTTTTGCAATGGTGGCGCATAAAATTTTTCTCCACATATACCCGCCACCACGGGACCAATAAATGGCAAGGCATGAGGCTCTTCGAAGATCGGTGTGGGTGGCATATATATGGACTATTTCATATCTGACATAACAGAGGAAGAGATAAAGAGGGAGCGGGCGAAGGCCCGTGAACTGAGAAATTCCCAATGGTGGAAGAGAAAAAGGGGAGAAGGGGTCTGCTATTTCTGCCGGGGGAAATTTCCTCCTCAGGAGCTGACCATGGACCATGTCGTGCCGGTGATACGGGGCGGCAGGTCGACAAAAGGCAATGTTGTCCCGGCATGCAAGGAATGCAACAACAGGAAAAAGCATATGCTCCCGATCGAGTGGGAGGAATATCTTGTGAACATGAAGGGAACGGACGATGATTAAGAAGAAACTTCTCACGGTTATTGCAATGCTCCTCATAGCCACATCTGAACAGGCACACTCCTTCGAAGGTCCGCTGCAGGTCAGGAACCAGTTCCCGCTTTTTATGCATACTGATGCCCCGGGGCTTGAGTCTGCCCGGACAAACGATGCGTTTACTGCCGGGTTCTCATACTCCAGCGTATACATGCCAAGGCAGTCTGCTGCCTGGAATGTTCTGCTCGACTTCGAGATGGCGATGCTCGATCTCCAGTACAGAAGGGTTGTCGGCCATGATCTGGAACTCGGGATCAGGGTCCCGATCATCAATTTCAACGGAGGGTTTATGGACAGCTTTCTGAAAGACTTTCATCAAACCCTTAATCTTCCCGATTATAACCGGAGTGAACGACCCCGGAACGCGTTTGCGTATGAGGTCAGAAAAAACGGACAGTTGATGATAAGGGGTGCTTCCGGTGGTGCGGGTCTGGGAGACATCCGTCTGTCGGCCAAGAAGATGGTCTTCACCGGAGACCCCGCAGTGAGTGTTGCTGCAGGGCTGGAACTGCCGACGGGTGATGCCCATAAGGGCTACGGCAATGGTTCTCTTGATGCGGACCTGGCTGTTATGGCCGACAAACGGTTGAGTGACAGGCTCATGGCATACTTTAACGCCGGGATCGTCTTCCCGGGCGACGTCAGGGCCGAACAGACAATAAGGCTTAAAGAGTCGTTCTACGCGGGGGGAGGACTTGAGTATCTGGTGACGCCGGACCTTGGACTGCTTGGACAGGCTATGTACCAGACCTCGCCGTATCCGAAGACGGGCATCGGCAATATCGACCGTGCGGGAATCCTCGGGGTCTTTGGCGTCAGATACACCAAAGCGAAGGACAGCATCGAATTCTCTTTGACCGAGGACCTGAATACAGCCGGGGCAAATGATTTTACCCTGAACCTTTCATATAAAAGAAGGTTTTGAGGACGACCGCTGCCGAGAGCCTGCAATAACAAGGACAATGATGCGCTCGAGCAGCGCAAAGCCGTTATTCCCAGCTGTTGATGTCCTTGTTCTCGCCCTCGCCGCCTGGTGATCCGTCACCTCCGTAAGAGGTAAGGTCATAATCACCGTGCGAACCGGGAGACTGGTACTGATACGGTTTTCCCCAGGGGTCGTTGGGGATACCTTTCTTCAGGTAAGGGCCATCCCATCCCTGAGTGCCGGGGCTGGTGTTCAGCGCTGCAAGGCCCTCCGAGGTTGACGGATACTTGCCGGTATCCAGTCTGTAGCTGTCAAGCGCCTGGCCGATCATCTCGATCTGTGTCCTGCCAGCAGCCTGTTTGCCCTTGCCTACCTTCCCGAAGAGGTTCGGGCCGACGATGGCAGCGAGCAGTCCGAGGATGACCATAACAACGAGCAGTTCGATCAGGGTAAAGCCCTGCTGGTCCATCCGGCGTCTTTGTTTTTTAGCGTGGTTCATAATTCCTCCTGGAGATCAGTATATATTTATTATATGGGTATCTCATTGATGCTGAAGATCCCTCCCCGTTGACCTTCCTGTCTGACCGATCAACGGCTTCATGGACATATAACGACATGTTGTATCTTATCACACGGATTAAAGGCCGTTCAAATGAGCAGGTATTCGGAATCCGCCATCGAAACAGCGGGACAACAGCATGTGCGCTCATTCTCTGTCCGATACTGCCGGACCTCCGAGGCACCGGCGCAACACGCCGCTGAATCCGTGTACATGCCATTGTCATGCTGCTCTTTGTATGTACTTTATGATTCATGGTGGATAAAATGCTACGCGCAGGACATGTTGTCTGGACTAAGGCGGATTGCAGGGCTTTTTTTGTATAATGATGGGCCGGTCATAATGATGCAGAGGTGATACGATCGCAGAGGTGATATGATACATGGGTAATATATTTTCAGACAGAATATCAGATGTCCCGCGTTCATTTATACGCGAAATCCTGAAGATCACGCTGGATGAGTCGGTGATATCTTTTGCCGGCGGGCTTCCGAACCGCGACCTGTTTCCGCTGGAGGAGATCAAGGCGGCGACGGCCAGGCTGCTGGAGGAGTCCGGCAAGGACGTGCTGCAGTACAGCTCCTCTGAGGGATACCGGGGATTGCGTGAATGGATCGCTGCCCGTTATCAGGGAAAAGGTATGACGATAGACCCGGACAACATCCTCATCACCGCCGGCTCACAACAGGGGCTTGATCTCCTGGGAAAGACGATACTCAATGAGGGCGACAGCGTGGTGATTGAAGAGCCCGGGTACCTCGGCGCGATCCAGGCCTTCTCGATCTACCGCTCCCGTTTCCACCCGGTCCCGGTCCATGACGACGGGATAGACATTGAGCTTCTCGGCCGGACACTGTCACAGTATTCGGCGAAGTTGATGTATTGTGTCCCGAATTTTCAGAACCCCTCGGGGATCAGCTATACTGCTGAAAACAGGACGCAGGTTGCGGATATCCTGCAGGGGAAAAAAACCCTTATTGTGGAAGACGACCCTTATGGAGAACTCAGGTTTCTGGGACAGGACAGGCCCTCATTTTATAAGCTTATCCCCCATAACACCGTCCTGCTCGGTTCTTTTTCGAAGATCGTCATCCCGTCATTCCGGATTGGCTGGATCGCTGCGCGGCACGAGGTGATGGAGAAACTGATCATAGCGAAGCAGGCATCTGACCTTCATACGAATTATTTCGGGCAGCGGGTCATTCTGCAGTACCTGAAAGATAATAATATCGATGAACATATCGCGAAGATCCGGGAGGCATATGGCAGACAGCGGGACGCGATGGTGAGTGCGATACGGGAATATTTTCCTGCGACAGTCCATTATACCGAGCCTGAGGGCGGCATGTTCCTCTGGATTACCCTGCCTGAAGGCTTGTCCGCCATGGAGGTCTTCAAAAAGGCGATTGAACTGAAGGTCGCCTTTGTTCCGGGAGATCCGTTTTATGTGAACCGGACAAATGTCAATACCCTGAGGCTCAATTACTCGAGTGTCGATGCCGGGACGATACAGATCGGCATCAGGAGGTTGGGAGAGGTCCTGAAGACCATGGTTGGCTGACACCGAAGTCAATTTTTTTGACGTTGTGTGGTATCCTATATCCCATGGATTTTAAGCTTAAACTTTTTTGTGCCGTAGCCGAGACACGGAGTTTTTCCAAGACATCCAAGATTGTTCATCTCAGCCAGCCGGCAGTCAGTCTCCAGATACAGGCCCTTGAGGAATTCTTTGAGACAAAGCTGTTCGACAGGTCAGGGGGCGAGATAAATCTGACCGCTGCAGGAGAACTGCTTTACCATCAGGCCAGACACATCCTGGACCATTACACTGATGTCGAAAAAGAGATGCGGAAGATATCAGGAGCGATAAAAGGCGGTTTTACCCTCGGTGCGAGCACATCCATTGGCAACCATGTCCTTCCCCGGGTGATCATTGCATTCAAGAAAGAGCATCCGAAAGTAAAAATAAGCATGAGGGTGGGGAACACAAGAAGGATTGAAGAGCTTCTGAAATCCGGGTTTATAGATTTTGGGCTGGTGGCCGGGGAGTGCCTGGGAGGCAAGCTCAAGAGAGAAGCGATCATGACAGACGACCTCGTTCTTATTGTTTCCCGGGAACATCCCTGGGCAAAAAAGAAGGTGGTTTCGATCCTTGACCTTTTGAGGGAGCCCTTTATCCTCAGAGAGGAAGGCTCCGGCACGCGGCAAAAGATTGAAGAGTATTTCGCCTCGCACGGCATCAGTATCGACGATATGCACATTGCCCTGGTATTGGGAAGTACGGCCTCGATCAAAGAGGCTGTTGAGGGCGGGGTGGGGGTTTCTATCGTCTCAAAATGGGCTGTTCAGAGAGAGTCGGCTGACGGCCGGCTGAAGCTGGTAACATTTCGGGAAGGAAATATCCAGCGTGACCTTTCGCTGATAGTTCCCGCCAGAAGGCATCTTTCACATGTGATCGACGAGTTTCTGATACATGTAAAGAAGTATCCCTACGACACTTTTTTCAACAAAGCCTGATAATTAGCACCCATCCATAAAGTCGACATCATTGCCTTTCGTCTGTCATTCCGGCTTGTCCGGAATCTTTCAGATGGCTTGAAAGAAGGGTTCCCCGATCCCTGACAAGCAGGGACTGGCTTAACTTCACTTTGCGGGAATGACAGCCTATTTAGTGACATAAAAACCGCGGACATGGTAAAATATTCAACTTCCACGAGGTTCATTTCGGAAAGAAAATAATCTCCGTTTATTGAGGTAAGGCATATGCAGAATGTTTTGAAGATCATCGAGAAGCTGGCGCTGGAACACGACAAGATCCCCCTGGAGCTTGTCAGGTCAAAGAACATAAAACTCGGCCTGAGAAATGAAGACGGCACCGGGGTCTTTGTCGGCATTACCAGCAAAGGGCAGGTAATCGGCTACAAGAAAGAAATCCAGGGAGACGGATCCGAGATAAAGCTGGACCTTGACGGTGAATTATATTATTGCGGGTATAACGTGCTCGACCTCGTCAGACATCAGCAGGAAGAGGGGAGATTCGGGTTTGAAGAAACAACCTATCTCCTTCTCACCGGTGAACTGCCGGGCAAGAAACACCTGGAGGTCTTTACCAGTGAGCTGGCCACGCGAAGGGGACTCCCGGCCGAAGCGAAGGCCATAATACTCAACCGGCCGCCGCATTATGACCAGATGGGGGGGCTTCACACGGTTGTTTCCGCAATGTACCTGTTTGATGACAATCCCAACTCTACGGACATAATGGACCTCTCCAGACAGTGTATTGACCTCGTGGCAAAGCTGCCGACTATTGTTGCTTATAACTACCATGCATCAACCAGCCACGGGAAGAAACTGCGCGAACTTATCGAACCGAGAGAAGATTACAGCCATGCAGAGAATTTCCTGTATATGCTGCAGGGGAAGAAGCCGGACAGACTGACGGCGAACCTGTTCGACATGATGCTGGTCCTTCACGCTGAACATGGTGGTGGCAATAACTCTACCTTCACGGTGAGGACGGTCTCCTCGTCCGGTGCGAACAGCTACATGGCTATCTGTTCAGGCATAGCGTCTCTTTCAGGTCACCTCCATGGCGGCGCCAATGAGGCGGTTGAGGGCATGATGGAAAACATAAAGTCAAATGTGAAAAAATGGGACGATGACGATGAATTATCGAACTATCTCGGGAAGGTGCTGGACAAAAAGGTCAATGATAAATCAGGGAAAATTTACGGGATAGGGCATGCCGTGTACACCAAGTCAGACCCGCGGGCGGTGATCCTTGAGCATAAGGCGCTCGAGATTGCGTGCAAGAACGGCATGGAAAAGGAGTTTGAGCTTTACCGCAGCATTGCCAGGCTGGCGCCGGGGATTATTGAGAAGAAAAAGGGCAAGGTGGCTGCAGCGAACGTTGATTTCTATTCGGGGTTTGTCTATCGGTCGATGGGCATACCGAAAGAGCTTTATACCCCGATCTTTGCGATGTCCCGGGTGGCTGGCTGGTCGGCGCACAGAATTGAAGAAATCATACAGGGGAAATTGATCAGGCCGTCGTATTTTTCCTCGCTGCCGGGACTCAGAAAAGACTACCTGCCACTCAAAGCACGATAAGCACAATCAGTCAGCAGCAGATAAGACGACCCCTGCGGGCACAAGCCTCAGGGGTCGTCTTAAATCGAAGATAGCTTCCACGTATGGAACATAGCAATACCCCGGGACTAAGACATCTTTTCCAGCAATATAGGAACTAATCCCAATTACAGTCCTTCTTTATTTCTGGTAGTATAAAATCAAGAACAGGGAAAAAATAAAGAAGGAGGACACGAAAATGCTAAGGATCAGCCATAAGGGAGGAGAGAAGGTCTCCAAAGGGAATTACTGGAATATTACGAATGG
>JBARHQ010000215.1:0-6078 GCA_049799315.1 Thermodesulfovibrionales bacterium | reverse complement strand
CTGAAGGTCTCGCCGGAGGATCTCGAAAAGGCGCAGGAGAGCATCGAGGAATACCTGATGGAACTGGACCCTGAGTTCAGGACTTCAAAGGAATTGATCGGGGAAGGGAAATGCCCGGCCTGCGGGTCACCTGTCGGCATTGATGTCCGCGACTGTCCGGATTGCGGGCTGCCTCTGCTCATTGTTGAGGAGGACTGACGGGGAAAGGTATCCACGCCGCCGTCGCTCCAATCCCCGGACCAGTCAATGCGGTTCGTCTCATATTACCCAACAATGTGTTATAATAAACCATGAGTGTGGTAATGAAAAAAATCGGCAGGGGAGAGTATGCCTATCTCGTGGTGAGGGAGGGCAGCAAGGTTGTTCATAAATATCTTGGTCCTGCGGGCAGTCCGCAGGTAAAGAAAAAGCTTGCCGAGAGAAAGGAAGTCTCATCAATACCAGACCGTTTCCGCCCGCTCTTCTGGGACACAAGCCCCGGCAATATCCATATCAGGAGAAACGCCCGATATATCATTGAGAGAGTTCTGGAATTCGGCGATAATGAGGCAATCGCCTGGCTGCAAAGAGTGTACACGACCCGGACTATCCTTGATGTGCTCAATACCAGCAGGGCTATCAGTAACAAATCCCGCAATTTTTGGGAGATATGGTTTGAGGCGGGAAATGCATAGGGCATGTCTTCCCGGCAATGGCTGGAAGGTCCTCGACAGCCTTAAAGATACGCTTGCGAGGTATCAGGCGGTAATGGCAGGGGGAACGGCCCTTGCGCTTCATATAGGCCATAGGATGTCCGTAGATCTCGACTTCTTCACCACTGCCCCGTTCCGGGTGGAATCCCTTGTTTCAGCAATAAGGAAGACAGGGCGGAGTTTTCGCATTATGGCAGAGAGCGGGGACCATTTAGTTGCAGACATTGAGGGTGTGAAGTTCTCCCTCTTTCTCTATGAATACCCGTTCATCGAGCGGCCCACAGCTTATAATGAAATAAATGTTGCCGGTGTTCTTGATATTGCCGCCATGAAGGTCATTGCTATTAGTCAAAGGGGGGCAAAGAGGGACTTTGTGGATTTGTACTTTATACTGCAGAATATCCCCTTTCATAAAGTGACGGAACATATGGTGCGCCGCTTTGGAAAGAAGCGGATCAATCCCATCGTTACCGGCAAGGCACTTGTGTACTTTTCAGACGCTGATTCAGATCCGGAACCTGAGTATGCTGGGAAAAAGGTGAAGTGGGAGACGATTAAAACTTTTTTCAAACAGCATGTAAAGCAATTTGTCCTCGATCTCGGCATCGCCGGCAGCGAGGCTGAATAGGGTAAAGAGGAGTACAAAAAAACAACTTCCCGTTGTAGGATGATATTATCAGGTGCTATAATAAGACCAAAAAACAAGTCCTTTAGGAGGCACCCGATATGGGCACCAAATTTTCCGAAGACATTATTCCCCTGAGCATTCTCAAGGTCAATCCCGGCAAGGTCGTCAGGCTTACTTCCGAGACCCACAGACCGGTCCTGCTCACCAATCACGGTCAGGGCGTTGCGGTGGTCCAATCTCTCAGCGATTATGAAAAGGCTGAAGATGAGCGTTCTTTCATGCGCGCGGTGACGGAAGGGCTCATGGATATCGAAAAGGGCCGGATAGTGGGCATTGATGGAGTCAGGAAGCGGTTGGGCCTGAAATAGATATGGCAAAAAGAAGTTCCCTCTCTTTTGCTGAGTCCGCCATCTATGACCTTGAGGAAATCATTGCCTGGTACACAGAGCAGGGAATTCCGGAAACAGGCAGAAAACTCGTCGAAAAAGTCATCGTGCAAACAGAGCGGCTTACCCTCTATCCTGACTCAGGACGGGCTGTACCTGAGTTCGCCATGAAAGACCTGCGCGAGATAATTTACCCTCCTTTTCGTATCGTATATCGCCGGGAGAAGGGGCGGATTCTTATTGTGCGGATCTGGCGGAGTGAACGTTTTTTGAAGCTGCCGTAACATCATCCGTGGACAAGGCACGAGGGGTCTTGTCCCCTGAATAAGACCGGACCACCGGTATATTCACTTATCTAATAATAGTATGTTATTCGACAGGATAATCTATGTCTCAGAAGGCAATGCCATATGCCTGATTATCTTGCCTTCAATGAGATAAATCACCATCTCCGCGATATTAGTCGCGTGGTCGGCAATGCGTTCAAGATACTGGGCCACAAAGCTGATCTTCATTGCGCGTGATACCGTCGAAGGGTTCTGGGCCATAATGAAGGCAAGCTCCTCCAGCACATCGTGCTTGAGCTCGTCCACAAGGTCGTCCCGCATGATAACATCCATTGCAAGTTTTTTATCCTTTCGCACGAAGGCATCAAGCGCGTCCCGTGTCATGCCCTGCGCAATCTCTCTCATTCTCGGGATATCGATGTAAGGCTTCAGAATAGGCTCTTCATTCAGTTCGAGCGCCCGTTCAGCAACGTTAACAGCAAGGTCTCCCATCCTCTCAAGGTCCGAGGTGATCTTCATTGCTGTGGTTATGAATCTCAGGTCTCCGGCCATCGGCTGTCTCAGCGCTATCAGCCGGATAGACTCCTCGTCAATCTCGACATCCAGCGTGTTGACCATGCGGTCCCTGTCTATAATTTTCTTCGCAAGATCATTGTCCCGCTCTACAAGGGCCTGTATGGAACTCTTTATAGAGTCCTCGACCAGGGAGCCCATCTTAAGCAACTTTTCCTTTAAATGCTGCAGCTCATCATCAAATACCGTCATCAGCCAAACCTCCCCGTCACATAATCTTCCGTTAATTTTTCAGCAGGCGCAGTAAAGATCTTGTCGGTCGTATCGAATTCAACCAGTTCCCCGAGCATCATGAATCCGGTCCAGTCTGATATCCTCGCCGCCTGCTGCATGTTGTGCGTCACGATGATAATCGTCACCTCTTTTTTGATTTTATCAAAGAGCTCTTCAATCTTTGATGTGGATATCGGATCAAGGGCTGAGGTCGGCTCGTCAAAGAGCAGCACCTCGGGATTGACTGCCAGGGCCCTCGCAATAACAAGCCGCTGCTGTTGTCCTCCGGAAAGGTCATACGCGCTGGAATTAAGTTTATCTTTTGCCTCATCCCAGAGTGCGGAATGCACGAGCGCCCGCTCCACCCGTTCGGAAAGTTCGGACCTCTTGTTTATACCCCTCAATTTCAACCCATAGGCAATATTATCAAAGATGGTCATAGGGAACGGCGTCGGCTTCTGAAAGACCATGCCGATGCGACTCCTCAGATGAATGAGATCCGTACCTTTCGTCAGTATATTCTCCCCCTGGAACTGAATCTCCCCTTCATAACGGTTCTTCGGGTAAAGATCGTGCATCCGGTTGAAACACCTCAGGAGCGTTGTCTTGCCGCACCCTGAAGGTCCTATGAGCGCCGTGACCTTATTTTTTTTGACCGATAGGTTGATCTTCTTGAGGGCATGGATATCACCTGCATAATAAAAGTTCAGGTCCCTGACTTCTATCTCCGCTGTTTCAGACACTAACGGTACCTCCATTTAATGATAAGCCTTCCGGTAATCGTAAGAAGGAGTATGAATATCGTGATGACAAATGCCGCAGCCCAGGCCTGGGAATGCCAGCTGTCATACGGTCCCATGGCATACTGGAATATGGTTACGGTAAGGGAAGAAATGGGCTGATTCATATTGAGGCTGTAAAAAGAATTGTTGAAGGACGTAAACAGCAGGGGCGCCGTCTCCCCGGCAACCCGGGCGATTGAAAGCAGAATGCCGGTCAGGATACCGGTTGCAGCGGCACGGTAGACCACTTGGGTAATGACCTTATAATAGGGAGCGCCGAGGGCAAAAGCCGCCTCTCTTATTGTCCACGGGACAAGGGAGAGCATGTCCTCTGTTGTCCTCAGGACAACCGGGACCATGATGATCGCAAGCGCCACAGCGCCTGCCCACCCGTTGAAATGGCCGACAGGCTTGACAAGTATTGCATAGATGAAGGTGCCGATAACAATCGAAGGGACGCTCACCATAATATCAGCCAGGATGCTGATGATTCTGGCGACCGTTCTGCCGCGGGCATACTCGGCCAGGAAGGTGCCGCCAAGCACACCCACCGGAACGCCGATTAGGGTCGCGCATATCGTGATCATAAGCTGGCCCGTAAAGGCATTTCTTAATCCTCCGCCATCTACCCCCGCGGGAGCAGGGTCATTGATGAACAGGCTCAGATTCATGGACTTCACTCCATGGATTAATACATCTCCCAGGATGAAGACCAGCCAGAAAAGTCCGAGAAATGCCGCAAGGGTGCTGAAGGTCAGTGCAATAAACCCTTCTATTTTTCGCTTCCGTTCCTGCGTCATCATCGCGAGTATTTCCTCTCTGCCTTCAGCAGAAAGAACTTTGCAATGGCAAGAGTGATGAAGCTCATAACAAACAGCACCAGCGCCAGATAAAAGAGCGAGGAAAGATACAGGTTCGTATCCGCCTCGGCAAACTCGTTTGCCAGGGTTACGGTTATGGTAGCAGCGGCGTCGAGCAGGGATGTCGTAATCCGGTGGTTGTTGCCAAGCACAAAGGCCACTGCCATGGTCTCACCAAGCGCCCTTCCCAATGAAAGGACTATGCCTCCGAAGACGCCGAGTTTCGAGTAGGGGACAACAACATTTTTTACGACCTCCCACTTTGTAGCCCCGATGGCATAGGCAGACTCTTTCACCACGGCGGGAGTCAGATTAAAGGAATCTCTCGCTATGCTCGCGGTAAAGGGGATGATCATGATGCTCAAAATAACACTCGCCGTCAGGATATCAATACCCATCGGGGTCCCCTCAAAAAGGACGCTCACGAAAGGCAGCCCGGCAGTGATCTTCTTAAGAAACGGCTCTATATACGTGCTCATGATCGGCGAGAGGGTAAAAAGCCCCCACATACCGTAGATGATGCTCGGGATGGCGGCCAGAAGCTCTATGGCGATACCAATCGGACCCTTCAGGACATTCGGTGATATCTCGGTGACAAAAATGGCTATACCGATTGCAACAGGGATAGCAAAAAACATAGAAAGGACGGTCGTTAGAACCGTCCCGTAGATATTGGTCAGTGCGCCGAAAGACTCCTTGACCGGGTTCCAGTCTGATGAAGTGAGAAACTTTATGACACCGAACTGTCCGATTGCAAGCGAGGACTCTGCAATAAGCACGCAGAGGATGCCGATGATAAAGAGGATGACCGTAAATGAGGCGATGCCCGTGACAGAGGCAAAGACCATGTCCATCGGATTCTTTTTTAAGTTTTCAGCCATTAATTATTTTACCTTTTCCCTGTCCTCACGCTGGCGCAAAAAAAAGGGGGGCAGTGCCATCCCTGCCCCCTTTTAAAGATATCTTATTGCAGGCCGTTTGCCTTCCAGTATCCGCTGACCTTCTCTTTTAGGGCTTTGGGGAGCGGGACGTAGACAAGCTCCCTGGCCTTATTATCGCCATTTTTGAATGACCAGTCAAAGAATTTAACAACCTTCTTGTTGGAATCGGTCTTCTCCTTTGCAAGGAGGATGAACGTAGCACCTGCAATCGGCCATGACTTTTTGCCGGGGGCGTTCGTCAGCCAGAGGAAAAAGTCTTTCTTGGCGTCGAAATCGCCGGTTTCTGCAGCATCTTCAAAACTCTCGAAGCTGGGCTCGATGAAATTTCCGGCCTTATTCTTGAGCTGAGTATGGTCGAGCTTATTCTGTTTTGCATAGGCAAACTCAACATAACCTATGGAGTTGGCCGTCCTCTTCACATAGTTTGCTACACCTTCGTTGCCCTTGCCGCCGATGCCGACAGGGAACTTGACCGCCTTGCCTGCGCCTACCTTCTCTTTCCATGCAGGACAGACCTCGCTGAGATAGTGAGTGAATATCGCTGTGGTTCCTGAACCGTCAGACCGGTAGACAACAGTTATCTCGGCATGGGGAAGCTTCAATCCCGGGTTCATCTGCTTTATCTTAGCCTCATCCCAGAACTTGATATCGCCCATGAAGATCTTGCAGAGAGTGTCGGAATCAAGCTTGAGTTCGCCAGGCTTAACGGCTTCAAG
>JBARHQ010000214.1:0-1932 GCA_049799315.1 Thermodesulfovibrionales bacterium | reverse complement strand
CGTTGATGGTGACCGGAATGACCGGGACACCGGCCCGGACAGCCAGCATGAAGCCGCCGCGCTTGAACGGAAGCAGCTGCCCGTCACAGGTACGGGTTCCCTCCGGAAACATTACCACACTGCTGCCCTGCCGGATAATGGAGGCAGCATTTTCCATGCTTTTCAGCGCCTTGCGCCCGTCACTGCGATCCAGGGGGATATAGCCGCCGCGCCGCATGGAGTAGCCGAAGATCGGGATATCGAAAAGTTCCTTCTTGGCGATCCAGTATATCCTGCGAGGTATCGTGGCAATCAGCGACAGGATGTCGAAGTTGCTCTGGTGATTGCTCATCAGGATAAACGGCCCGTCCGGCAGATATTCAGCCCCGCGCAGCTCGACCGGCGTATTGTTAAGGGCCAGCCCGATCCGCGCCCACCATCTGGCATGAAAGGCGTAGTTCCTTCCACTGGAGTCAAACAGGGTAAAGATGATTGCACTCACGGCAAACAGGGTGGTTATCGGGATGAACACTAACAGGTAAAGGTACGCACGCACCATGCAAACTCCTGAAAAAATCAATTTAATCTACGTTCTTTCGCGATGCGAGTCAAATGAATATCTGAGGCCTTTCAAGCTTCAAGCCCTGCTGTGAGTTGCATAGAGAGAATTGCTGAAGGCCTGCCCGAATGGCGCGATCTGCTGAGATGCTTTTGCCGGGATTGAAGCCAGCATACCTGAAACAGTGAAGTTTATATAAAGATACCCTTTGCCCTCGCTAGTCCACCGACATGACAAACTCCTTTCAGATTTAGGCACAAAAAGAACCTGATGGCCCGCTGTGCTCTGGATATGTTGTTGTATTGATTGGGTGTTAGTTAAATGGATGGCTTAAGAATTGACGCCGGATTGACTGTCTTGGGTTTTATGGTAAATTTTTATGCGATTACAATTTCTTGAAAAAGGAGAACATTATGGCGACCTGTGAATTTAGTGATACCTGTTCTTTCTTTAAAGAAGAGTTCCAGGATAATCCCCATACAAAAGAATTTTTATGTGGTACCTACTGCAATGGGCACTACACCACATGTGAACGGTACAAAATTGCCGTGGCCCAGGGGATGGACAATGTTCCCCATGACCTTTTTCCTGATACGCTTAAGACTCCAAAGTGTTTCTGCGGAATGTGACTCTTGGGATTGCTTTGAAAATGTCTGGTGAGTTACTTTGGGATGGTATGCTGCGAGGACTGGATGGGCCCTCTTTCCACAAAGGACATATATTCTACCATGATGAATCCTGATGCCCATTATGTCGCCTGCTTCCTTTAGCCTGCGCACTGTTTTTTCAACTGACACAATTACTGTTGGGTTTATGTGCAGACATTGTGTATTATGAAACTGTTTTATCCTTTCAAACAGGCTGATGGTACGTAATGAGGCTCCCTTGGATTCTTCAATACGAAATGGTGTAAGAGTCGGCGATAAAAGAAATGCAATTCGACTCGACTGCGATTACAAGTGTCTCTTGCAGCACGATGGCATCATATATCCTTGCCAGATGAAAAACATTTCTACTTCGGGTGTGCTGGTCGATGCATCGTTTATTATCCCTGTTCATATCCGGTTAGGAGATACGTGCGACCTGTTATGCAGCACCCACCCCACTATGTCCCCTCTGGATTACAAGAGCAAAGTCACTCGACTTGAGAATTCCAAAATTGCACTGCATTTCCTCAACCCTGCTTTTTGAGTAGAGGCCAATGCCTTTATTCACCAGCCTACTGTCTGTAGTATGTCTCAGGGCATGTAATACGAACTCGCTATCATCCTTGTAACCAATTTCCTCTCTAACCCATTGCCACGCTTTATCAGCTTGATATACGCTAAGAGTAAATGGCTTGACCGTTGACAGTAAAGTTCATGTAAGAGGCACCCTTGGCTCCTCTTTTATAT
>JBARHQ010000213.1:0-6701 GCA_049799315.1 Thermodesulfovibrionales bacterium | reverse complement strand
GCATCCCGAAATAATGTCCCAGGGTGAAACCTTGGAAGAACTTGAGGAAAACATGAAAGATGCGTATATGATGATGACAATGGATGAATTGACATAACAAAACATTCCTGCAAACGGCTGATAGCCTCCTCACTGTTCAAGACGTTAGGACTTTCCCCAACGTAAAGATTGTAAGATATTCTGAAAGTTATTGCATCTGATTGCACCGTGACTAAAACGTGACCAAAACGTGACAGAAAGCATCGGAATGCACAGAAATTAGGCAGTCAGACAGAAATTACAGAATGCCGAAAAAGTCTTTAAACCTAGTAAGTTAAGCTGAAATCCAAGCTGGAAGCCCTTTTACAAAAATAGTTCTTTTAGCGTCCTAAGTCCAGCGCGTCTGCCAATTCCGCCACTCTCGCGTGATTGATTTTAAAGGATTTTTAACTATTCGGTCAAACGCCCGAAGCCTTCAATGTAGTAAAATTGTAGCAATTATCAAGAATCTCGATGCTCGATCTCAGCCTTTCAGGGTAATGATGAGCGTACCGCATAGTCATAACAATCGTCTTATGACCAAGCAGCTCTTTGACCTTATAAAGATCAACGCCATTCTGTACGAGCCTTGTAGTGTTGATCGGCGTGCTGAATTGATCCACTTTTCAGCCAAAGTCGGCGTACAAGCCTGATCCGGCCTTCATGACAGCGACTCGCTGTTATCAAATCAAATAGTTGATGCCCATATGGGTCAAAATTGGACGCCGGTGGTGGGTCAGTTTTCAATGCCGATTTACACCTGCTTTTTGGCGGCCGGTGTTGAGCGCTTGGTAACGGGAGCGTTGGGAACGAGTTTGATCTCCAGGCGACAACCGACCGCCCGCGCATACTTCTTGAGGGTAGTCAGAGACGGCGCATGCTTCCCGGCAGCTTCCAAACGTGATACCGCGCTTTTTGTCGTGCCCATCAACTCTGCTACAGCTTCCTGTGTGAGTCCGAAATTCGACCGGGCGGCAAGCATTTCACGGGTCAGCCGGTACTCTTCTTCCAGATCCTCGTAAGCTTTCCTGAACCCTTTCCGTTTCGAGGCCTTTTCGAGAAAAGCCTCATGGTCGTGAGAAACAGGTTTAAACTTTATGTCAGCCATTTAGTACCTCCTTCAGTCTCTTTCTGGCAAGGTGTAATTCTTTTTCCGGTGTTTCCGGCGTCTTCTTAATAAATGCGTGAAGTATCAGTATGCGTTGACCATCGACGTAACAATATAATGCGCGTCCGATGCCTTCACGCCCACGTGGACGCAATTCAAAAAGACCATTGCCCATGGCACGGGAATGCGGCAATCGAAGATTCGGGCCGAACTCCATCAGTAG
This sequence comes from Thermodesulfovibrionales bacterium, assembly GCA_049799315.1. Taxonomy (GTDB): domain Bacteria; phylum Nitrospirota; class Thermodesulfovibrionia; order Thermodesulfovibrionales; family UBA6898; genus PALSA-1316. Next base: position 5,352 of record JBARHQ010000213.1, on the reverse strand, counting down.
TTCCACCAACCGGGCATAATCTGCCAATATGCCATCGGGCCAGCTTTCGATGTCGCTTTTGACACGGGAATGGAAGTACTCGATGGTATATTTCATGTTTGGTATGTTAGCAAATTTGATAACCACTGTCAAGCAATTCTGATGGTAATTTGACTCCCGGGGGGATTTTCAAGGTTACCTGTAATATGGGAAATTTGTCCACGAGCTGATTTCAAGCAGTTACACGCTGACTGGAACTAAAAGTGCTTTGGTTGCCCGTGCAGAAGTATTACAGGAGAACAATGAATCAACGCCCTCAAGAGTACAACCGGTTCTTGGCAACTGAACCCCAATGGACAACTATTTGTCCAGTAAGTCTCTGATTTTCTTCAGAAGCTTTTCCATGGCTACCGGCTTGAGCATGAAATCCACTTTGTTGTCGTGGGCGCTATTTATCGCAGAGACATCTTCAGTGTACCCACTCATGAACAAGCATTTGATGCCCGGCCTTAGTGATTTTATTTTAGCGAAAGCTTCTTTTCCATTCATCCGGGGCATGATTCCGTCCAGGATGACGAGTTGAATCTTATCTGCGTTCTGCATAAACTTCAAGACGGCGTCAGTCCCGTCGACAGCTTCTATTACGCCATATCCGTACTGGCTCAGCATTGCTGAGTACATGCTCCTAAGTGCTGCATCGTCCTCAGCAACAAGAATGCTTTCCGTTCCACGCTTTGGCGCTACCGGTTCAGCAATAGTGCTATTGCCTGGCTTTGCTGCTGTCCGAACTATGGGAAAGTAGATTTTGAAGGTTGTTCCTTCCCCCGGTTCGCTATAAACAGCGATGAAGCCGTCATGCTTTTTGACTATACCATATACCATCGCAAGGCCAAGTCCGGTGCCTCTTCCAAGCTCTTTTGTAGTATAAAATGGTTCAAATATCCTTGATTTAGTCTTCTCATCCATGCCTGTTCCCGTGTCAGAAACCGACATGAGAGCGTATTGCCCCGGCTTGCCGAAGCCATGAGTTTTAATAAACGCGTCAGTTATGCTGGTGAGTTCTGTGCTTATAGCCAATTGCCCGCCATTGGGCATGGCGTCCCGAGCGTTAGCGACAAGGTTCATAATCACTTGCTCTATCTGGCCCCTGTCGGCCATTACAGAAAGAGTATCTGACGAAGGGTTAGTCTTAAGGTTAATATCTTCCCTAATCAGTCTCAGGAGAAATTTCTCGAAGCCACTTATCACCTTACTCAGATCAATTGCTGCCAGGTTGACCGGTTGTTTTCTGCTGAAGGCAAGAAGGCTTTGTGTCAGCACGGTCGCCCTCTCAGACGCCTGAAGGATTTGATCGATATCGTGTCTCACAGGATCATTTTCCTGTATCTTCATCTGCGCGAGTTGAGAATAGCCGATTATTGCAGAAAGAATATTGTTAAAGTCATGCGCCACCCCTCCGGCGAGCTGGCCAATAGCTTCCATCTTTTGAGCCTGGCGGAACTGTTCTTCACTCTTGCGCAACGACTCTTCCACTTCTTTTCGCTTTGTGATGTCTGTGCATATTACAAAGGATCCCACAAACTGACCTTCAGAGTCTTGCAAAGGCGCTGCAGAGACCAGACACCAGCAGGTGTCGCCATTTTTGCGGCGGTAACGTCGTTCAAAATGCTCATTAATACCCTTGCGGCGTGCTTCCCTGCGCAGCCGGTGATCCTCAAAATCTTCATCAAAGATATACTTTTCGATGGGTGTGCCAATCATTTCCTCACGCGTATAAGCAAGCATTTCGGCCATGGCTGTATTAACAAAGGTGGTGCGGTACTGGTCATCCAGTGACCAGATCCCCTCGCTCATCGACTCCACAATGCGGCGATACGCTTCCTCACTCTTACGAAGTTTTCCCTCAGCTTCCTTACGCTCGGTGATGTCCACGTGTGTCCCCACCAATCGCAACGGTTTGAACTGCTCATCACGCAGCAGAAAAGCACGAGACAGTATGTCACGATAGTGTCCCTCTTTGTGCCGCATGCGAAATTGGATCTCGAACTTGTCTGCGCGCTCCTCCAGGATGTCGCGCACAAAAGAAAGGGTGGGTTCCCGGTCGTCCGGGTGAACCATGCACTTCCAGGTGTCCAGGTGGTTCTCCAATTCTTCTTCGGAATAGCCAAGCATGGACTTCCAGCGGGGCGAGTAATATACCTCGTCGGTTAGCAGATTCCAATCCCACAACCCATCATTTGCGCCCAGCATGGCTAACCGGAAGCGTTCCTCGCTAAGGCGCAGGGCATCCTCCGCGTGCTTGCGCTCGGTGACATCGGTGAAGGACCATATGCGTCCAATAATGGAACCCTTCTCGATCAGAGGTGCTGAATACCTTTCGAAGACACGGCCGTCCTTGAAAAAGAGGACATCTTTGTCTATATCCTCTGTGCCGTAAAGCCGCCTAACCTTATTAATAAAAGCGTCAGGATCGATCAATTGATCAAGAACTAACGTCAACATCGTATTGTCATCGCCTGTGTCGATAATAGATCGGGGAATTCTCCAAAGATCAGCAAACTTTTTATTGGCTTTAATGATTTTTCCTTTATGGTCGACGGCGAGGATCCCATCGACGGTGCAATCCAGTACACCCTGCAAGTGGATCTCTTTCTGCCGTACCTCTTCCAGCGCTGCCTTCTTTTCGGTAATATCTAATAGCGTGCCGATAACAGCCGGACGCCCCTGATAGACGAGTCTCGTGCCATATACCTCAACGGAGATGGTTTCTCGTTGTTTGGTGATCCCCCTAAAACCATAGTGACTCGCCTCCACTTCTCCCGACAGCCGTTTAAGGAAGTTTTCTTCCACTAAAGGCCAATCTTCTTCCAGTACAAGGCCCTTCGGCCCTTTCTTATGCAATAATTCTTCGACCGTATAACCGAATATCTCCGCCAGGCGTGGATTTACATACCTGAATAAGCTGTCCTGTATGAGATAAATCCCGACGAGAGATCTCTCTGCCAGGTTTCTGAATTTGTCCTCGGATTCTCTGAGGGCTTCTGCATGCTTGCGCTCTGTGATATCTTGCAAAGTTTCGATGGCTGCGATTAAGTTCCCGTTGCTGTCGTATACAGGGGCGGCCTCGAACATGATGTATCTATCCTTGCCGTTCAGATTCTGATACCAGCCTTCCGAATACAGCGCCCCCGGCGAAAGAGCGGACTTTCCATAAATGGAATATAGTTCCTGCATTCCGTCGGAGTCGGCCCCAAGCACGACATCAGCGAGGCACGACCGCCTCTGGTCATAAAACGGTTTCCACTGGTTGTCGGTCCCAATCATCTGAGAAGATGGAAAGCCCGTAAGTTCGCTACACGCCCTGTTCCAGACTAAAATCGTGTGGTCTGTATTCAGGACAAAGGTAGCAACTGCAGAATGTTCTATCAAAGTTTCGGCAAACTTTCGCTCTTCCGGGGGAATTTCTTTGGCATGCTTGCGTTCAGTCATGTATTATTTACCTCTATCATAAGCCGTCTTTATTTCAGAATATCTATAATCGGGTCCGGCTGATACCTATATGCATAAGCTCTGTCCTTTATACTTGTCGGATAATAGAAGTCTCCAGACCCTATTGACCGACCCCTTCATCATTGTACCACACTCAACCGCGCTGGTTAGCCTAAACAAAGGCAATTGGCAACCTTACGGAGACGGCATAAAAAATAGACGCAAGGAAAAGTTTATATCCGTTATCAGGATTCGTGCATAGCTCAAATTATTCCTTATCCTGCAAGGTGAAATTTGACTATGCACCATTCCTGCACGCTTCTTGAAAAGCACAAAGGAAGAGGAGCGTTAAGATTTTTTGAGTGTAAGATGCCTATATGATGATGACGATGGATGACGTTCCTTGGAAGCATAAGGTTAAAGAACATGCCTTTGCGGTGTGAAAAGAGAAGACCTTGTTAAAAGACTGGAGGGTTCATGATGTGTTCTTGTCAGATTATCATACTATCGCAAAAGTAACCGCCACCGCACATGTTCCCATCAGGGACATTCCTCCAAGGAAAATGAACTCTGCAATGCGTTCATAGTATTTTGCCTTTTTTAAAGATCGCATGGATGTATATGAAATTATGCTGGCAGATAGAAATAGAACAATAGCAAACGCAATGATTGATGGAATCATTGCCTCATGTGCGAGACCTAAGATCGTTATGAAGCTGAGAATTCCAAAACACAACCCGAGAAGGTTAGAAAAGGTCGGCAGGATATGTTTTGCCATATTTGTTCTATCATTTTTTTCAGAAGACATAATGTCACTCCTTCATAGACTATAAACATGCTCCTCGTGACTAACTCTTCACAACAGTACCCTACCAAAAGTTATTGAATAAATTGTGAAGATGTCAATTTTTAATTTGACAAGCTTCCGGAGAAGGACTAGATTGACATTGAAGGCAGGCACACCAAGGGGTGGTTTTGCCTTCAATGGCTCAGCATAGGGGTTTTAAGGTTGTAAGACGTAGAGTGCAGTTCAAAAGCTGCAACGTTTTGCAAGAGTTAAAATGTACGTACTTCAAGTGATTCAGCCTATATTTATGTAATGTGATTTATGTCATATTGTATTGCACCATAATACCGTAGAATCAAGAGATAAAAAAATAGCAGAAGTGTTTTTGAATCGGGCGTGGAAATTTTATTGATGAGGTGAATGCGGGTGTTTATAGCTATAGTGGATTGGGACAAATGCACGGGGTGTGGGGATTGCATAAACGCCTGTCCGGTCAAGTGTTTTGAAATGTCGGATGGAAAGAGCTTGCCTTCCAGGTCGTCCTATTGCATAGACTGTGGCACCTGCAAAGAGGTATGTCCAGCCGATGCCATAATTATCAGCATTGGGTGGGGTGGGTGACAATATTGTCTTCAAGAGGCGGGGTGGCTTCAGTCAACGTCTTTTATCTCAGGTTCGGGTTAAGCCAGGGCCAGTCCCTGTTGGAGACGCCGGTCCTCAGTGTTCCGTCAGCACTGAATTCTCTGATCGATACCGGTTCTCCGTGTGCATAGAGCACCTCGGCAGCCAGACTTCCGGAATTGTCATATGCCCGGTGAAGTCCGTGACGCCTGCCCTGCTCATCGAACCGTTCTTCCATTATCTTGCCGGATTTCGCGGAAGCTTTTTTATACGTTATGATAAGCTGGGGGTTGCCGCCGGCATATCGTTCAGTGACCACGCGCTGATGTCCCTGAAACAGAGAACCTGCGGCCCTTTCTTCCCTGGCCTTTGCAGGAGGCCGGTCCTGTTCGGCCTGCAGCCCATCCTTTAAAACTGCCCTGCCCCTGGCAGTGCCTTGTTCCGGTAATACTTCTGCCGGCTTTGGCGCCGAAGAA
>JBARHQ010000212.1:0-12991 GCA_049799315.1 Thermodesulfovibrionales bacterium | reverse complement strand
CATGCTCGGGCATATCATGCAAGTGCCGTACAAATGAGATCAGCGTCTCAGGGAGATATCTCCCCCAGAGCTTTATCGGGACCTGGTCGACCTCGATCCTGGGGCTGAACCCTACGGCAAAGATAGCCTCAACCAGAAACTCGACGTTCATCGGGATATAGCCCTTGTAGCGTTTATTGTCCCTCTGGGCGATTATCCTCTCCTCATGAATACTGTTGCCGAGCTCGGATTCAACCATGTGGGGGAACGTCGAGAGTATCAGCTCAATATTTATTCGGGGCTCTGCGTTATTCAGAAAGGTCTCCAACCCTTTTTTCAGTTCTTCCTCGGGGATTCCCCGGTTCAGATATTTTTCCCAGGCCCTGCTTTCCCGATATCTCTGGCATATATGCTCTGAATTCCAGGACACCTCGAGGACCAGGTTGGTGGCCTGATAATTGCCGCTGAATTCTTCCCTTTCAACAACCGTGATGTCGGCTGTCTCCGCAATCTTTTTTTCCAGACACTGCAGTTCCTCTGTGCCTGCCACGATCTTTATCGCGCCGACATCCTGCATTGTCAATGCGGCTTTATCGAACCTGATACTTCCCTCTCTGAAGCTCCTGGCAATAGACTCTTCCGCGTAGATGAACTCCTTTTCCATTTCCTCAGGAGGGGTGACAAATTGGTCGAGGGGAATCCCTGACAGCCGTGCCCTCTCCCCGGCCATCTCCTGGGCGCGCCCCAGGACGTTTTGAAAGATCCATTCAGCGATCCTGCGGTTTGCCTTTTCAGCGATTCGCTTCGGCCGTTTTTTTCTGAACAGGGCAAGCAGCTGGTCCTGCTCGTCAAGACACATCACCCCATTTATCGGGGCTTCCCGATAGTAATAATCAGGGTTTTCCCGGTACCGGCCGATGAGTTCTGCCGCCCTCGGATTCGTTTCCCGCTTACCAAGGCAGAGGAGGTCCCGGAGTTCGCCCTTGAAGCGGATCGGCCTCTGGTGGATCGGCCTCCGGTTGATCATGCCGAGCAGACGTCTGGTCAGCGTCTCCAGCGTCTCACTGATCACGAAGCCGTCACAGATCAGGATCTCGGTGATGACCCGTGCGTCGCCCGGCTCAGAGCGGCCGCATAACCAGCGTTCCGTGATCTCAAACAGATTATTGCGATGAATAAATGAAGTCAGGTACATTGTGCAGTAATTCCCGCTCTCATGGATCAGAGTGTTGCCGGGACAGGACACAAGGCCCTGTCAACCCGGGTATGTATGCCACCCGGATCAGGCGACATATTCTATCACAGGTTCTATAGGTAACGGGTTGTTCGGGGCTTATTATAGACAGAGCTATCTCCTGCTTTTAATCTTCCGGGAGAATTGCATCATGCTTGAGGGGAAGGCTGTCTGGCTTTTCCCGCACCACGTTGCGGGCGTCTTTATCCTCACGTAGTCGCAAAAAGACCGGCTGCCTCATGATGCCCTCAGCGGTCCATCCCTGGAAAATAACCTCGCAGACCAGTTCCGGCTTCAGCCAGGTGACCGGAGTGTCGGTCTCCGGCATCACGTTAAAGGGGCATTTTTTCCGAATCAGGGGATCCAGTCTTTCGCGGATATCCTTCAAAGTCTTTGCCGGGAATCCGCCTCCCGAATGACCAATGTAAATCAACTCGTCTCCTTCGTATACGCCCAAAACGAGGGAGCCGAAATATTTTCTGCCCCCTCTGGGTTCTGTGAATCCCACAATCACGCCCTCCTGAGTGAGCCGCGTCTTCACCTTCAGCCACTGCCGACTCCTCCTGCCAATCCGGTACGAGCTCTGAGAATCTTTTGCCATGATACCCTCGAGTCCCTTTTCCCTGACAGCATTGAAAAACAGTATGCCCTCTTCCATTACGTGATCGCTGAACTTCAGCTCCGGGGCAGGCGGCAGAATTTTTTCCAGCAGTTTTTTTCTCCTGAGAAGGGGGAGGTCCGTCAGGTCATGTCCGTGGAAGTACAGGAGGTCAAAGACATAGTAGAGCAAATGACCGCTCCCGGATTTCCGGTAGTCCTGAAGCATCTGGAAATCAGGACGTCCCTGTTCGTCCACGACAACGATTTCTCCGTCCAGAACGGCATCGAATTCGCATTTCTGCAGCGCCCTGGCAATAGCAGGAAACTTTTTGGTTAACAAGATCCGGTTTCTGGAATAAAGCGAGACGTCGCCGCTCCGGATCTCGGCAATGGCCCGGTACCCGTCCCACTTCACCTCAAAGATCCAGTCGGGATGATTAAACGGTTCTTTCACAAGGGTCGCAAGCATCGGTCTTATGCCGTGGGGCATCGGGTTGACGGGTGCATCACTGAGGTCATCCCTTTCGATCGCTTCACGAAGACGGATTCGGGTCATCTTTTGAACAGAAGATTTCTCCGGGCCGGCTTCTGAAATCTCCTCGAGGGTCTTCCCGGAGACTACGGAATGGTTTTCCCTGAGAATGTCCCCTGCGGTTGCAAATTGGTCCTTTTTTTTCAAAAGCAGCCAGGACTTTTCGTCCTTTCGTATCTTCACCAGCGCGAATTCACCCTGAAGCTTTTCCCCTTCCAGGATAAACTTTAGGTCTCCTTTTTTTAACCCGTCCCGAAGGGTTTTTTCGCTTTCTTTTCCATCTTTTGTGGCAGCGTGACGGTAGAAACCCCTGTCCCATATGATGACGCTTCCAGCACCGTAATTGCCTTCCGGGATGACGCCCTCAAAATCTTTGTACTCAAAGGGATGGTCTTCAACCATCACGGCCAGCCTTTTCAGGGAAGGATCAAGCGAAGGGCCCTTGGGCACGGCCCAGCTTTTGAGGACCCCTCCCATTTCGAGTCTGAGATCATAATGGAGGGCCCGGGCCGCGTGCTTATGAATAACAAAAATGAGACGGTCCCCATCAGGGCGGGTCTCCGGTTCCGGTTCGGGAGTTTTCCCGAATTGCCGTTTGGACCTGTAATCCTTCAATCCCATGTCATAGATAAGGAAGCCTCTGTTTTTTCGTGAGTACCTCCTGAAAAAGGTCGCCTTGTTTTTCGGCCCTGCTCACTGCCTCCGAAGGCATGACCTGCAGCGTTTCAATATTGACTGGTCCGGCTGAATTCTCAAGTTCCTTCCACGTCAGAGGAAAGGAGACGACCGGTTTTTCCCGGGCCCGCAGGGAATAGATGCAGACCATCGTCTTTGAGGAGTCGTTTTGAGACCAGTTTATAAAGACCTTCGCCTTCCGGAATTCCTTCGCCATCTTTGCGGTCACCAGGTCAGGATAATTTTTTTGCAGTATCATTGCTACGGCCTTTGAAAATTTTCTGGTATCCTCAAAAGTCATCTCTTTGCGGTTCAGGGGGACATAGACATGCAGTCCTTTTCTCCCGGAGGTTTTTACACAACTCACGAGCCGTAGCTCAGAGAGCAGGTCCCGGAGTATCAGCGCCACCCGGCTGCAATCCAGAATGTCTGCCGGATGACCGGGATCCAGGTCGAAGACCATGGCATCTGGTGTTTCAGGGGAGTCCGCCCTGGACAGGGGAACATGGAGTTCAACAGATGCAAGGTTCTGCGTCCAGATCAGTGTTTCCAGGTCGTTGACCAGGCATACGGTCATCTTCTCTGTGTCATCCCTGCCGACCTCCGCTGTCTTTACCCAGGTCGGGCGGTGAGAAGGACAGCGCTTCTCGAAAAAAAAGTCCTTATCTACCCCTTCGGGATATCTTTTTAAGGTCAGTGCCCGGTCTTTCAGATGGGGCAGGATGAACCTGGAAACCCGGCGGTAGTAATCCAGGATATGGGCCTTCGTGAAACCATAGGAGGGATACAGGTCCTTTTCGAGGTTCGATAACGAGAGTCTTCTGCCAGCAATCCCGACGGCTTTTCTGCTCACCGGTTCTTTTTAACCTTGAGCATGCTTTCCTTGAGCGCAGCCACCAGGTCGGCCGGCCCCTCTGCCTCCTCTTCCTCAAGGTGGGGGGCCTCCACCGGAGCTGTTTGTTTCATCTTCTTCCTGAGGATATCCATGATCTTTTTCCGGCGCCGGTCCGCATATTTTTCCGGGTCAAAGTCCGTCAACATCTTCCTGATGGTTTTTTCCAGGCGGGTTTTCTCTCCGGCCTCTGTCATCCGGGCCCCCTGCTCCTCTTTTGGAGAGAGGTCCTCATCGGGAAGTATTTCTTCGCTGTAATGAAGCGTGATGAGGGCCAGCGTTCCCCCGGTGCTGTAGACCGCCACGAGATACTCACGCTCCCCCAGCACGAATTTTGCGAGCCCGGCCTTATTGGTCCTGCGCATTACCTCTGCCAGCAGCCGGTAAGCCTTCTCCCCTCCCTTCGAAGGAACGAGATAATAGGGGTGATCGAAATAGACAGGATCCACTTCTTTCATATCGATGAACTCGACGATCTCGATCGTGCGGCTCCGTTCGGGCGACACAGACGCCAGTTCCTCGTCCGTTATCAGTATGTATTTGTCGGGTGCGGTTTCGTATCCCCTGATAATCTCGTCAGGAGGGACTATCTTTTCCTCTTTCGGGCAGAACATTCTCCTCTGGAGGGGAGAGTGATCCTTGTTGTGGAGCATGCGAAAGGAGATGCGTCCGCTATCGACGGCCTTGACCAGATGGACAGGGATTGCCACCAGGCTGAAACTGATCGTCCCGCTCCATATGCCCTGCTCAGCCATTGCATTTCTGCTGTTCGGAGATAACTTCGACGGGACCCGGAGAGGAGCTCGTGGTTTCAATTCAGGCAACCCTCTTCAGACTCGCCTCAAGGGCCTGAAGCAGCTTGTCTGATGATGTGGGTTTCAGCTGCCTGGGGCGCAGGACCGCAATCTTTTCCCCCCGGGCTTTTTTATCGATCAGCAACTGCAGCTTTTTCTGATGTTCGTTTTCGAATTTGTGCGGTTGAAAGGGCACGGTCAACTGATTGATCAGCTCATCCCCGATTTTCAGTTCCTTTTCAGACAGGGAAATGCTTTCCAGTTCAAGAGATCTTGCGGAAATGACTTCGTCGGCATGCCGCAGCGTTGTCAGACGCAGGATCTTCCCGCTTGCCTGCAGGGCCCCCAGATAGTTCTTCTTTCTCATGGCCCAGGTGCAGATGCCTGCAACATCCATTTCCTTAAGGGTGCTGACAAGTGTGTTATATCCCTGCACGTTAAGGTCCGGTTCCAGATAGTAGACGCGCTCAAGGAAAAGGAAATCAATCTCCCCGCTCTTGACGAAGTCATGGACTTCGACCAGCCGGCTGCTCTCAGGATTGGCTTGTTCGAGTTCTGCCGGGTCGACTATGATATATTTCCCGTCCTCTACTTCAAACCCTTTTACCTGTGCCTCGGCAGGCACCGGTTCATTTTCATAGGCGCAGATCATCTGCTGGTGCAATTTCACACGGTCGCGCCTGTGGAGGAGGTGAAACTGGATCCGATCTTCCCTGATTGCGGTATGCAGCTTCACCGGAAGGTTGACATCCCCGAAATTGATATATCCTTTCCAGATCGCCTTTCCCGCCATCGAAAATCCTCCATAGTTCTTTCACTGCAGGACCTTATTTTGATCGACTGTCCCTGGCCCTGCCTATAACAAAAGTATCGCACAAGATGGCTTATTGTCAAGATGTGTGGGATCAGTGTGTATGTATCCATCAGTTACGGGTTGGCTTTGTGCTGAGAAGCCAACCCACCCCTACCCCTCCCAAGAGGGGACCTTATTGACTGCGGTTCCGTTTTTCACAATCCCCTCTTGGGAGGGGCGCAGGGGTGGGTTTTGAACCCGTAACTGCGTGGTCAAGGTGTGTGTGTTTAAGAACATTGACAGTCACTTTACTGCATGCTAGCATGGATTATATAAATGTCGCTGGCTGATTCCCAGCTGAGGATTGCGAGATATGAAAATCTATACAGGCACAAGCGGATACGGGTATAAGGAGTGGAAAGGGATATTTTATCCTGAAAAGATCTCGCCCAAAGAGATGCTTCGTTTCTATTCGGAACGCCTCGGTGCGGTGGAGATCAATAACACGTTCTATCACATGCCGACGGCGGAGGTTCTGGATTCCTGGGCAGAGCAGGTCCCTGCCGATTTTGTCTTTGCGCTGAAGGCGCCCCAGGTCATAACCCATTTCCGGCGGCTGAGGCATGTGGGGGAAGAGGCCCGGTATCTCTTCGGGACCCTGCCGGTTCTGGGGAAAAAGTTGGGGCCTGTCCTTTTTCAGTTTCCCGAGAGTTTTCATGCGGATCTGGCGCTGCTGGAGGCATTTATCGACCTGATCCCCGGAGCCATATCCGTTGCATTCGAGTTCCGGAACCCATCCTGGCTCAATGATGAAATCCTGGACTTCCTTCGAAAAAAGGATTGCAGTCTCTGCATTGCGGATACTGATGAGAACCCTGCAGGGGAGATAATCAGTACTGCGTCATGGGGCTACCTGCGCCTCCGCCGGTCAGATTATACGGACGCCGACCTTTCACAATGGATGACAAGAATCCTCTCACAGCAATGGAAGAAGGTTTTTGTTTTTTTCAAGCATGAGGAAGAGGCCCTGGGGCCCAAGCTGGCGATGCGCTTTCAGGAGCTTGCAGATTCAGGGGCAAAGTAAGGTTAAACCAGGAAAGTGAGATCGAGAGAAGATAACTCCCTCAGCCCCGGTGTTTGATGAACGTTCCTTTTTCGAACTCATCAAAGGCAACCTGCAGCTCCTCCTGGGTATTCATGACGATCGGACCGTACCACGCAACGGGCTCGCCGATCGGCCTGCCGGATACCAGGAGAAAGCGCACCGGCGATTCCTCTGACTTGATCTTGATTTCATCGCCGGGGCTTTCATAAACAATAAGGGACTCGGCTCCAAACAGGCAGTCTCTCTTGAAGTCAAAATAATTGCTGCCTATCACTTCATGGGCATAGGGATTGCGTTCTTCATCAAAATAGGCGCTTCCTTCTATCACATAGGCGAAGGCAGTGTGGCCGGCTGAAACCGGATGGATGAAGGTAGTGCCCGCGGGCAATGAGACGTCTATATACTCAGGATCGGTGACAATGTCCCGCACGGGTCCGCTGACGCCGTCGACGGTCCCGCATATCACTTTGACCGTTGCGCCTGACGGCAGTTTCTTCTCAGGGATCTCGTCGTTCGTCAGGCCCCGGTAGCGCGGGTCCATCATCTTATCTCTGGCCGGGAGGTTGGCCCAGAGCTGAAACCCCCAGAGGAGCTTATCTCTGCCGCTTTTCGGCATTTCCTGGTGGATTATGCCGCTTCCTGCCGTCATCCACTGCACATCTCCGGGAGATATGATCCCGCTGTTTCCCATGCTGTCGCCGTGTTCGACCTTCCCGTGAAGCACATAGGTAATTGTCTCGATTCCACGGTGCGGATGCCAGGGAAAGCCTGCGAGGTAATGGGCGGGGTTATCGGAATGAAAATCGTCGAAAAGCAGGAATGGATCGAGTTGAGGGACCTGATTATAGCCAAAGGCGCGTTTGAGATGGACCCCTGCCCCCTCGATCGTCGGTTTGCTTTTCCAGACCTTCTTTATCTTTCTTGACATGGCCTCGTCCTCCCTTCAGGATAAACTGCTTTGGCGAAATCGCCCCCCCATTTTATCCCGGTCATGATATACCTCCTGTATTGGTTTATTACCCAGTTCCTTTTGTATCACGAAAAAGAGCCGGAGTCAACCCGGTGACAGGAGAGAATGCTCCTATGAAAAAACTTTTACCTGGCGGTTTCAGACTAATGTGTTGATTCTGTGCGCCAGGCAGCCGGCGCCGAAGCCGTTGTCGATGTTCATCACGGCGATGCCGGGGACGCAGGAGTTGAGCATGGCAAAGAGTGCGGTCAGGCCGTTGAAGCTGGTTCCGTAGCCGGTCGAGGTCGGCACCGCGATTATCGGCTTGTCGGTCATGCCCCCGACGACCGAGGGGAGGGCGCCCTCCATGCCGGCGATTACAATGATCACCCGCGCATCCCCCATTGCTTTTTTGTTGTCCAGAAGGCGGTGAAGACCGGCAACGCCCACATCGTGGACTGTCTCTACATTGCTTCCGAGAAATGCCGCTGTGACTGCTGCCTCTTCGGCAACCGGCAGGTCCGATGTCCCGGCTGTCAGAACCAGGATATTCCCCCTGCGCTCCGGTGAGCCGCCCACAGAGATCATTCCCGCTGACTCATGAAACACAGCCGCCCTGATCCGCAGCAGCGTATGGATTTTCTTCGATGCCCTGGTGATCAGGAAACTGCCGGTTTTTTTGTGCATTGCCCTGGCTATAGCCACGACCTGCTTTTCTGTCTTGCCGGCGGCATAGATGACCTCGGGGATCCCCTGTCTCATATGACGGTGGTGGTCGATCTTTGCAAAGGAAAGGTCTTCGTAGGGCAGGTGTTTCAGGAGGTTCAGTGCATCGTCTGCGGAGACCCTGCCGGTACTGAGGTCGTCCAGAATTTCTTTAATCTTTGCGGTCTGCATCCAGGTCTCAGAATTCAGATTTCAGGGCACGGGTCATAAGGCTGCTGACTGCGACTGCCGGGTCTTCATCTTGGTACAGAACGTTGTATACCTGTTCGACAATAGGCATCTCGACATCATATTTTTTTGAGAGTTCAAAGGCCGACTGTGCGGTTGCCACACCTTCGGCAACGCTCCGGGTTGAGGCAACAATATCCGCAAGCTTCATCCCCTGGCCCAGTTTGATGCCGACCGAGTAGTTCCGCGAGAGGGGGCCGGTGCAGGTGAGCACCAGGTCGCCAAGACCGCTGAGGCCTGAAAAGGTCCTTTTGTCAGCGCCCATGACCTCGCCGAGCCTGGTTATCTCGACCAGACCCCGGGTGATTAATGCGGCCCGCGCGCTATGGCCAAGGCCGAGGCCGTCGGAGATGCCTGAGGCGATGGCAATGACATTCTTGAGTGCGCCGCCGATCTCAACGCCGATGATATCGCGATGGGTATAGACCCTGAAATAATTCGTATTGAATATCTCCTGGAGCAGAAGGCCGGTCTCAGGGTTCTGGCAGGCAAGGGTCACTGCTGTCGGATACTTGGCGATCACCTCTTTTGCAAAACTCGGCCCTGAGAGGACCGCGCCCCGCGAACCCGAAAGCTCATGGAGGATTCCGGAGACAGTCTGGAGTGTGCCCTGCTCTATGCCCTTTGACGCGCTGATGATGACCGCGTCCTCATGGATATAGGTTATCGCCTCTTTGAAGACCCTCCGCGTGAACTGCGTCGGTATCACATTCAGTATATAACGGGATTTCCTGACCGCTTCTTCGATGTCGTGGGTCGCCTTCAGTCCCGGGGGCAGATCGACATCAGGCAGGTATATGCTGTTTCTGCCGTGCAGGTTGATTTCGTCAGCCACCTCTTTTTCGAAAGACCAGAAGGAGACGTCATACCCCTTGTCGGCCAGGAGACAGGCCAGTGTCGTACCCCAGCTCCCAGCTCCCATGACGGAGATATAACTCATGCCGGCCAACTCATACCGGTTTAGGCTCAATCGCGGCAAGCGCCCTGTCGATGCGGCGCATTGTCGTCTCTTTTCCGATGATCTCGATCACCTCGAAGATACCGGGGCTGACCGTGCCGCCGGTAAGGGCCACCCTTACGGGCTGGGCGAGCGCGCCGAGCTTTATGCCATGTTTTTCAACGAGTGCAGTAAATATTTTTTCTATGCCCCCGTGGGAATAATCATCCAGTCCATTCAGGCCGTCACGCAACTCGGTGAGATAGGGCAGGCTCTGGCTGTTCAGGAATTTTGTTTTCGCTTTTTCATCGTAGGCAGCAGGGTCAATAAAGAAATAACGCAGGGACGAGGCCAGTTCAACAAGGGTCTTTGCGCGCTCCTGCAGTGTCACCACCGCCTTTGCAAGCCAGTCCTTGTCAACCTCTTCTCCCCCGCCGAGGATGCCCTCTTTGACCAGGAACGGGAGCACGAGTTCAGCGAGGCTCTCGGGTGAGGATTTCATAATATACTGGCTGTTCAGCCAGAGGAGCTTTTCAGGGTTGAATACGGACGCTGCCTTGCCGACGTTTTCGAAGCTGAAATGCCGGATAAGCTCGTCCCGGGTGAAGACTTCCTGGTCGCCGTATGACCAGCCGAGTCTTACCAGATAATTGATCAGGGCATCAGGGAGATATCCCATCTCGTAGTACGCCATGACCGAGGTTGCGCCGTGGCGTTTCGAGAGTCTTGTCTTGTCAGCTCCGAGAATCATCGGCAGGTGTGCAAATTTCGGGGGTTCATAGCCAAGGGCCTTATACATCTGAATCTGTTTCGGGGTGTTGTTCAGGTGGTCGTCCCCCCTGATGACATGGGTGATCCGCATATCCACATCATCGACCACTACGGTGAAATTGTATGTCGGCGTGTTGTCTGAACGGAGGATAATCAGGTCGTCAAGCTGGGAATTGTCGAACTCGACCACGCCATGGATCAGGTCATGGACAACCGTTTGTCCGTCCCGGGGCATCCTGAACCTGACAACGGGCGTTACGCCGGGGACAGGCGTCTGCAAGCCCCGGCATCGGCCGTCGTACATCACCGGCCTGCCCTGTGCCATTGCCTCCTGCCGCCTGGCCTCCAGGTCTTCTGAAGAGCAATAGCAGTAATAGGCCTTTCCCTCTTTAACCAGCCGGTCGACATAACTGCGGTACACATCAAACCGGTCGGTCTGCCGGAACGGCCCCTCATCCCACTCGAGTCCGAGCCAGGTCATCCCCTGGATTATGGCTTCGATGTATTCATCAGTAGACCTTGTGGTATCGGTATCTTCGATCCTCAGTATGTATCTGCCTCGGTGATGGTGTGCGAAGAGCCAGTTGAAAAGCGCTGTCCTCGCCCCGCCGATATGGAGATGCCCGGTCGGACTCGGGGCAAAACGGACCCTGATATTCTCAGTCAAAAAAGCCTCCTTCAATCAAAACTTACCTTTTACTATAACAAGTCTCAGATATTTTTTTGTATCATCAGAGGGTCTGAACCGTTCGTCCGACCGGTACCCGGCGATCCATATGATATCGCTGCCCGACAACAGGACTGGTATCTGTTCCCGCTCGTCCCGCGGCACCTTCTCGTCGACAAGATAGTCCTGCAGCTTCTTTCTCTTTCCGAAGCCATGAGGATAGAAAAAGTCGCCGCACCTGCGTGCCCGTATCGTCAGCGGAAAGGTCATCTTCCCGGCATCCAGGAGCACGGATGATTTTCCGTCGCCGGGGTCAGCCAACCCTTCCTCTATTGATGCCCTGATGACAACGCCTGCCCCGACGACCGCTATCTCATCCCCTGGACGGAGCAGGTAGTCAGCTATTTTGACCGGCTCTTCAGAGGTGATCGTCAGGAGCGCATATTCCCTGATGACCCGTATACCTTTAGGAAGATAGATGCGGTCCCCCGGCCTGCCGTGCTTTAAGAGGTGGGTGATATCCTCGATATGAAGAAACCCGATGCTTCGAAGACCCTCCGTCGCGTCGATCGCCCTTCGCAGAACGCGCCGGAGGATAACGGTCTCAAGTTTCTCAAGAGGTGAGAGAAAAAGCTCGATACGGTGCGGTGTCTTCCTGCTGATAAGCTTCATCAATGTTTTGGTGACGATGATCTCCAGGTAGCGCTCTTCCTCCTGCAGTATGGATGCCGTGGTCATGATGGTATTCAGGAGGTTCGGATTGATCTTTTTTAGTTCCGGCATGAGCGAGAGCCGGAACCTGTTTCTGAGATAGTCCTGCTTGAGATTTGATGAATCGGTGACGGAGGATATGTTTTCATGGGTCAGAAACTGCTCGATCAGGCTGCGCTCAGTTTCGATCAGGGGCCGGATGATCCTGCCCCGCTTCGGCGGAATTCCTCCCAGGCCTTTTGGACCTGATCCCCTGATCAGCCGCATGAAGATTGTTTCTGCCTGGTCATCGGCATTATGCGCAAGCGCAATTTTTGACGCACCGAGTTCAGCGGCCGCCTCATCAAAGGCCTTATACCTGAGATCACGGCCCGCCTCCTGCCGGCTTAGTCCCTGCTGCCTTTGTTGCCCGGCAACATCGACTGATTTAAGAACAAAGTTTACGTTGAGTTCGCGGCAGGTCTTCTCGCAGAAGGAGATCTCGTCCGGTATCTCATCCGGGCGGAGGTTGTGATTGACGTAGACCGCGTGCAGGGTCAGATCAAACCTCTCCTGTATACCACGGAGCAGGTGGAGGAGACAGACAGAATCAGGCCCGCCCGAAAGTCCGATGAGCACGATGTCTCCCTGCTGCAGCATGGAATGCTTCTGGATCGTTCCCCGAATCGTTCCAACGAACGTATCGGTGATTTCCAGGGAAGACATATTGTTTTGCCAGACTGAAAAGTTTGATAGTGCATGCCGGTTGTATTATTATATAAAAAATATAAAAACGTCCATGAAAACTCAGGATACCACAAAACGCAGCAAGACACGGATGCAGGGACCGGGAGGCAAAGAGCAGACGCCTGGTTCATATGCCGCATATGGCGACAAGACCCCTATCTGCATCAATGTCAACTGTGTCATGCGGAGACAGGCGACCTGCTTCGGTTTTGAGGGCTGTCCCGGGTTCAAGGCAAAGGGTTAAGATGATTGATAAAGAGGCCGGAGCAGAAAACGCCAAAGCAGAAGGCGATAGACCAGAAAACACCGGGGGTCAGCAGGAACCAGGACTGTCGTCGCATTTTATCCGTGAGATCGTCACCGGGGACCTGAAGGCAGGGAAAAACAACGGTGCGGTGATTACACGGTTTCCGCCGGAGCCGAACGGGTATCTGCACCTCGGACATGCAAAGTCGATCTGCCTGAATTTCGGCCTGGCCGAGGAGTTCAGGGGAAGGTGCCACCTCAGGTTTGACGATACGAACCCGACGAAGGAAGAGGTTGAGTACATCGACTCGATCCAGGAAGATGTTCATTGGCTCGGGTTTGACTGGGGAGATCATCTCTACTTTGCATCCGATTATTTTGAAAAGCTCTACGAATATGCCGTGCAGCTGATAAAGAAAGGCAAGG
>JBARHQ010000211.1:0-2814 GCA_049799315.1 Thermodesulfovibrionales bacterium | reverse complement strand
CGCTGGAGGTCCTTATCGATTTCACTCATCGCAAAAATATCCCGAACCGGCAGAGTGAACCCTGCCGACCTGAAAGCACGAAAGGCTGCGCGCGCATCCTCCCCCCTTCCTATAGGTGCAAATGGATGACCGACTATGACAGGACGCGACTTATCAGGGCTCATTTCCATTTACTCCAAGTGAAGAAACCTTGCCAGAGCGGGGTACGTATATTGAAATGCTACACGAAACATAAAGCGCAGTTTTGCGGCCCAGATTCCTTGTCTTTTTGGGGCCATGATTAGCCGCTAACATTTCTTGATCCAGATGCAACCTCCCGCATTCTTTAAACACAGGGGCATCGTTCTTGCTATTATATCTTTATAAAAACTGAAAAGGAAACCACTAAAAAACACAATTTTAAAATCTTTATTGAACTGCAGGAATGCTCTGAGAACATAAGCTTCACTCCAACCTCTGCCCTCGTAGACCCAGTCTTTAGGATATTCGAAGGGATAGAAGATATCATGAAAATGGATATAAACTCCCTTATTCAAGGAGGGCAGCAACTCGAAGAATATATAGTTTACATCGCTATCTGTTTTGGAAACATGTGTTGAGTCGATAAACAAAATGTCGTTTGCTTGCAATTCAGAAAATACACCGAGATCAACATCCTGAATATTCCGCGGGATAAGCTTCATACTGGCTTTATCCTTTCTGGTAGTTAAAGAAAGCAGATTTTCTGGAAATGGCTCTACAAAAGTAAACGCCATCTGACTGTTAAGAAACAGCTCGTTTGTGTCGAGTGAAGCACAAGATGAATATCCGGAACCGACCTCTATGAGCCTTTTTGGCTTCAAATGACGAATCATGCAGTACAAAAAGAAAGCATCCGCATATGAATATGAAGGGTTTACAAAATAATATCTGAGCCCCTCCTGTTTGTCATCTTTAAAAGGCTGTGCAGCATAATAGCTTGCAAATTTGTCGAGGAGCTTTAGTTGATCTTCCCTGTATAAATCAATGCCGCTGATTGTTTCGGGCAACTTACCCCAGATTTGGGCTTCTCTTTTCCTGATCTGTTCTATATCCGGGAAAGGAGAATAGAAATGCCCCAGTGGAACCCACGTTTTATACTCTTCTTCCCCGCCAGCCTTGTTCTGAGGTGTCGGCCTTGTCGAATCTGCGCCTGGTATAATCCTTTGCAATAACATCTTCAGTTTATCAAGTTTCATATCTCACTTCCCCTCGGCAAATATCTATTCTTTTCCTTCAAGCAACCAGCTTTCCAATGCATTGCGTGTTGCTTCCAAATACCCGTGTCCAAAACGCTGGTCAGGCTCAAGGACTGCTCCTTCGGCCCATTCATTCCATGCGTTAATAAAAACTATTCTTTCATCACCAAAACTTTGTTCGCGAGTTTGCTTTATGATGGCTTCCAGCCAGGCTTGATATGCCCCGGGAGTTGCATGATGAAATATATAAGGATCATTTTGTCTCCGGGGAGTGTTATCCCAGGAAGTTAAGACCGTACGAAAACGCATATGATCAGGTATAGAGCGATTCATATACTTGAGTACCAATTCGCGATAGTCGTTTATAGACCCTTTAAAATCAGGGTTGAGTATTTTTCCCGGAGATTCTATCGGTGAGTCAGTACCGTGAGGCGGAAACTCCACTGAAGCATCAAATCCATGCTTGGAGGGATTGTCGCCTGCATACGCATGCTCAAAGCATTCGACCATTGCCAGATATATCTCGCCAAGGCCTTCCTTTTTACATACATCCCGCCATATCTCGACAGTGCGCCTGATATCAGGGAAAAGATTTATACGATAAATCAAAAGCAATGGTTTGCCTTTAATGCGTATATATTGCGGATGTCGCATGTAGCGGATTAAATCCAACATTACTGCGCGGTCATCCTCGTCCGAATGGATCTGCCCCATTAAAATATCTTGTGCGCGGCCGTCCCAACGACGCGACCAGTTCTCATTAGCCCAGCACAAGCAGAACGGAATATCAGGTTTATTAGTCTCCAATAAGCGTTCAAGAGGCATTTCCAGTAAGCGTTTGCCACCAAACCAATAATAGTAATAGCAGAAGCCATGGAGTCCATATCTCTTAGCCAATTCCGCCTGCTGCTCCATAATTTCAACAACACGAAGATCGTAAAACCCCAGATCCGCTGGCAAGCGGGGTTGATAATGGCCGACGTAATTTGGACGTGCTTTAGTAACATTTTTCCATTCAGTAAACCCTTTCCCCCACCATAAATCGTTTTCCGGAAATGGATGATATTGCGGAAGATAAAAACTTACGAGTCGCACACGGTTTAGATCGTCGATAGATTCTTGCCACTTTTCAGAGAGCTTTTGCTGATTTTTATTGAGCTGTATTATCTTATAGCTATTGCCGAGTTTATCAGATGTTGCACTCAAATAATGAATGACTGTTGCCTTGGGATTATAAATAATACGAAATCCCAGGCTTCTCAATCCAAGGCAGAGATCAGCGTCCTCACAGTACGAAGGAGCAAGCTTTGTATCAAAACCTCCCAGCTTATGGAACTTTTCTGCTTCTATTATGAGGCAGACTCCGGAACAATAATCCACCTCCCGTATATAATTGTATCTCGGCAATGAGGGGTCGTCCGTTAGTCCAATCATATCTGCAGTGCAGTCTTTGTTTATAAGGACGCCAGCCTCCTGCAATCTGCCATTGGGGTAAAGTATCTTCGGTCCCACAGCGCCAACGTTGTCAAAATTATCAAATGTTTTGACTAATTCTGATAGCCAGCCTTCTGTAACCTGTGCGTCATTATTCAAGAAT
>JBARHQ010000210.1:0-32227 GCA_049799315.1 Thermodesulfovibrionales bacterium | reverse complement strand
AAATTATCTTGGGCCTACCCATCCCTATGCCAATCAGATAGGTGTAGTCATAGGTAACGGAGGTCCATCATGGCAGCTTATGGCCTTCTCCGGGACACAGTACTTTCTCAATTCCTGGTATCATGTTGCTTTTTCGAAGAGCGGGGACACCTACACCTTATATATAAACGGTCAGTTAAAAAATCAGCAGACAGTTGCCGGAGTTTCTACCGATTACCAGACGAGAACGATCAACCTTGGGCATTGGAATTATGGCGTTTCCCTCATTGGCCACGTTGATGAAGTTGAAATCTTCGACCATGCGCTTCCCGAATCCGAAATCGCCGCCCTCTACAATGCCAGCAGCGAGGGCATGTGCAGGCCTTGTACGAAGCCGCCGGCAGGGCTTGTATCCTGGTGGTCTGCGGACGGTGATGCCAATGACAGCGTCGACGGAAATAACGGCGCGCTGATGAACAGCACGACGTATGGACAGGGCATGGTCGGCCCGGCGTTCAGTTTTGACGGCGTGGATGATTTTATAGAGATACCGGATTCACCTGCTCTGGCAATTGCAGATGCCATATCCATAGATGCGTGGTTTAAGACAAACACTCTTATACATGGCGCCCCCATTTATAATCGCCGCGTGGCTGTTGCCAATGACCTTGGGGGTGTATCCTTAGAGTTAAATAACTATTCCACAAATACGAACACAATAGGTCTTAATTTATTCATCAATGGCGGGTGGAAAACTCTTTATGCGCCTGCTGAAGCCATAACTATCGGAAGATGGTATCATGTGGCCGGGACCTATAACGGAACTGTCATGCGTTTGTATCTTGACGGTATTGAAGTAAACTCTATGGCTGTTAACGGTCCCATTACCATTGCGGGAACACCTAGTGTCGTGATAGGAAGAAATGTGCCTACTCCATCAATATTTTTTAACGGACTTATCGACGAAGTCGAAATCTTCAACCGTGCCCTCTCTGATGTCGAAATAGCTGCCATATATAATGCCGGGGCCTCTGGTCAGTGCCGGGCGTGTCCGTCCGGTATGGTCTCCTTGTGGAAGGCTGACAATAGCGCTGCTGACAGCGTTGGCACATACAACGGCACACTGAACGGAACAACGTATGCTCCTGGTAAGGTTGGACAGGCGTTCAGCCTTGACGGTGTGGACGATTATGTGAACGTGGGGGACCTTGATCTGCCGTCCACTTTTACGATTGAGGCGTGGATCAACCCGGACACAACTTTCATACAGCTTATAATGAAAAAAGGTGGAAGCTATCAATTCTTTGTTAACAATGCCGGGACCCTGGACCTGGATGTTACCAACACAATCGGACAAAGAACCTACTATTCATCAATAGTGGGTGCAGTTACTGCCGGGCAGTGGAACCATGTCGCCAGCACGTACGACGGCAGCGCCGGGCCGCTTCAGAAGGTAACGCACTATATTAACGGCCTGGCCGTTAATAGCACTTATTTTATGGCTGGAGATGCCGGGGGCACGCCTGCAAACAATTCTGCTGATACTACTATCGGCTCCGACCCGGGGCCAACGTGGCCTTTCTCAGGCCTCATCGACGAACTGGCGGTATTCAACCGCGTGCTTTCACTTTCTGATATCCAGTCCATTCACAACGCCTCCAGCCTTGGCAAGTGCTATGCCCTGGATACTGTTCCTGATATCTTTCCCTGTTCCCCGACTGGCGGGGTGCAGCCCAATATTCTCCAGCAGACCTCTTTTACCGTGACGGGCATTAACTCCGCTGCCCTTATATCTATTTCGGGCGGGCAGTATGCAATCGGCGGTTGCGAAGGAACCTTTACGTCAAATCCGGGAATGGTCAATAGCGGTGATATTGTCTGCGTGCGGGTCACCTCATCAACAGCTGCCGGTGGAACTGTCTCGGCAGATCTGACGATCGGCGGCGTGACCAGCACCTTTGCCGCCACTACGTTACAGTATTATGCCAGGGTAACGCCAGGACCAAAGAATTATTCCGCATCATTGACTGATGCATATACTGCGGCCACGCTATCCGGAGACATCATCGAGGCCTTTGATCACCCGTTCAATGAGGACCTTGATTGTAACGGGGACCACGCCGTCACGCTGAACGGCGGCTACAATTCTGCATTCGATCAGCAGGTTGGGTTGTCAACGCTGAGTAAACTGACTGTCAGCGGCACCAGCAGCCTGACCGTCAGCGGAGTAGGGGTTCAGTGAGTAAGCCATATTGCCTGAGTGATTCGGAATTCACGGGTATGGTCCGGAATTTCCTCAGCAGGTTTGTCGGCGGATTTTTGCCTGATCCCCTTGATAAAACAAGGAAAAATCGGCGATAATAGCAGTCTGTCAGGATAGCGGCGTCCGGGAATACCGGAGGGCGTTCATGGTGTCCTGACACCGATTGCATATGAAAGAACTCGATAAACTCAGAAAGAATATTGACAAAACAGACGACGAGATCCTCGCGCTTCTGAATCAGCGCGCCGGCTATGTGCTTGAGGTCGGTAATATCAAGCGTGCCCAGAACGTCAAGTTCTACCGGCCCGACCGCGAACGCCGCATACTTGAGCGTCTCACCAATAACAATAAGGGGCCGTTTCCGAGTGACGCCCTTAGGGCGATCTACCGTGAAATTCTCTCTGCGTCCCTTTCGCTCGAAGAACCGCTGAAAGTCTCTTGTCTCGGGCCGCTTGCGACTTATACCCACCTTGCTGCCCTGAGGTTTTTCGGCTCTTCCGCTGCCTTTGTCCCGGTCGACAGTATCCGGAAGGTGTTCGAGAATGTCGAGACGAACAAGGCAGAATACGGGGTGGTGCCGATCGAGAACTCGAACGAAGGTGTGGTGAGCCATACGCTCGACATGTTTGTCGATTCCGACTTGCAGGTCGTTGCCGAGATTATTCTTGAGATTTCACATAACCTGCTCTCGAGGCAGACGGACCGGCGCAAGATAAAAAAAGTCTATTCTCATCCGCAGGGGCTTGCCCAGTGCCGCGCCTGGCTTGAGGCGAATATGCCGGGGGTGCCGGTTGCCGAGTCGACGAGCACTGCCAGGGCAGCAGAGCTTGCGTCAAAGGAGCGCTATACCGCGGCCATTGCGAGCGAGATCGCGGCCCGCATGTATGACCTGAATATCATCGAACGCAATATCCAGGACAGCAGGCGGAACATTACGCGGTTTCTCGTGATCTCGAAGGAATTCCCGCACCGCACCGGTAATGACAAGACCTCAGTCATGTTCTCGATCAAACACCGGCCGGGGACACTTTATGATGTCCTGCTGCCGTTTAAGCGGGCTAAGATCAACCTGACCAAGATCGAATCACGGCCTTCAAAGAGAAAGGCCTGGGAGTATATCTTTTTTGTCGATATGGAAGGGCATGTCGAGGACAAGAAGATCAGCAAGGCGATCGAACAGTTGAAAAAGAATTGCCTGTATCTGAAGATCCTCGGCTCCTATCCGCAAGGGAGGATACAATGATACAGCCGCCGGACTATGTGCTCGGCATCCAGCCGTATGTGCCGGGGAAGCCGCTCGAAGAGCTTGAAAGGGAACTCGGCATCTCAAATTCGATAAAACTCGCGTCGAACGAAAATCCTGTCGGCCCGTCGCCTGCCGCGGTCAGGGCGCTCCAGGGTGCGTTTTCTGATTTAAACCGGTATCCCGACGGGGCCGGGTATTACCTGAAACAGGCGCTGGCCTCAAGACTGAGCGTCTCAGAGGACGAATTGATCCTCGGCAACGGTTCCAACGAGCTCCTGGACATCGCAGTGAGGACATTCATGAAGGCAGGGGATGCAGCGGTTATGGCCATACCCTCCTTTGTCGTCTATGCGATGGCTGTCCAGTCAGTTGGGGGCAAATCGGTCCAGGTCCCGCTCAAGGATTTCACGCATGATCTTGCGGCCATGGCGGAGGCACTTACGTCGGAGACAAAAATGATTTTTATCGCGAACCCGAACAACCCGACGGGTACGATCAACCGGAAGGCTGAATTCGAGGCGCTGATGGACCGTGTAACCCCTGATATGGTGGTGGTGCTCGACGAGGCGTATTATGAGTATGTGACTGAGGCTGATTATGCAGACAGCATGAAGTACCTCCGGACGGATAAAAATGTACTGGTCCTGCGGACCTTCTCGAAGATATACGGGCTTGCCGGTCTTCGTATCGGCTATGGGATAGGGAAGAAAGAGATCCTCAACAATATGAACCGGATTCGCGAACCGTTCAATACAAATGCGGTAGCACAGAAGGCCGCGCTTGCCGCGCTGGGGGATGACGAGCATGTGAAGCGTTCCCGGGACGTGAATGAGGCAGGGAAGAAATATCTCTATAAAGAACTTGGGGCGCTCGGGATGCACTATGTGCCGACCCACGCCAATTTTATTTTTATGCCGGTTGATGATTCGATTACCATCTATAATGAACTTCTGAAAAAGGGTGTCATCATCAGACCGATGGGCCCAAAGGCGATCAGGGTGACGATCGGTCTGCCTGAAGAGAACTTCAGATTCATTGACGCATTAAGGGATGTGAAAAAGGGTTCGTAACATAACAAGATGAAGCTGCACATAAAGTCGCTATTTTTGCTATTTGTCTGTCATTCCGGCTTGCCCGGAATCTTTCAGGCGGTTTTAAAGGGGTATGAACGTAATACTACCCACCCCTTCACCCCTCCCAAGAGGGGACTTTCGAGACAATGATAGCTTTTTGGGGTGATTCAAGAAGTTTATGGACAGATTTTAATAAATACTTTTTTAGTTGCTCCCACGAGCGCGGGAAACCGGAGAAGAAATAGATGGACATAATTGTATTAAGTCACGAAGCAACAGAAGGAGATGTTCAGCATATCATAAAAAGGCTTGAGGGCTGGGGGCTGAGGATCAATCTTTCACAGGGTACCGAGCGGACGATCATCGGCGTTATTGGTGACACCTCAAAGGTCACCGAAGAAGAAGAAGATTCGATCCGTGCCGCAACAGGGGTCGAGAACGTTGTCAGGATCCTGAAGCCGTTCAAGCTTGCAAGTCGCGAATTCAAAAAAGAGAATACGGTGATCGATGTCCGGGGTGTGCTTATCGGAGGGAAGAGGGTGCCGGTCATGGCAGGGCCGTGTGCCGTCGAGAGCGGTGCAGTATTGACGGGTATTGCCGAAAGGGTGAAGGCTTCGGGCGCCCTGTTTCTGCGCGGCGGAGCCTATAAGCCGCGGACGTCTCCCTATGCTTTTCAGGGGCTTGGCGAGGAAGGACTGAAGTACCTTACAGAGGCACGCGAGAAGACAGGCCTCCCGATCGTCACCGAGATCATGGACCCGCGCGACCTTGAGGTTATTACAAAGTACGCTGACATTATCCAGATTGGGGCCAGGAATATGCAAAACTTCCGGCTGTTGCTCGAGGTCGGCAGCTCTTCGAAGCCGATCCTGTTGAAGCGCGGGCTTGCCTCGACGATCACGGAATGGCTCATGTCTGCTGAATATATCATGTCGCGTGGCAATCACAACGTAATGCTCTGCGAACGGGGTATCAGGACCTTTGAGACCGCAACGAGAAATACTCTGGACTTGAGCGCCGTCCCGGTGCTGAAGCAGTTGACGCATCTCCCGGTTGTGGTCGACCCGAGCCACGGCGTCGGCAAGCGCGACCTCGTCGCCCCGATGGCAAAGGCGGCTATTGCGGCAGGAGCCGACGCGCTGATGATCGAGGTGCATACGAACCCCGAGGAGGCGATGTCCGATGGTGACCAGTCGCTGAAGCCGGAGCAGTTCGAGAAGCTGATGCGGGAACTGAAGCCTGTCGCCGAGGCAGTCGGGAGAGAAATCTAGCATTGATGTTTCATAGGATCGCGATTCTCGGCGTCGGCCTCATCGGCGCTTCATTCGGCCTGGCTGCCAGGAAGAAAGGCCTCTGCCAGGAGATCTCAGGCTATGGCCGCTCTATGGATAGTCTGGAGCAGGCGAAAAATAAAGGCGCAATCGATTCCTTCTCAGATGATCCGGTCCTGGCCTGCAGGGATGCTGACCTTATCATGCTATCGACGCCGGTCGGCAGCTTTAAAAACCTGGTCGTGCAGATATCCGGTTCTCTGAAGAAAGGGGCCATTGTGACCGATGCCGGAAGCGTGAAGGGTGATCTTGTCTACAGTCTTGAAGCGATGATGCCTGATGGTGTCAGGTATATCGGAGCACATCCGATTGCAGGAAGTGAACTCTCGGGAGCCGCAGCGGCATATGATTCGCTGTTCAGTGGTGCCAGGTGCATCATTACCCCGACAAAAAAATCCGATCCTGAGGCCCTGAAGAAAATAAAAGACTTTTGGCTGAAACTTGAAGCTGTTGTTGTCGAGATGGCTCCGGAGACTCATGACCGCGTCTATGCCGCAGTCAGCCATCTGCCTCATCTTGTTGCATACACCATGGTCAACACGGTTGCAGATATAGACGGTTCATATCTTCCGCTGGCAGGACAGGGTTTCAGGGACATGACCCGGATTGCCGGGAGTTCCCCTGAGCTCTGGAGGGACATCTGTCTTATGAACCGGAAGAACCTTATAGGCATGATCTCCGTATTTCAGAAGAACCTTGATTCGTTAAGCAGCTATCTCACGGCAGAAGAGGAGGGACTCCTTGAGAAGGAATTCCGCAAGGCCCGTGAACTCAGGGAGAGCATTGGATAGCATTGAGGTAAAAGGGACGAAGCTCTTCAGGGGGGAACTCACGCCGCCGCCTGACAAGTCTCTTTCCCACCGCGCCGTCTTTTTCTCGTCTCTGGCAAACGGGACTGGTAAGGTCAGTAATTTCCTGAGGGCGCAGGACACCGAAAGCACGGTGCATGCCTTCAGGTCGCTTGGCATAGTGATCGATGACAGGGGGAGTGAGCTGATCATATACGGCAAGGGCATCCATGGGCTTACTGAACCCGGTGATGTTATCGACTGCGGAAATTCTGGCACCACGATCAGACTGCTGTCAGGAGTGCTTGCCGGGAATCCCTTTTTTTCTGTCATGACCGGTGATGACTCACTCAGGGGTCGTCCGATGGCGCGGGTGATCAAGCCTTTGACGCAGATGGGTGCGCTGATAACGGCGCGCGAGGATAATAAATATCCTCCGGTCGCGATAAAGGGCGGAGGTCTGAAGCCGATTTCTTATGCCATGCCGATGGCCAGTGCACAGGTAAAGTCGTCGGTACTTCTTGCCGGGCTATACGCAGAGGGCGAGACAGTCGTCTCTGAACCGGCGCGGTCGCGCGATCATACGGAACGCATGCTCCCTTCGTTTGGGGCCGATCTTAAGGTTGACGGGCTCACGGTCACGCTCAGCGGAGGAAGGGACCTGAGGCCTCTTGACATTGTCGTCCCGGGAGATATCTCATCCGCTGCCTTTTTTATGGTTGCTGCCCTGGTTGTTCCTGGTGCTGAGGTGATGATACGGAATGTCGGCATCAACCCGACAAGGACCGGCATTATCACGGTTCTGGAACTTATGGGTGCCACGGTCCGCAAAGAGAATATCCGTGAGGTCTCGGGTGAACCGGTGGCGGATATATACTGTAAGGGGACGTCAGGACTCCGTGCGGTCGATGTGGGAGGGGATATCGTGCCCTCCCTTATTGATGAATTCCCGATACTCTGCATTGCTGCTGCGCGGGCAGAGGGTGTGACGACGATCAGGGGGGCTGAGGAACTCCGGGTCAAGGAGTCAGACCGTATACAGGCAATGGCAACAGAGCTTCGCAAGATGGGGATTGAGGTCCATGAATTCCCCGACGGACTGAGCATCAGGGGATCAGAAAAATTAAGAGCCGCTGAGGTCGAAAGTCACGGAGACCACCGGATTGCGATGTCCATGGCAGTGGCTGGTCTGACGGCCGACGGTGTCACGACGATACACAATGCGTCTGCGGTCGCAATATCCTTTCCCGGGTTTTTCGAGATGATTGCGGGATGCTCCTCGTGAAAAAGGTGGTGGCGATAGACGGGCCCTCCGGAGCAGGCAAAAGCACGGTCGCAAAGATGCTTGCCCGTGAACTCGGCTTTGACTATCTTGATACCGGGGCCTTATACCGGGCGGTTGCCTTGTACCTGGTACGTCAGGGTCTTCAGGAAGAGGCCTCTGACGATGCGGTTGCGACTGCCCTGAAGAAGGTGAGGGTGGAATTCAGGCAGGGTCGGGTCATGGTAAATAATGCGGATGTCTCGGATGAGATCCGCTCGCCGGAGGCAAGCCATTTCGCCTCTGTCTTTTCCGCGAGGAAGCCGGTGCGGGAGTATCTTCTGGACATCCAGCGTGATGCGGCGCGCCATGCCGACATCGTTGCCGAGGGCCGGGATATGACCACGGTTGTTTTTCCGCAGGCATACCGGAAGTTCTATCTTGATGCGTCGGTTACCGAGAGGACAAGGCGACGGACCACCGAACTCCTTTCAAAGGGATATGAGGTGCATGAGGAGAGGATACTGGCCGATATCCTCGAGCGCGACGCACGCGATGCGGGCAGGGATATCGCACCACTCAAGAGGTCTGAAGACGCCTGTTTTGTCGATTCAACCGGTCTCGATGTCACTGAGGTATTCAACCGGATGCTGATGAGTTTGAAACCTGTCCGGGAGACGACGGGTTTCTGATGAGCCCTATCGAGATTATAACCGCGCGGCGTGCCGGTTTCTGTTTCGGCGTGAAACGCGCGATCGATATCACCTTCGATATTGCCCTGCATGACCCCGAGGGGGTTTACACCCTCGGTCCGATAATTCACAATCCCCAGGTGATCCAGAGGCTGAAGGATGAGGGGATTTCGCCGGTTGAGGTAGACGGGCTTGATGCCACCGAGGTGAAGACTCTCATTATTCGGACGCATGGCATACCCGGTCAGCTCTATGATAATATATCGAAACGCGGCTTCAAGGTTATCGACGCCACCTGCCCCTTTGTGAAGAAGGCCCAGGACTATGCCCGGGTGCTGGCTGAAAGCGGTTATCAGGTGGTGATCCTGGGAGACAGGGACCACCCCGAGGTAAAGGGGCTTGTCAGTTATGCCGGAAGTGATGCGATTGTCGTTGACGGGACTGTTCCTGCGAAGGGTCTTAAGTCCAAGGTCGGGGTTGTTGTCCAGACGACTCAGCCGGTCGACGCATTGAAGAGGCTGCTCTCGGAGATCATCGAGCAGGCGCGTGAGGTGAAAGTTTATAATACCATATGCAACTCAACTGCCCTTCGGCTGAAGGAGACGGAAGATATGGCCGGAAGGGTTGATGTGATGGTTGTAGTCGGTGGCAAGAACAGCGCCAATACGACACAGCTTGCCAACCTCTGCAGGTCTCTCGGCGTCAGCACCTATCATATCGAGACAGCTGATGAGATCGATGTCTCATGGTTTGTGCAGGCCCGCAAGGTCGGCATTACTGCCGGAGCCTCAACGCCTGACTGGATTATTTTCGAGGTCGAAAAAAGAATAAAAGATATAGGAGGGATTTTCCCTGATGGAACATACTAACAACGACATGGAACGGCTGTATGCCGAGACATTCCAGAGCATTGAAGAAGGCACGGTTCTGAGCGGTAAGATTGTCAGCGTAAAGCAGGACGGTATTATCGTCGACATCGGCTATAAATCCGAGGGGTTTATCTCGATAGATGAATTCACTGATGAGGAGAGGAAGTCTCTCAACCCCGGGGACGGCATTGATGTTTATGTCGTGAGTATCAGGGATTCCGAAGGGGTCGTAAAACTTTCAAAAGAGAGGGCCTCCAAGATAAAGGTCTGGGACGTGCTCGAGAAGGTTGTCCAGAGCGGGGAACTTGTCAGCGGTGTTATCACGGAAAAGACCAAGGGAGGTCTGATGGTCGATATCGTTGGAGTCAGGGCCTTTCTCCCTGGTTCCCAGATCGATATCAAGATGGTGAAGGACCTCAACAGCCTGATCGGTGTGCGCATGGATTTCAGGATCCTGAAGATCAACAATAAACGTTCGAACATCATCGTATCGAGAAGGGCCGTTGTTGAGGAGGAGAGGGCTCAACTGAAGGGCGAGACGATCAGCAGGATCAGGGAAGGCGCCCTGCTTGAGGGGATTGTAAAAAATATAACCGATTATGGCGTCTTTGTCGACCTCGGCGGTATCGACGGACTTCTGCATATCTCTGATATCTCCTGGGGCCGGATAACCCACCCCTCGGAATTTTTCGCGGTCGGTGACAAGATCGAGGTTGTTGTCCAGAAATATGACGAGACGCAGGAGAGGATCACGCTTGGGTTCAAGCAGAAGACCCCTGATCCGTGGGCAAAGGTTGAGGAGCGGTATCCGGTCGGCCAGACGGTGAAGGGTGTTGTCGCCAGCATTACCGACTATGGAGTTTTTGTAAAGCTCGAGGAAGGACTTGAAGGTCTGGTCCATATCTCTGAGATCGACTGGGCCCCGAAGATGAAACATCCCTCGAAGGTCCTGTCGATTGGCGAGACGATTGAGGCGGTTGTCCTGAAGGTGGACAAAGACGAACGGAAACTCTCACTCAGCATAAAGCAGACGAAGCCCAGCCCCTGGGAGATCATCGGTCGTCAGTACACTGTTGGTCAGCAGATCAGCGGCAAGGTCAAGAGTCTTACTGACTTCGGCGCCTTTGTCGGTCTGCCGGAGGGGGTCGACGGACTTCTCCATATCTCCGATCTCTCCTGGACAAAACATATTAAACATCCTTCGGAGGCCCTGAAAAAAGGCCAGAAGGTTGAAGTCGTCATCCTTTCCATGGACCCGGCCAATGAAAAGATGGCCCTTGGGCTAAAACAGCTTGAGCCGGATCCGTGGACAGAAGCGATTCCATCCCGGTTCAGGCTCGGGGACGAGGTGAACGGGAAGGTGCTCCGCGTAACCGACTTTGGTATATTCGTTGAGCTTGAGGGCGGGGTGGAAGGGCTTATTTACTTGTCTGAGATTGTACAGCCCTCAGGAGGGGAACATATTAAGGAAGGCGACGAGGTTGTAACGCGGGTCATCAAGGTGGACGCCGCAGAAAGGAAGATCGGTCTGAGTATGAAAAACCTCAAAAAAACAGGGGAATGAAAAAGATCTGTCTTGTCCTGTCAGGACTGCTGGCCGTGTTGATCATTATCAGTCTGGCACTGACCCTGATGCAGAAGAATATGCCGCTCAGGCATAAGCTCGCTCTGGTGAGGATCGAAGGACCGATCATGGACTCCAAGGACCTCGTCGAAGAGATAAGGGAGCATACCAGGGACAACTCAATCAAGGCGATTGTCCTGAGGATTGACAGCCCCGGCGGCGCGGTTGCACCGTCCCAGGAAATATATGCCGAGGTGAAGAAGGCTGCAGCAAAAAAGAAGGTGGTTGTTTCGATGGGCTCGATCGCCGCCTCAGGGGGTTATTATATCGCTGCTCCGGCAACCCGTATCTTTGCCAATCCCGGTACGTTGACCGGTTCCATAGGTGTGATCATGGAGATACCGAACGTGGAAGAGCTGATGAAGAAGATCGGCGTGAAGTCAGAGGTGGTCAAGAGCGGAAAGAACAAGGACATGGGGTCCGCCTTCAGGCCGATGCAGCCCGAGAGTCGGCAGATCCTCCAGGATGTGCTCGATAATGTTCACGCACAGTTCATCAAGGCAGTGGCTGAAGGCAGAAAACTGAAGATCGAGGACGTCAGATCGCTTGCCGACGGCAGGATCTTTTCCGGTGAACAGGCGCATGCCCTCAGGCTTGTCGATGAACTCGGCACTCTTGATGATGCCACCAGGGCAGCGGCGAAGATGGCCGGCCTGGGTGAGGACCCTGATGTAGTTTCGAAAAAGGACAAGCTCTCTTTTTTTGATATGCTGAGGGGTAAATTCCCCAAGGAATTTTCAGATATTATCCCTGCGGTAAAAATAAAATATCAGTATGCGCCTTAAGGAGGTACTATGACAAAGTCTGTTCTTATCGAGAAGGTTTCTGAGAAGGCGGAGGGTCTGACGAGAAACCAGACAGAGATCATTGTTGACACGGTCTTTGACAGCATCAAACATGCCCTGCTCCATGGCGATAAGATCGAGATACGAGGGTTCGGGAACTTCAGGCTGAAGACGCGCGGTCCGAGGAAGGCACGGAACCCAAAGACCGGAGAGAGCGTTGAGGTGAAGGGCAAAAAGGTTCTCTATTTCAAGGTCGGCAAGGCTTTGAAGGAGACTCTGAATCCGGAAGACAACGCCAAATAGCTTTCAGCCTTCAGCAATCAGCTTTTTAGCGAGCATAGCATTAAAAGTGTCATCCTCGGGCTTGACCCGGGGATCCAGGACATACTGAAAACATGGATTCCCGATTAAGGACTTCGGGAATGACAGGCAAATTAAGAATTTAAGCAATCAAAAAAAGGAGATCAAGGTATGAAGAAATTTGCGGTATCAGTAGCCGCCCTGTTTGTTGCAGTTCTGCTCACAGGGAGTGCGATCGGGGCGGATATGGTTGCTTTCAAGAATTATTCTGCTGACATGGAATCCACCACTACACAGGGGACATTCACCTCAAAAATCTTTTATAAAGATATGAAGACGAGGATGGAGAGTACCAGTAAGGGCCAGGGGTCTATAAATATCATGAGGCCTGACAAGAAAGTCATGTGGATGGTGATGCCGGATCAGAAGTCGTACATGGAGATGTCTCTGGATATGAGCAAGCAGGATATCCACTCAAAGCTTCAGGATCCGAAGATCAAGGTGGACAAGGAGTTTATCGTCAATGATGTGGTCGACAAACATCCGGCCAGGAAGTATCATATGACCATAACGACGGACGGCAAGAAGGAAAAGTCCGGCTATGTCTGGGAGGCCACGGACCTCGGCAACTTCCCGGTGAAATACGAGTCCGAGGACAAAAAGACATCAACTGTCTGGAAGAACATAAAGACCGGGGGTGTTGCTGACTCCGTGTTTGAGGTACCCGTGGGATACAAGAAGATGACGATGCCGGCGATGCCGGAGGGCATGGGCAGCGGTGCGTCCAAAAAGAGAAAATAGTTTTTTGATTTATTAAAAGGCTTGTAGCGGTGAAAATATTGATCTGTAAAATCCCTCCTAACCTCCCTTTGCCAAAGGGAGGGACTATTCCCCTCTTTGGCAAAGAGGGGCGAGGGGAGATTTTCAGGTAATGTTTATTCAATCATGAGACTCTTTAATATGGCCGACCTGCATAAGGTCCGGCCATTTTTTTGCAATCGGTCTCTATAACCATGCAGATTCCTCCCTATCTTGTGAATGAACATTACGACGACCGTTATTTCGATGTAGTCAATGCCATTGAAGAAGCGAAACAGGTCTTTTTTCAGGGCTGCGGTCTCATGGACAGCTTTTCTGCCAGGGGATCAAAGGGGAAAGTATTCAGAATTGGTGAAACAGGTTTTGGCGCAGGCCGGATACTCATTGCGCTTCTCGATTATCTGGACAATTCCGGTATAACCGAGACAACGATAGACTACTATTCCGTTGAATTGCATCCGGTAACTTCTGATCGGATGTCAGCAATTCTGGAGGGATTCAGGCCAAAGGTCGGACCACTCATTGATCTGCTCATTGAGGCTTACAGCCACCTGGATATTACCAGACAGGGATGGCACCAAATACAACTCACACGCCCTTTTGGTATCCTGACCCTGAATCTTTGGATCGGTGAGGCGCTCGAAATGGTCTGCGCACTCTCAACTCCCTGTGACGCATGGTTTCTGGATGGTCACGGGCCAAAGAAAAATCCTGCTATATGGCGTCCCGGACTTCTTATGGCAATTGGAGAGAAGACAGTGGCCGGTGGAACCTGTGCCACATATACGGTAGCTGGTGACGTTCGACGTGGACTTACTGCTGCCGGTTTTTCTGTTGAGCAATGTCCCGGTTTTGGAGGGAAAAAAGCAGTACTCAAGGGAATAAAACTGTAGATTAACTTTCCTGTTGGAAGAGGACAGACAGAAACACCGCAAAAATTCTGCAATGCAACATGATCTGAGATTGAAACACGTAAACGCTCATGTAACGCTGAGTTGAATCCGGAAACAGGTTGGCTGGCCCCATGAAAGGACGGTAAGGAGTTGCAGACAGACTCTTTTCGGTCTTGCTGTCTGCCCCTAATATTAAGCCCTATAAAACAGTGGGTTTGGGCGATTTCCACCGGCGAATGCTACAGATATCTTCTCAGTACCTGCAAATCGAAATTCTTGCGAACTGTTTTTTCTATCGCCTCCTTGGTGATATTCTTGAGGTACGTGGATATGCCGATAACCGGGGCGGGGCATATTTTATTGAGGATCTGGGCATTCGTTTCTTCGGCCAGGCTGTTTTCGGGTGGCATGGTATAGTTGATGATGACACCTGCCACCGTGAGGCCTTCGCGCAGGGCGTACTTGACTGTCAGCAGCGTGTGGTTTATTGTCCCCAGGCCCGGTTTTGCCACAACAATCAGGGGAAGGCCGATGTCTGCTGCAAGGTCAATGACCGCATAATTTTTTCTGATCGGCACGAGGAGGCCGCCGATCCCTTCAACGACCATTACCTCATATTTCCGTGATAATTTAGAAAAAGCATTTCTTATGGCAGGAATGTTCACTTTTTTTATCTCGATTTCAGAGGCGGGGAGAGGCGCCAGCGGGGACTCAAAACAGCACGGCGTAACGAGGGTCGTTGGGTCATCCATTCGTGCGGTCTGTTTCAGGCACATGCCGTCAAAGGGGATGAGCACGCCGCCTTCCCGGCCGCATCCGCACTCGATCGGCTTCATTGCCCCGGCCCTCATGCCGAACATGTCTATTGCCCTGATGAGTGCCATAGACATTATTGTCTTGCCCACGCCGGTGTCTGTCCCGGTAACAAAAAAACCCTTTGGCATAATACCCCCGCGTGTTAGTTATTAACATTCTCAAAATAGAATTGACATTCAGAAGTCCTTGTCGTCATGCCCGAGTGCCTCTGTCGGGCATCCATTCTTGGTTGAAATTGGATTCCCGCTTTCGCGGGAATGACGGCCAAAAGGTACAGAGTGACTACGCTTGCGTGATTCATATTGAAATCTTGTTGCATTACAGAATTTTTGCGGTGTTTCTGTCTGCTGCAATCCAACAATAAAAGCTATTATATCAGAATAGCCTGCTGTCGAGACTGAAGACCTGCCCGGTAATATGCGAGGTGGTTACAAGATACGCAATGAAATCAGCAGCCTCCTGATCGCTGGAAAGCCCCTTCAGGAGACTTCTCTGCCTGGCCTCGTCCATGGCACGCCCCGAAAGTCTGCCCA
This sequence comes from Thermodesulfovibrionales bacterium, assembly GCA_049799315.1. Taxonomy (GTDB): domain Bacteria; phylum Nitrospirota; class Thermodesulfovibrionia; order Thermodesulfovibrionales; family UBA6898; genus PALSA-1316. Next base: position 16,955 of record JBARHQ010000210.1, on the reverse strand, counting down.
TCGCTGTTGTCAGATGACCCGGCATTACGGCATTAACCCTGATCCCGTATTCTGCAAGCTCTGCTGCTGCAGAGAGTGTCAGCCCTGTCACCCCGGCCTTTGATGCGCTGTAGGCAGGTTGTCCTGCCTTGCCTCTTGCGCCAGAATGAGAGCTGATATTGACAATATGACCTCCGCCGGATTTTATCAAGAGCGGGGCCATCGCCCTGATTATCAGAAAGCTCCCGCTCAGATTCGTTCGTATAACACTGTCCCATTCCTCTTCAGTCTGTCTTAAAAGTATGTTGTCCCACGTTATCCCGGCGTTGTTGATGATGACATCGAGACGTCCGAAACGTGCCTCGATATCAGCTGCCAGTGACCTGACCTGTTCGCTGTCGCCCACATCGGCCTTGATCGCACAGGATGCGTCCCCGGAAAGACGGGCAACCTCCTCAGCCTCTGCAGACGAAGACCGGTAGTTGACGATGATTGCATATCCCCGTTTCGCAAGCGTCAGAGCAATGGCCCTGCCGAGGCCGCGCGAAGACCCGGTTATGAGAACAGTTTTTCTCGACATAGATGCTATTGTATCAGATGCAGAGCCTGCATGCAGATGAGATATCTGATGCAATGAACGATAATAATATCAGAAAAAAACAGAGGGGCAAAACCCCTCTGTTTAAATGTTGCGTATCACCAATAAACGTCGTGCTATATGATAATTATATTTTCGAACGTTACCGAGCCGGGGGTGACAGGACCGCTGCTTATTGTGATCTTTCCGGTAACAAATGTATACGGATATGGTGCCGGAGCGGTAAGGGAACAATTTGACCCGCCTGCTAAAACGATATCCTTTCCAAGAGAGAAATCGATCGTTTCCAGAATATTGACTGCGATGAGTCGAATTGTATCTGTTACCTGGGCATCAAGATATGCCTGTGCAATCGTGTCTCTGGCCGGGGATGTCTGATCACTCGGCAAATAAACCATGCTGCCGTTGCAGATCAACATATCGGTGCTGCAGGTTTTTGAGATGTCCATGTTAACGCTTCCATCAGAACAATCGGCATCTCCTGTCCATCCGTTAAAATAAGGCCAATTGGGTGCTGTTCCAAGATCCGGAGTCACAGAGAGAATTACAACTGCATTGACCGGATAAAGTGCGGAGCAGGTTGATACCCCAGTGCCGCAGTTTATCCCCGATGGACTGGTCAGGACCACTCCGCCTATCGGGGTAGGATCGATGGTCAGCACAGCCCCTGATCCGAATTGACCACCACGGACGCATCTGGTATAAAGGGTTGCAGCTGATTTAAGCGTATTATTATTGATATAGCCGGTTGACGCAGCAATGGCCCACGTGTTAGAAGGAGCCTTTGAATTAGTTGTAGATGCCCAATAATAGAAATTATGCACACCCGGAAAAACGGATGCAGGCATAGAAAAAGAAAGCGCAGCGTTTGCCAGGGAATCAAGCTCCTTGATATCCGGAAGTCTCCAGTCGGTCTGACCGGCAAGGTCAAGCGTCTCGCAGTAAGAAAGTGCATAGGCCCAGTCGCCGGCTATTGTTTCTCCTGTCATCCACATTAGCCCTGTGCCTGTATCGGTTGCAGTCCCGTTATTATGATTAAAAAGAAGAGGTCCGCTCAGCGCAGTGCCACGCACACACCGGATTGGATTCACGGTGGTTTTCGGGGTGCTGTCGTCCTTACCTCCATCGAAGTTTATGTACCAGGCGTAGGTGTTGTTGGTAGCAAGTTCGGTTGAAGTCCAGTACCAGTCTATTTGAGATCCTGGGAACAGGGCGGCATTGATCGACGGTCCAGCGGTGCTCAAAGGGGGCTGTGAATAGTCAACAATAGTCAGGAGTTCCTGTTTTGTCGGAAGCCGCCAGTCAACAAAGCTGGCAGTTGTTGCAGCAATGCATGCTGCAACCGCTCCATCCCAATTGTACTGGGATATGCCGCTGTCGAGTTTCTGCCACATCAGACCGGTATTATTGTCGGTTACTGTCCCATTTAAATTATCGGTAAGACTCCTCGGATGAAGCGAGTAGCTCCCGTCCTGGGCATTTACGCTATCGGGTATCGGACAGGTTATTGTTCCACCTACCGAATTGTAGCAGAGGGTCTGACCCGTGTCCGGAAGGTTATAGGCTAAAGCAACGGATGAGAAAGAAAATGATAAAACAATCAGGCACAATAACAAAAACAAAATATAACGCAGTGGCATAAGCACCTCCATGTTCCCTCTTTTAACTTAATAATAGCAGCTTTGCTGAAAAATACAAGAGGATAACTATCCCCATTTATATTCTATAAATAAAATAATACGTTGAATGAGAAGTCATCATGCAGTACTTGAGGAAACTCTGATAACAGCAATAAAATAAAGAAAAAATAGGAGCATAGCCCCTCTTTTCAAATGTTTTCGGTCATCTCCCAGACGCCGCAGGGGCAGATGCCTGCACAGAAACCGCAGCCGATGCATTTGTCTTCGTCGACGACATACTCGTAACTGCCGCCATCAAGATCAACCCGGCTTATGGCCCCCCAGTAGCAGGTTGCCTCGCACATATGGCAGTCCCTGCAGGATGCACAGGACATGCATTTGTTTGCCTCACGCTCAGGGGTGAAGTCGCCGACACAGACATCGTAGTACTCTTTTTTGATGCGATCATAGGGGATCATCTGTTTGACTTCAGGGTTGCGCGGCGCATGCATCATCTGGTAATGGACAGTCTCAGCGACGATCCTGCCCTGTCCGATCGCATTGGTCACAAGACCGAGGGCGGTGACATCACCGATGGCAAAAACCTTTACGTCTGATGTCTGATTGATATTGTTGACCGAGATCCATCCGCGCTCTGTATTTACAGAAGGAGGCAGGAAATCGAGGACCGGGACATCACCGACAGAGATGATGACGAAATCCGCCTCGAGCGAGGAGCCATCTTTAAAATAGATTTTTCCCTCATCTTTGCTGTATTTTTCCGTGGTTCTTGGCCAGAGGATCTGCGTACCTTTTGCCATGGCCGTCTCGACTTCTTTGCCGAAGGCGGCAGGCTTCTGGATATCAACGGCTATCACTGATTCGGCCCCGAAATTGAATGCCTCAGAGGCCACGTCCATGCCTACGTTGCCGGCGCCGATGACGACCACTTTTTTGCCGTTGAGGTCATGTATCTTACCGCTGTTCGTCTCCTTCAGAAAATCATAGGCGGTGATGACATCCTCAGAGCCGGGGAACGGGATCTTCCTGGGCTGCTGGGCGCCGACCGCTATCACCATAATCTCGCTGTCCTGATAAAGCCCGTCAAACACTGTCTTTGTCACGGGCGTGTTCAGGTGGACGTTGACCCCGAGTTCAGCAAAGCGGGACAGCTCTTTTTCGAGGATCTGATGGGGCAGCCGCTCCCGCGGGATGCAGTGTTCGATCTTGCCGCCCAGTTTCCCTGACGCCTCGTAGAGGTCGACCGAATGGCCCTTAAGCGCGAGCTGCCATGCAGCGCTCAGACCGCCCGGGCCGCCGCCTATCACCGCGACATGGTGTCCGGTCGCCTTTTCTTTCTTTGGCGCCGGGACATCGAGAGCAAGACTCCCGAGTTTGCTGATATCCAGTGGTTTGTCGAGCTGCCCCCGTGAACAGCTGGTCATGCAGGGGTTCGGACATATCTGACCGCAGACCGTTGCCGGCAGCGGACTGTACCTCAGGACCAGTTCAAGAGATTCCTGCAGCAGGCCCTGCCTGATCAGCGTTGCCCTCTTGTGAGACGGTATCTGTGACGGGCAGGCATAAGCGCAGGGCGGCGCAAATTTCTCATTTGCCCAAACCGGCTTGTTGCGCCGTTCCTTACCCGTCGTTATATACGGCAATATCGTCAGGTCATGGTCCAGATATTCGGCAAAGATCCCGCCCTGGCCAACTTCCTTGTACCAGTTGTTTTTTCTGAAGTCGGACGTTGTCATCCTGAACCATTTCCGTGACCTCTTCTCCTGCGGTGTATAGGCGATCAGCTTTTTCCATGCCTCGCGCGAGCCGGTGAGCTCATCGAAGTATGGCATTCTGTCGATCGCCTCAAGATATGGCTTCATATCGTCCGTGAGCCATTCCCAATCCTGATCAGTCAGGTCAAGGAGCTTCACGTCCGTATCGCTGTATCCCTGGATCGGTCCGCGGAAATAGATCACCCCGCCGACCATGCCGACACATGGCCTGTAGCCGAGGATATTTTCGGGATTACGCGGGTTCACACCGCAGACGACCGAGATGCCGCCTGCCTTGAACTCTGCAAAGGAGTCGCCGACATTCCTGAAGTACCAGGACTGCGGCGGATCAAACCTGGGGTTATGCTTGGTCATCGTGTCGCACCGAGCCCCGCCGCTGCCCTGGACATAGAGGATGCCCTGAGCTGCGGCATTGAATGCGCCGTTCGTTACATCGCCGAGCACCGTGATCTTCGCGCCGCAGTTGATCCAGCCTGCATCGTCAGAGACACTGTTTTTCACCACGATCTCGGTGCCGTCCATGCCCATGCTGCCGACGCGCTGCCCGACCGGGCCTTCGACCGTGATCCTGACTTTATGCTCTCTTGGCCAGATCCTGCCGCCTATGCCGTGCTGGCCGTCGGCGATGACATACAGTTCTTTGGTGCCCTGCTGCACTGCTTCCTGTATCTGCTCTTCCAGGATGCGCGAAGGCACCCGCTGCCCCTTGATGCTGCCTTTTATCACAACTTGTGAATCGTGAATGGTGAAAGGTGATGAGTTTTTTTGTTTGTTGTCTTTTTTCATTTCACGTTTCACGTTTAACGTTTTACTTTTCTTAACACGCATAGCTTATACCCAACCTCTCTGCCATTGCTTTATCGTCAATGCTCAGACCGTCCGACATGCCGATCGGCAGTTCAGTGCTCCTTCCCATCGGCGCGAAGATCTTCTTCAGCTCTACATCAGCTGATTTGAAGACCTCAACAACCCGTTCAGCTACTCTATCGGGGTCGAGTCTGCGGTATAGTTTCGGGTCCTGTGTTGTGATGCCCCGGGGGCACTGCCCCGTGTTGCAGAGGTTGCACCGGTTGTTCTCGTCGCCGAAACAATCCGATGCGGTCTGCATAATATATTTTCCGATAGAGACAGCCGAGGCGCCAAGCATGATCAGGGCTGCGGCATTTGCCGCCAGGTTCCCTTTCTTGCCGACACCTCCTGCAGCAATCAGCGGCAACTCATTCTGCTTTCCCTGCTTTACAAGGTCGAGATAGCAGTCCCTGAGGTTTGAGGCGATCGGATGTCCCATCTTGTCCATCGAGACGTTGTAGGCCGCACCGGTCCCGCCGTCCTCACCGTCAATGCTCAGCCCGGCAGCATAGGGATTCCTGGCGAGGTTGTTCAACACCGCACGGGCTGTCTTACTGCCCGAGATCTTGGGATAGACCGGCACCCTGAAACCCCATGCCATGGACATCGATTGGATCATCTTGGCGACAGCCTCCTCGATCGAATACTTGGTCTGATGGGTCGGCGGTGAAGCCAGATCGACAAACTGCGGTACCCCGCGGATCTTCGAGATCAGCTTCAGGACTTTTTGTGCCATTAGGAGTCCGCCGTCGCCGGGCTTTGCTCCCTGCCCATATTTGATCTCGATCGCAGCAGGGTCTTCGATCATATGGGGGATTGCCCTGACGATCTCGTCCCAGCCAAAATATCCCGACGCAATCTGAATGATGAAATACTTTAGATACCGGGACCTCAGAAGCCTCGGCGGCATGCCGCCTTCTCCCGAGCACATGACGACAGGCATCCCCTCGACTTCGTTGAGATAGGCCACGCCCATAGCGAGGCCCTCCCACATCGGAGGAGAGAGCGCACCGACCGACATGCTACCGATCATGATCGGGTAGATTTCACGGACAGGAGGGATAAAGACATCCCTCTTGTCCACAGAAAGGCTTCCGTCAACGACCTTCAGCGGCATGGCCTCAGGTGACATAATCCTGCCAAGCAGGGTCCGTATCCTGAATTCATGCCTGCCTGCATCCAGCGCAGGGTCGGTCAGCATCGAAATCCTGGTAAATTTCAGCCGGTCAAGCGTTGATATGGTGGGGTCATTCCTCCTCCCCCCCCGCTTGTAACCATCTCCGCCCTTGTTCTTATAATGGAGCAGCTTGTTGGCAGGGTTGAATTCCGGTTCGATAGCCTCGTTCGGACAGACCAGCGTGCAAGTTCCGCAGCCGGTGCAATAACGTTCCATATCAGTTACCTGTTCCACAACATGGACCGTGGTCCTTTTCGCGGTGGGCGAAGGGATAGGGCCTTCAGAGCGTACAACCCTGTGGACCTGTACAGCCGGGACGATCGCTTTGACCGGGCATACTGCGGTACACTTGCCGCACCGCGTGCAGCGGTCGTCCCTCCAACGGATAATATAGGGGAATTCTCTGAGTGACAGTTTATGATTATGGTCTAACCGTGCAGCTGGTTCCACACCCGTACCTCCTCTGCCTTTGGTGATATTATCACCATGTCGTATTTCATCGGGAATATGTCCTTTGACCGGTCTCTCTTCGGCACCGCCCTGTCAACGCCGCATTCTTCAGACATCAGGGCATATTTGCCTTTGACCCCGCCGACGACACCCGGTCGGAGCTTCTTGGCGTCCTGTACCATAAAGACGGTCCCATCGGGGGTAAAGCCGATGACCATATTCGGGCCGTCGATGCAGAGCTGCCTCATCGACTGCTTCACCAGACGGAGGGCGTCCCTGTCCGGTCTCTTTTCGATCTCTTCAGCCTTAAGCGGGGTTATGACATCCTTGTAGTAATGGAGCGGAAAGCCCAACTGTCTTGTTGCATAATGCAGGATGTGCGTAAAGACCTCGCTGTCGCTGTTATAGCCCATGTACCCGGGAAAGCCCCTGCTTGAGAGGAATTCCCTGATCGGGACAAAGGCCGTATTCTCGCCATTTGTCATCGAACAGTAGCCCTGAATGAAGAACGGATGGCAGGCATAGAGATAAATAGCATAGTTCGTGTTCTGTCTGCCTTGGGCAAAGATGATCTTGGCCTTGAGGTTGTCCTTGTCGAGGCTGAAGAATTCAGCCACCTGCAGGGGATCGCCCACCTCTTTGAGGGTAAGGACATCCGGATAAAAAGAGAAGACAAACAATGTTTCTTCGGGCTCCCCCATCTTCCTGAGGGCGAGTCGCGTGTTTATGAGGAGGTCTTCCTGCTCGGCGAGAGACTTGTCTTTGTAAAACTCGGGATAGTCGTAGACCCTCGCAAAGTAGTAATCACGGGGTACAATCCCTTTCACGGCTTTTAATTTAGGCGTCCAGACGTATTTGAGCTTGAAACCGAGTTTGTCCAGATAGCTGTCAATGATTGCAACGCCTTTATTTGAGCAGATACCCGACATGATGGGATATTTCTTTAAGCCCTCAAACTCACCGCCAAGGTCCTTGAGGGTGAGGCCCAGCCCGGAGCCGTCGTGTCCCTCCTTCATCGTCTCGAGGGCAAGGATAGGCTCGATCGGTGATATATATTCTCTTGATGTTATAGCAGCAAGTCTGCACATAGCCAATTACCTCATCATCATTTTTTGGAAAAAAGGGCGTCTCGACCCTGCTTCTGGTACGAGACGCCGGAATAACAACCCTTTGCCGATTAAAACGATCCTCTAATCTTCTTGATCTTCTTCTCCCCACTCTTCATTCATGGTAACGGCAACTGCAGCGGCAGCGGTGGCGCTTGAGGAAAGCACGGACAGCTTTACGGCCCCGATGGTGCGATAAACCTTCTCTGGTTTGCGTTTTTCGCCGTTTACCGTGAGGAGTTCTTCAATCGGGATGTTGAAAAGGCGCTCATTCTCCTTCAGGTAAGGCAGTATCAGCTTCCAGTCTTTTTCAGTGAAGGGTAGTATCTGCCCGCCGTTTAACTGCTCCTCTACGATGCTCTGATGAGGATCGCGGACAAAAATAGCTCCGCCTGAGGCGAGCGAGAAGATATTCGACCCCGGGTAGGGTACCTCCTGGGGGATCACCTTTCCGTCTTTATCAAAGGTCATGCCGTTAAGAATGACAAAACCTCCGCCATTGTATGGATCGCCGGCCATAAAGGACTCTGCGAGGTAGTCGAGCGCAGTGCCGTTAATGACAACCCTCGGTTTTCCGACGGCATTGATGAGAGGACGGCCTGCCGCATTTCCGAGCACGTAGACCTCGCCACCCTTGGCGCCGTACATAAAGGTCTGGCCTACATCTCCGTATACAACCAGCTTGCCTGATTTCATGATCTGCCCGAGCTGGTCCTGCGCATTGCCGTGCACATAGATTTCAAGACCGTCCATGCCGGAGCCGAGATAGTCTCCGGAAGAACCAAAGGAATCGATGCGGACACCCATCGTGTCGGGACCGAATCCGCATCCCAGAAAACGCTGGCCACGCTGGCCAAAACAGATGAACCGCTTCCACCCGAGGCTGTATGCTCCCGAGATAATGCGGGAGAAGGATTCATCACCTTCAGGCTGGAACTTTGAAGCGTCTGCAACCAGGACCTTTTCCGCATTACCCGGGCTGCGAAGCGCATGGCGGCTATCAAAATCTATTCTGCAGCAGGACAAAGAGCCGGCTCCGGCAGTTTTACCTATCAGAGGAACGGACCTGAAGATCGAATCAAGAGCATTCGAGATCATCTCGATCACGGAACGCCGTCTCATCTTTCCGGTCGGATAGCGCCGGTCCAGAAGAAGCGAAAGAAGCGTTATCGACGCCTCCCTCTGATCATCCTTCTGTGCAAGGGTGACGATATCGTCCAGGAAGGCAGAAAACTGCGCATAGTCCCATTGCAGGAAGCGCTGTTTCAAATCAGAGAAGACGACATCCGGGTTCTTTTCAGACAGGTATTTTAAAACATCAATAGCCTGATTCGACGGAGATGCCGGTGCGGTCTGCAGCCTGGCCCGGTTGTCAAACGGCTCCTGCTCCGTCGGAACATCAACAAGCCGTCCGAATTTATCCGTGCAGTTGAGGGTCATTTTTCCCTGCCCGGTCTCCTTTACCGTAAAGATAAAGGCGCCACCATCCGTGTAACTTCCACCACGGGCGTTCCAGTAATGGTCTGCCACTTTACCAAAGCGCGGATCTTCCTCTGCAAGACTCTCAAGTGTTGCATCAATAGCCTGTTTTTCAGAGCAGATCAGTCCTATCTCCACCTCACCCTTCTGCAGGGCAAAGACCTGAGGCCTGAGCATGGCAGTATCAGTGATCCCGATAAGCTGGAACTGTTTTTTCTGAACATCGTTCCTGGCGATAATAAAAAACCATGGACCGTCGGGAGAGCCATGTATATGGGCCCTCTGGATCTGCCGGTATATGTGCTGTTTTTCCTCCGGTAGATGATCAAAGTCCATTTCTCCTGTAGGGGCAAGGGCTTCAATGATATATTCAAGAGGGTATCCGTATACCCTGTTCATGAGATCGAACACCTGGACAGAGACCTCGGTATCGGTCAGGAAAAGCGGGTACACGTTCCGCTGGCGGAGATAGTCTGATACGGAATAATAATTCGCGAAGTCGCCGTTATGCACCAGGGCTTCATTAAGACCTATGAAGGGATGAGCGCCGCCGGGATGCCAGACGCGGCCCTTGGTAGGATAGCGCTGATGGGCTATCCAGCTATGGGCCTTGAAGTTTTCGAGTTGGTAGTACTGGGCCACCTGTTCAGCATAACCGACGATTTTCAATATCATCATGTTTTTGCCGTGGGAGAGCACAAAGGCCCTTTTTTCACCAAGGGAACTGTAAAGGGCAAGGTTCAACTGATAGGTATTCTGGAAGATGAATTCTTCCTCAGCCTTGTCGTAGGACAGCATTTCAAGGCCGCGTTCCTTTTGGAAGCGCGCGAGTACTTCAGGCTTTACCCGCACAAAATAACGCTTCACCGCAGGGGGCTTCACCTCGAGGGCAACATCCCGGTAATTGTCAATGGTCGGGATGAATGCCTCATGGCTGACCCGGAAGTAAGGACGGATAAAGCGTGCTTCCATATCCGGAAGTACTGTCTCGTCAATGACCGCAATGTTCAGGAGAAAATCATTGTCAAGCGTGTCCCGGTCTACTCCTAACTGGGCAGGGATTAAGCCTACAGCTGCAAGACCGCCACCTTTGCCGTTTCCCCTGTTGTGCATCTGGACCGACGGTTCAAAGATATGGCGGCCGCTCACCGGTATACTACAGGCAAACCCGGTGACACCACACCCCCCCTCTTCAGCTTCTATCCCGGCCTGTTTTACCAGCTTGTCAGCCTCACGAAAGTGGTATCGCGAGTCTATGATTGACTCTGCTATGGTTTTCTTTTTCATATCTCCAACTCGCCCTCCAGGTCTTCCTGCTTTATATAATCAAGGTGGCCGATCAGATCAAAGCGGCCGACAAGCTCGGTGACACTCCTCAAGCCCAGACGTTTAAGAATGTCGATGAACTGCCTTCGCCAGGTCATATACATATTGATGATGCGCTGGGTTGCCCATTCGAGTTCCATGAGTTCCGTCAGTTCCACATCCGTTGTTGCTATCCCCCGCGCACAGCCGCGGCCGGACTCACAGTGGTGGCAGCGGATGCACTCGAGGGCCACGAGATCGGCTGTGCCGAGACAGACGCCGTTGGCGCCCAGAGCAATCGCCTTTGCCATGTCATAAGCAGAGCGTATGCCGCCGCTGGCGATAATTGTTATCTTATCCCTGATGCCCTCTTCTGAAAGGAATTTATGGACCTTGGGTACCGCATATTCGATAGGCATCGCAATATTCTTTTTCGCGATATCAGGTGCGGCTCCGGTGCCGCCGTAACTTCCGTCAAGTTGAACGATGTGTGCGCCGGCATAATAACTTCCAACGGCAACCATGTCCACATCTGTCGGCGTCGAAACCTTTACCGATACGAGGGCGCGGGTGTTTGTCTCCTTTATCCAATCCACATGTTTTTTGTGGTCTTCCACCGAGTAGACGCTATGGAACGGAAACGGTGAAAACAGAGCGCTTCCTGCCACTGCCTCGCGCATGCTGGCCACGCGGGCCGTCACCTTGTCACCGAGGAGATGGCCGCCGAGGCCGGGTTTCGCGCCCTGCGCATACTTGAATTCCACGATCCTGACCCTCTTGAGCGTCTCTTCTCTGACGCCGAAGAGTCCGGTCGCCACCTGCGTAATAATGTGATCATCATAAGGAATCAGTTCCTCAGGGTATCCGCCTTCGCCGGTACAGCAGAACGTGTTAAGCGCTGCAGCAGCCCTGACCCGGGAGAGAATAGTCACGATACTGACGGAGCCGAACGACATTCCCCCGAAATAAAACGGAACATCGATCGTGACACTTGGCCTGGAATCCCCGGAGCGGTTCAGTTCGACGGTTGTGGATACCTCTTCATCAGGGATATCCAGCGCTTTTCCCCTCGGAAAGATAAACCGGAGTTTATCGAACCCGCCCCCTGAATTCCCGGTCTTATAGTTCAGTCCCTGATAGGGGATTTCTCCGGTCTCTGCCATATGCCACGCACTGGCAAGCAGATCAGCAGACCACCGGCTGTCCCCGAGAATTTCAAAGGAAGGATTAAGACTTAAGAGTATCGCTTTTTCAGGGCACCTGCTTACACAGTGAAAGTCGTTGGCGCTGCAGGGAAACCCCAGACAGAGATGATCAGCAGCTACCTTTGGCTTCCTTGAGCCCGGCTTGTATACGCCGTAAGGGCAGAGGGTTACGCAGAGTCCGCAGTTGTTGCAGTCCTTTGTCAATGTTATGCGGTATTTACCAAGCGCGTTACGGAAACGGCTTGGCGCCTTCTTTATTTTAGGCAGCGCGATTGTCTGCATTCCTTTTGTCATTGCATCAACCCTTTCTGCCCAGAGCGGCAAAGATATCTTTTTCAAGGTCCTCGAAGAACATGGCGCGCCCCATTTCGCCCCGAAGTCTCCTGACCTCGCGGATACCCATAGCCCCAAGTATCTCAAGAAGCTGGTTATGCCAGGCTGCCATGAGATTTCTGACACGGCTGGAACCCCAGACAGGGTCTACTCCGTCAAGCTCCACAGGACACGCAATACCTTCCTTGCAACGCCGGCAGACCCTGCACTCCATGGCAACAAGCAGCGGAATGTCAACGGACAGTACGTCTGCCCCGCATATGATCAGCTTTGCCACATGTTCCGCCATAGCAATGCCACCGCCTGCGATAAGGGTGATCTGGTCACGCACTCCCTTTTCCACAAGGTAAAGATGTATCTCCCTCATCCGCTCTTTTATGAACAGAGGCTTGCCGGCCTTTTCATTGCCGGATTTATGGCCGTACTCATTACCATATTCATCGGCAACAAGATGTATCGCTTCAGCACCTTCTGCAGTGAGACGTACGATATTTTCAGATGAATCCGGACTTATTTCCATCCGGATAATGGTCACGAGGCCGGGGTGCTTTTCTTTTAAGGCTTTCTGGCTGGCCATGACCTCTTTCCCGTACGGGATTTCTATCAACTTTATGGTGTCGAGAACAGCGGGATCGATATCGGATACCTTTCCATCAACGTACAGAACAATATTGGGAAGATATTCTTCCATCCCTGCATCATAGTCGCTCTGCCGGATTATGGCAAAGGTGCCCAAAGACCTCGCGGCCTCAAGAAAGGCGCGATTAATTCCTTTACGTGGCGGCGACCATGGAAGCAGGTCAAGCAGGAGCGGCAGAGGTATTTCGACAACGGGCGGCGGGTTGATCGAAAGCTGTCCCGTATGATCGAATTCCAGGTTCATAACCTTGCGGCCGATATCCGTGATTGTGCTTATGTATTCACGGCCATGAATACCATCCCGCGTGGGCCGGACAATTTCGGACATATCTGTCCACATGGCGTCAAAACCCGGACCTGAGAAAGGACCTCCGTAGCCTCCGCCGGAAACCGGGATGCGGCCTGCATTTGCCTGAGACCAGAGCCCTGAAATGATCTCCGGCGTCCAGTAATGGTCTCCGAGTGCTTTATATGAGGGATTGAGCCCCTTCTGGATAAGTTTATTCGGACAGCCCTGTACACAGCGGAAGCAGTCCATGCAGACACTGTCAAGGGATTCGAGCATCTGCCGGGTATCAATACCCCGCTTCTCATATACCTTGTAGACACAGTCTTTTTTTACGCAGCGGGCGCATTTCAGGCACCCCTCTTCCCATGCAATGACTCCCGACTTTGTGATCGGCTGAAAACGGTTGGTTGCCGGGCTGGTATGTATATGATATTTAGGTGGCATAATAGCTCGCTTTTCTCAGACCTGAGGCCTTGGGAAGAGTTTCGCCTCTTCCGCGATCTGCGGGACCGCTTCTTCCCATTCGATAGCCATGATGTGGACGCCGTGAACTCCGCCCATCTCCTTGAGCGCCTGTATTGCTTCAACAGCTATCTTGATCCCTTCCTGCCGCTGTTCTTTTGCAGGCACTGCTTTCATCCTGTCGATGACCTCCTGGGGAATATCCATGCCGGCAACATTATTTGCCATGTACTCTGCCATGCGGGCAGATTTGAGCGGTGTAATACCGCCGAGGATATAGACTTTATCCGCCATCCCGTATTCTTTGACCAGGCCCATCCACTCTCTAAAACGTTTGAGGTTGAAAATGCACTGGGTCTGTATAAACTCGGCGCCTGCTTCCACCTTCGTAACGAGACGCGCAGCCCGGTATTTGAAAGGGTCCGCAAAGGGATTTGCAACGGCCCCGATAAACAGGTCAGGTGAAGAGGTCAGCTTGTCACCGCCGATGACCTCGCCGGCATCTCTCATCCTCTGCACGGTCTGTATCAGTTGCATGGAATCGATGTCAAAGACTCCCTTTGCCTGCGGCTGATTGCCAAAGGACTGATGATCTCCGGAAAGACAGAGGATGTTGCGTATGCCGAGGGCAGAGGCCCCCAGGACGTCCGACTGAAGCGCTATACGGTTACGGTCACGAACAACCATTTGGAGCACAGGGTCAAGCCCTTCGGCTATAAGCAGGGCACAGGCAGCGAGACTGCAAAGACGGACTACCCCTGTCTGGTTGTCGGTAACATTGACGCTGTCCACATAACCCTTGAGGATTTTTCCTTTACTCCTGACAACCTCGGGGTCGGCGCCCTTTGGCGGACCGCACTCTGCGGTAACTGCGAAATCTCCTTTATGCAAAACCTTTTTGAGCCGGCTTTCAGTTATCACGTGCGCTGGTCCTCCCTCTTGATTTTCCTGGGTCCCTTCCCCTGCTGCTTTGACCAGTCCGCAGGGGGATGGACCTTCTTCAGAAGGTCGAGACGACCTGCATCTTCGAGTCTGGTGACAATGAGCTGCCATGCGCAGGGCACGTCGGGATCGACCTCGCAGCGGTCAGTCCTGGAGCCGCCGCAGGGGCCATTGAACAGCCCCTTGGCGCAGCGCGTTACCGGGCATACAGCACCGAAAAATCCGAGTTTACAGTCGCCGCAGCCACGGCAGTTTTCGACCCAGAGGCCTGCCTCCTTTGTCTCACCCAGGAAGGTTGTATTGAGGGCCGGAAATATACTGACCTTCGGAAAGACCTCAGCAACAGCCTGCACACCTGCGCCGCAAGCCAGGGAAAGGACAGCATCATATTGACCGATAACGTCCGTCAACTGATCTATAAACTCATAGACACACTGGCGGTCCAATGTCATCTCGCGTATTTCCAGTGCGTTGCCCGATGCCTTTGCGTCCATGCGGAGTGCGGAACAGAGAAGGCCGACCTCTTTTTCGCCTCCCGCCGCACACTCGGCCACGCAGGACCCGCAGCCTACCACCAGGATCTTTCTGTAGGGCTTAAGCATCTCCTTAATTTCCGATATGGGTTTTCTTTCACCAGTAATCATGCATTTACTCCTTTATCGTCAGCCGTTTTTATCTTCACGCCTTGTTCCCCTTCATCTGAGATGTCACGGTCGATGCGTCCCGGGCGAGAAGATTCCGTGTCAGTTCATCAATGGTTGCGCGTTTCCCGGGAGAGGTAACAATCAACTCGAGGCGCTCACGATCGAGGCCAATTTCTTCTATCAAACTCTGGGCATAGGCAATGCGTTTTTTTGCGCGTACGTTCCCCTCACGATAATGACATGCTCCTTCGGGACAGGTGATAACATAGACCTTATCAGCCCCTGCTTCGAGGGCACGCATGAGATGAAGCGCATCGATTCGGCCGCTGCACGGCAGGGGGAAAAAACGTATCCGCTTGCCCATTTCCTTTTCGAGGTCGCGTCTGTTAACGTCCTGATTTGGGTCTAATTGCCTGCAAAAAAAGACAGTAACATTGATTCCTGAGCTTTCCTTATCCATAAAAATCTTGCATATCCTCCCGTATTTCGGCAAGAAAAAGAGCCCATACCGTTTTGGGCGGCCCGAACACGGGCGCGTGCAACCAGTGCAACCATAGAAATATATATTAAGAATTATGGCGATTTTTTGTCAACGTTCCCAGGGGTCCGGAATCCACCATACCATAAATAAGACGGGCATTTTTGATATACTATAAACAAATAGATTTCAAACAAAGGAGATGCAATTTATGAAAATAAAACCATTACATGATTGGGTGGTCATTCGGGCAACGGAGTCTGAGGAGCGGACCGCAGGCGGCATTTTCATCCCCGAGGCGGCAAAAGAGAAGCCCCAGTGGGGTATTGTCGAGTCCGCAGGACCCGGCAGATATGAGCCGGAAGACAACAAGGACGTCAAGGGTAAGAAGAAGTTTGTTGCGACTGAAGTGAAGCCCGGGGACAACGTGCTTTTTGAAAAGTATATGGCCAGGGAATTTACCATTGACCATGAGAAGGTGGTCATGGTCCGGGAGAGCTCTGTTTTGGGGACGCTCGAACGCGGCGGAACCAGTCACGCCCTGCAGACGAAGGGTCCTGCCGCACTTGAGAAAAAAGGACCTTCAGCCCTTCAGAAGAAAGAGGCCGGGGCTGTCGCTCCGGTGAAAAAGACGGCAGAGAAGAAGGAGAAAAAGAAATAGGGGAGAGCTGTTCAAATTCGTATTTCAAAGGGTACGTTTTATATATGCTTAAGAAGTTTCCTTTAGAGGCGACGCGGACGGAGGATTAACAAATGAACAGATTTCTTGCTGTTGCAATTGGTATCATTGTTTTTTTTGGACATGCTGCAGATGCCTCAACAGTGCAGCTTCCCAAAACGGGCCAGAACACCTGCTACGCAGTATCGGGGTCCGCAATATCCTGTGGCGGTACAGGACAGGATGGTGACTGGAAGGCCGGTGTTTCAGTTGGGCAGCGCTTCACCGTTGGCACGGGCTCGCAGGCTGCCTGTGTGACAGATAATCTCACAGGACTTATGTGGATGCAGTCCCCGGTCGGGACAGCATTAGATTGGCAGGCAACATTGGATTACGTGCAGGGCACCGTTAATGCCTCCGGCGGGCTCTGCGGCTTTACCGACTGGCGGGTTCCGGCTGTTGTGGAGCTTGAAACAATGGTGCACACTGAGGAGTCAAATTCCGCAGTGTTCCTTAATACACAGGGGTTTAGTAATATTCAGTCGGGCAACTATTGGTCGTCCAGTACCAATGCGTCCAATCTGCTCTGGGCGTGGTACGTCACTATGTCCGAAGGCCTCGTGTACAACAGCGGTGCCAAGACAGCGGCGGGCATCAACAACGTCTGGCCCGTCCGCAGCAACAATCCCATCGCGCCTGCGGTTACATGGGAGAGTGGACAGAAGACCTGTTCCGACTCAGGAGTTGTTGGTGTTATTCTGTGCACAGGCACGGGACAGGATGCAGACCTTAAGCCGGGTGTTCCCTGGCCTAATCCGCGCTTTACAAATAATGGAAATGGCACGGTTACCGATAACCTGACCGGTCTTATCTGGCTGAAAAACGCTAGTTGTTTTGGACAGCAGGCCTGGGATATTGCATTGGTTTCTTCAAACACTTTAAAGGGG
>JBARHQ010000209.1:0-14228 GCA_049799315.1 Thermodesulfovibrionales bacterium | reverse complement strand
GAAGGCCGCCGCAAAGCTCGGATGGATCGATGAAGAGCGGGCGATGATCGAGATCCTCACCTCGATCAAGCGCGCAGGCGCCGACCTGATCCTTACCTATTTCGCCAAAGACGCCGCAAAGGTCCTGAACAGATAGTTCCGTCTTTTCCCCCCTAACAGGCTGTTGAAAAAGTGCACCCGCTACCACGTCTCAAACAGCCTCCTGATATTCCGCAACTCTTTCTGTAGTGTGTCTGCCTTCTCGAAGGCGTAATCTTTGTAAGTCCTTACCTCAAGCCCGTCCCCTGTCTCGGTTATTTTTACGGCTCCGTCAAGGTCTGTCCGCAATACCCGCACATTCTGAAGCTCTTCGAGCATCTCCGGGCTGGGATGTCCGAAGTTGTTCTCCCTGCCGACAGAGATGACGGCGATTGACGGCGCGACCCCGGCAAAGAATTGTGGATTGGCAGAGGTCCTGCCACCGTGGTGCGGTATCTTTATTACGTCGCTCCTGAGCCATTCTCCTAAGTGCGTGAGATTTTCCTCTGCCTCCTTCTCGATGTCACCGGTCAGGAGGAAGGAATGTTTTCGTCCCTTGACACGCAGGACTATCGCCGCATTATTTTCAGCAATGAAATCATTGTCGTCAAAGGTATAGAATTCCTTATACGGATGCAGTACGGCAACTTCATATCCCTCGCCCGTGACGATGTCACCCCGTTCCACCACTCTATGTCCGGTAGCATGTCTGGTAGAATGGCCGGCAGCCGGGGACCTCGCTGGCGTCTCCTGATCCTCCGGGCCGTTCTCCCAGATCTCGTTAACGCCGAACCTTTCCTTTATATAATCCTTTCCCCCGCAGTGGTCAGGATGCGCATGCGTCAGTACGAGCGCAGAGACCTCTCTGACGCCCAGATATTTCAGAAAGGCCATTGTCTCCCAGCCGGTCCTTCCTGTGTCGACAACCATGGTTTTTTTGTCAGGGAACTGCACAACAGCTGAATCTCCCTGCCCAACGTCGAGGAAGGTGATTCGTATTTCCTCCTTCGAAAAAAATGCGAAGAGCGCGCATACGGCAAAGGGCAGAAGAGGAGCGAGGAGAAGGACCTTTCTTCTTTCGAAAAAAAGATACACGATAAGCCCGCCATAAAAGGTCAGGCAGAGCACCGGAGGGAAGGCAGGAATATTGATGTCAGCGTGAGGAATTTCAGATAATAATTGGACAAGTTTTATGGACCAGTCTGACGCAAATCCGACGAGAGGCTTCAGCAGATATACACCGGTTACCAGGTAGGAGAAGGATGAGATAAGGGCCAGGGCGACCAGGACAGAGCCGATAAGCGGCGACCCGATAAGATTGGCAACAGGGGAGATGAGGGAATAGTAATGGAAATGGTAGGCAACGAGCGGAGCGGTGCCGAGTGTCACCACCAGGGTCAGCAGAACAGGATATTTCAGGAACCGGATGACCTTGCTGTCTTCTTCAATTGCCTCGTCCGTCTTGTTCTGTTTTTCCCTTTCCGTGTAATAGCCGATGAAGAGGACTGCGAGGAAAGACAGCTGGAACGAAAGTCCCAGGATAACGGCCGGGTCCCATAACGCAAGGAGAAAGCCGGCAAAGCAGAGTGAGTTCAGCCAGAACCCTTTCCTGCCGACAAGAAGACCGGCAAGAAAAAGAGTGATCATAATGAACGACCTTACTGCCGGCGGGCTGCTTCCGGAAAGTCCGAGATAGAAGACCATGAACGGGACCGTGAGCACTGCGGCAACCTCTGATGGGGTGGTGTAGACGGTCAGCCTCAAAAGGACCGCATGCGGGAGTCTCTTTATCAGGAAGGTGAACACCCCGAAGAGCAGGACCGAAAAAAGGCCGAAGTGCGAGCCGGATATGCTCAGGATATGGGTCAGGCCGGTCGCCTTGAACGCATTTTTCAGCCCTTCACTTATATAGTCTGTTTTCCCGGTGGTTATTGATATGATCAGTCCTGCTGAATCAGGGCTGAAATTATTAAGCAGATAGCGGTTCAGCCTGTCCCGGTATGCATCGAAGCGCGCGGAGACCGTGAAGGGCGGCTCCCCGGCTTCCCCGGCGAGTTCCGCTGCAATCAGAGTGCCGTAAGGTCTGTTTAACTGGCTGCCGCCTGGGTTCATTTTCGAACGGTCTTTTCCGGTTTTCATCAGGATTTCGTACTGTCTGTCGTAATCTGCCTCTATGTCCGAAAACAGGGTGAAGGTTTCATTGTCCAGCGCCTCAAGCTCTTCACCGGAGTCCTCGTCTGTTACCGTGTCGGGTCTGAACGTCCGGATTTCGCGGCCTGAGGCAGAGGTCTCTTTCCCGGGGATGAACCGTCCGCTGAGCCGCAGTTCCCTGTTCCATATCTCAGAAGGCCCGGATTCCGGAGTGAAACGGACAAAGGCGTAGCCGATACCGAGGATAATGAACAGTATGATTAGAATTTTTTTCCGGTAAGCTGCCAGAACGGACGCCGAGAGAAAGACGAAGCCTGATATGACGGGGAACCAGGCGAAGAGATAGAAAAGGGATATCCCGCAGAGAAAGGGAACAAAAACGGTCATACTGACCCCAGGCTACTTCATCTTCTCAATGATCACCTTTGAGATATCTCTGCCGAGTCTTGTTATGGTCTTGAGGTCCTTGCCCTCAAGCATCACCCGTATCTTCGGCTCAGTGCCCGAGGCCCTGACCAGTATGCGGCCGCTGCTCCCGAGACTTTTTTCTGCAGACTTTATCGCCTGTTCGATCTCGGGGATTGAACGGATGTCCTGTCTTTTTTCCACGACGACGTTCATGAGGACCTGGGGGTAGAGCCTGATTTCTGATGCCAGTTTCGAAAGACTCATCGCCTTTTTCTTCATGACACTTAAGACCTGCATGGCCGTTATCGGGCCGTCTCCGGTAGTGTTCAGATCGAGGAAAACAATGTGCCCGGACTGCTCGCCGCCAAGGTTGTACCCTCCGGCCAGCATCTTTTCGACAACATAGCGGTCACCGACCTTTGTCCGAATCAGGCTGATGCCGTGCCGTTCCAGGAACTTCTCCAGGCCGATATTGCTCATCACCGTTGCGACGACCGTTTCGCCATGGAGTCTGCCCTGTGCGTGCATGTCGGCGGCACAGATCCCCATCACCTGGTCCCCGTCGACGACGCGACCTTTTTCGTCACAGAGCAGGACCCTGTCGGCATCTCCGTCATGAGCAATTCCTGCGTCGGCCTTGTGGTGCAGCACCGCCTTCCGGACCTCTTCCATGTGGAGTGTCCCGCAGTCAAGGTTGATATTGACACCGTTCGGCTTGTCGTGGATGGCAATCACCTCTGCCCCAAGTTCGCGGAGAAGCCACGGGGTGGTCTTGTATGCGGCACCATTTGCACAGTCAATAACGATCTTCATTCCCTCAAAGGACTGGCCCCGGGGAAGCGTGGATTTGATATATTCGATATACCTTCCGGTAGCATCATCAAGCCGGAACGCCTTGCCGACCTCTTCGCCCTTCGAGCGATATCGTACCAGATTGTCGTCCGCAACGAGTTCCTCAATGCGCTGCTCAGTTGCATCCGGAAGTTTAAACCCGTCATACGAAAAGAACTTGATCCCGTTGTCCTGGAAAGGGTTATGAGACGCCGAGATGACGATGCCCGCATCGATCCTGAGTGTCCGCGTCAGATAAGCGATCCCGGGAGTCGGGACAGGGCCGACGAGCGTTACGTTCATCCCCATCGAACAGATGCCCGAGGTAAGGGCGCTTTCGATCATGTAGCCCGAAAGCCTTGTGTCTTTGCCTATCAACACCATATTACGGCCATGGTGTTTTTTTCTGAGGACCGTAGCCGCAGCCATGCCGACCCGCAATACATTCTCCGGTGTCATTGGATGCCGGTTAATACTCCCCCTGATGCCGTCTGTGCCAAAAAGTCTCATTTCTTCCTCCCCGTGATTACGACCTTGACCTTTACTGATGCTACCTCCGGTGTTACATTGGTCCCGGCCGTGTCGATATCCAGATTCTGCGAGACCGATTCATAGAGCCCGGTAATGTCGAGGGCCTCTGTCTTGAGACCGGTTATTTTTCTGACATCAGACTTCAGCCCCTGCACCATAATGTTCAGGGGTTCAACCTCTACTGTTTTTATTGCATAGCCCTGCTCCGGAACCCCGGTAATAAGAGGCGTGACCACTACTGTTTTTGTTGCGGTTTCGTCCATTCTGACCCTGAACGAAGATGGCGACACGGTTGTCACTGTCATTGCATAAGGCAGCTTTATCTCGTCTTTGTTGATATAGAAAGTGCCTTCTCCCTTTTTTGCCTTGCTGAGATCGACCATGACCCTGATGTTTAATGCCTTGATGTTCTTCATGAGCTGTTCCTGCCCTCTGACATTCACAACAGCCAGCTTGCTGCTGCTGCTGACTATGCCGAGGCCGACCGGGATATTCCTGAATTCGATGGGTACCTCAACCGACATTTCAGATTGTCCGCGGGACGTGACAAAGTACCACAGGAAGAGTGCAATCAGAATTGCCGATATCTTGAGACCGAGGTTCTCTGTCAGCAGCCGCCTCATTTTGTCACCTTCTTTACCGTAAACAGGTCCGTCAGCAGATCCCTCAGGGCCCCCATGTCTATTTTATTTTCGAGTTTGCCGTCAATGGCTACAGAGATCGCGCCAAGTTCCTCCGAAACAATGATCGCTACGGCGTCTGTCTCCTCGGTAAGGCCGATGCCTGCCCTGTGCCGTGTCCCCAGTGCCTTGTCGACCTCAGACCTGAGTGTTATCGGCAGAAAACACCCGGCTGCGGCTATCCGGTTCCCCTTGATGATGACTGCGCCGTCATGGATCGGAGATGTCGGATGAAAAATGCTGAGCAGGAGCTCCTTCGAGACTTTTGCGTCGAGCAGTGTGCCTACCTCAACAAAGTCCTTGAGGCTCGTATCCCGCTCAATAACGATAAGGCCGCCTATCTTCCTGTTTGCGAGTGAGACCGCAGCCCTGACCACTTCTTCGAGAGATTTGAGTTCTTCCGCCTTGGTGAAGGTCGAGAGGAACTGGGCCTCGCCGATGTGGGCCAATGCCCTTCTGATCTCAGGCTGAAAAAGCACGACCATCGCGATCACGATCTGGGCCCAGAAGCTCTGGACCAGCCAGTCGATCGTGAATAGTTCCAGGTGCCGCGATGCAAGAGAGGCCAGCAGCAGCATGCCCAGCCCGATCAGCATCTGGGCCGCCTTGGTGCCCTTGATGATCCGGAGCAAGCGGTAGATGATAACCGAGACTAGAAAGATGTCAAGGAAATCAAGCACCCACCTGTGTTGTCGTAATAGTTCTATCATGTTCGTATTTTCGCGCTTCCCGAAGTTTGTTCAGCCCCCGGGATAGTATATATGAATTATATATGAACTGTCTGCAATTTGCATAAGGACGATGCCGGGACACACTGATGGATGACTGTTCCTCGCAGTATGTGTTATTACCGGTTATTATGCCTTGTTGGTTCCTTTACAAAGCCGGAAGCATGTTGCTATTATATAATGTTTTGGGAGAGGTGCCCGAGCGGCCGAAGGGAGCCGCCTGCTAAGCGGTTGTGGGGGTAAGACCTTACCCAGGGTTCGAATCCCTGCCTCTCCGCCATTTTTTGGCAGAAGCTGTGATCAGTTTTGTGCTGATAATAATCAAGGTTAACGTCTTTGACGGCTAACGTATCACAAGGAGGTTTTGGATGAAGAAAAAGATCTTGGCAGTAGCATGCAGCCTGACACTGCTTGTCGCAGTAGGTGCCTGCAAGAAGAAACAGGAGCAACCGGCCGTTCCGTTCCCGGGTTCAACCGGACAGCAGGGACAGCCAGTCGGTCCGCCTGCAGGCGCACCCGGACAGCCGGGACAGCTTCCTCCTGGTCAACCAGGAATGAATAAGCCTGGGGCCGGCGGTGTGGTTATGCCGAAGGGCGAGATGAAAGTTGCCCTTCCTGATGCAGTCAAGGGAAAATGGAAGGGTGTTATCCTGGTTATAGAGGACAAGGCGACAAAGAAGAGCTCGGAGTTGACGGCAAATCTTAACAGCGATGTGAAGATACCGAATTCAAATCTGACCGTCAAAGTTGGCGACTTTTTGCCTGATTTCAAGATGGAAGGACTTTCGATCACCTCGATGTCAAATGAGCTGAACAACCCTGCGGTAAGGGTTGTTGTCATGGAAGGCGACAAGGAAGTATTCAAGGGCTGGCTTTATTCCAAGTTTCCGGCAATCCATCCGTTCGAGCATCCCAAGTACGCGATGCTCCTGAAGAGCGGCATCAAGAAGTAACCATTGTTGTTGCAGCCAATGTGCGCCCTTAGCTCAGCTGGATAGAGCGTCGGACTACGAATCCGCAGGTCGGGGGTTCGACTCCCTCAGGGCGCGCCACTAAAAGGCGCTTTAGTTATTGGTCGTTACAGAAAGGGCTGTTCCGAAAGCATTCGGGACAGCCCTTCTTCTTCTCATGATAAAGCCTGTATGAACAGGAGATTTCCTTATGTCTTCCCGGAGTCCTTATGGGTATCATCCCAGGAGGCAGGGTCGTGCATTGACTCCAGATGGGTTAATACCGTGACATTCGGCAACGCACACCTGATATCTTCCTCCATATGCTCCAGAAGTTTATGACCCTGGTCGACAGTCCAATATCCGGGAACAAGCACGTGGAGTGATACAAAGCGGTTTGAACCTGCCTGGCGTGTACGCAGCTCATGGCATTGAATGTCCGTCTCACAGAACTTTTCCAGGACTTTCTCTACTGTCTTAAGCTCCTCAGGCGGCAGTGCGGTATCCATAAGTCCCAGTACAGATTCCCGCACGATACGGACCCCTGACCAGACTATATTCCCGGCGACGATGAAGGCGACAATGGGGTCTAACCGTTCCCAGCCGGTGATAGCCACTGCCCCGACGCCGACCACGACACCCACTGAGGTCCAGACATCAGTCAGAAGGTGATGAGCATTAGCCTTGAGAGTTATTGATTCGTGCTTTTTCGCAGTCTTTAACAGAACAAGGGCCACAAACAGGTTTACCAAAGAGGCCGCTACAGAAACACCCAGTCCGAGGCCGATCTGTTCAAGTGGTTTAGGGTGAATAAGGCGCTGCCCTGCTGCCACGGCGATGCTGATGGCCGCCAACAGTATCAGTGTCCCTTCGACTCCGCTGGAGAAGTATTCGGCCTTGCTGTGTCCATATTGATGGTCTTCGTCGGCCGGGCGTGCTGCCACGGTTAACATTGCCAGTGCCATGAGCGCACCAACAAGATTGACCAGGGATTCCATTGCATCTGAAAGCAGACCGACCGAACCGGTCAGCAGATAGGCAACAGTCTTCAGTCCCATAGTGACAATGGCTGCAGAAATCGAAAGCCATGCAAAACGGGTAAGAGAAGAACGCCCGGCTGTCGTCACGTCCTTTGCCATCAGGGCAGCCTCTTTTTTAGGGCGTCTGCAAAGGGGGTATTGGTAAACCGTTCGGGTCTGCTTTCTTTTTTCACGACCGGGACCTTCGGTACGGCAGATCTCTCTTTTGCCGGCATTTTCTGCGCCGGGGCTTCCCTGACCGGCCGTTTGTCCTTCATCGAAAGACCGATGCGTTTTCTCTGCTGGTCTACGGCAGTTATCGTGACCATCACCTTCTGGTGCACTTTTACCACCTCGCCGGCATCCTTTACATATCTGTCTGAGAGCTCACTGATATGGACGAGGCCGTCCTGGTGCACGCCAATATCCACAAAAACACCGAAGGCCGTAATATTTGTGACAATGCCCGGGAGCCTCATGCCCGGATGCACGTCTTCTATTTTAGAGACGCCCTCTGCAAAACTGAAGGCCTCGAACTGCTCGCGCGGGTCACGTCCGGGCTTGGCAAGTTCAGTCATAATATCTGTCAGAGTCGGCATGCCGACGGTATCGGTTGCGTAATGTCCAAGGTCGATGCCGCTCCTGAGTTCTGCTGAATTCATCAGGTCTGCAACAGAGCAGGAATTGTTCTTTGCCATGGCAGAGACGATGTGATAGCTTTCCGGATGGACAGCGCTTGCGTCAAGCGGGTTTTCGGCATTACGGATACGGAGAAACCCTGCTGCCTGTTCAAAGGCCTTCGGACCCAGGCGCGGCACCTTTTTCAGTTCCTCCCGCGTCCTGAAGGGGCCATGCTCGTTCCGGTATTCAACGACACCCTTTGCCAGCTGGGGCCCGAGGCCTGAGACATAGGTGAGGAGCTGTTTGCTCGCGGTATTGACCTCGACGCCGACTCTGTTGACGCAGCTGACGACGACATCATCAAGGCTCGTCTTTAGAGCGGTCTGGTCGACATCATGCTGATACTGCCCGACCCCGATCGACTTCGGGTCTATCTTGACCAGTTCGGCCAGAGGGTCCATGAGGCGTCGTCCTATCGAGGCACTGCCCCGGACAGTAAGATCGAGATCAGGGAATTCCTCGCGTGCAACGTCCGATGCGGAATAGATTGACGCACCGCTCTCATTCACCATAACGATCTGGATATGCTGCGGCAGCCCGATGGTCCTGATGAAGGATTCGGTCTCCCTCCCTGCTGTTCCGTTGCCGATCGCGATCGCCTCGATATTGAAGCGGGTGCAGAGGTCACGGACCTTTGCGGCTGCCTCCCCGACGCCCTTATCCGAAAAATGCGGGTAAATCGTGTCGTTGTGGAGAAGCTTTCCCTGTCGGTCAAGGCAGACGACCTTGCAGCCTGTCCTGAATCCCGGGTCAAGGGCGAGGACGTTCTTCTGCCCGAGCGGCGGTGCAAGCAGGAGTTGCCTGAGGTTCCCGGTGAATACCCTGATAGCCTCCTGATCAGCTCCCTTTTTGACAGACAGGCGGAGTTCAGTCTCCATGGCCGAGGAGAGGAGCCGCCGGTAACTGTCCTGGACCGCCAGCCACACCTGTTCAGACGCAGCATTGGTTCCCCTGACAAATAATCCCTTGAGTATGGCCAGTGCCTCATCTTCAGGCGGGACTATCCTCATTGCAAGAAATCCTTCGTTCTCCCCGCGACGTATGGCAAGGACCCGGTGAGAAGGCGCCCTGGATACCGGTTCTTCCCAGGTGAAATAATCCCGATACTTTGCGCCTTCCTCTTCTTTGCCGGTTATGACCTTTGACCGGAGAAGGCCTTTTTCCGTGAAAAGACTGCGCATGTTCTCCCTGGTCTTTTGGTCTTCGTTGACCCACTCGGCGATGATATCCCGGGCTCCGGACAGGGCGTCTTCACCAGACTCAACCCCCTTCTCAGTATCGAGAAACGAGAGGGCCTCGGCCAAAGGATCGAATTCTTCCTGTCCGAAAATCAGCACGGCCAGAGGTTCCAGGCCTTTTTCACGGGCCACTGTGGCCCGGGTGCGGCGTTTCGGTCTGAAGGGAAGGTAGATATCCTCCAGCACAACCATGGAGTCTGCTGCCTGGATCTTCGCCTTCAGTTCGTCTGTCAGGAGCCCCCGCTCTTCGAGGGATGTCAGGACCGCTGCACGCCTTTTGTCGAGTTCGCGGAGCTGCGACAGCCGGTCCCGTATGGCGGTCACCACCACTTCGTCAAGGCTCCCGGTCGCTTCTTTCCTGTATCGCGAAATAAAGGGCACGGTGGCCCCTTCGTCAAGAAGAGAAACTGCAGCCAGTACCTGATGAGGCCTGATATTCAGTTCGGCTGCAATGAGTGATATATGTGTCTGTTCCAATAGGTCCTCCGGAGATAATATGCTTAGGCGTTATTCTATCACGTAGGGCCGTTGTTTGGCTCCTGCATATACCCTGCATGGGCCTGTTTTGCGATATTTTTCACCGCGATGGCCACGGACTTCATTTTCCCCAGCATGCCCCCGTTGAAACTTGCCGTCGCCATCTGGCGGTAATCTTCAGCAGGCATGACCATCTCCGCAATGGCCCCGGATGTCCCGGCCGAAATGCCCCCGGCGAGCAGTTCCGCCCCCGCCTTTCTGATCAGTTCATATTTGCGGTCGAAGAGCCGCGGAGCATTGGCGATTCCCGAGGCCGAGATAAGCACCTCCCCCGCCCATGTCCATCCAAATTCGGTGCAGACCCTTTGGAAATATGGCCTGAGAAGATCGAAGTTATCAATTTCAGGAAAACCGCATGAGGATATTAGCACGGTTTTCGGGTGGCGGTCAAAGCGTTTGGGATGTTCTGTGCCGCCTCGTGGCGAACGGACCTGGGTCGGCTCAAGGGTGATGAAAAACCTGTCCAGCACATTTTTGACCGTTGCCGGCAGGGCAAAGATATACAGGGGGGCCGCGATGAGAAAATAGTCGGCCTTCCGGTAGGCCTCGAGTATCAGCCCGAAATCATCCTGTTGTACGCAGCGCCCCGGGCTCTCCTTTCCCCAGCACTTCCAGCAGCTGAGGCACGGGCCGATCTTCATTTTGTGCGGATAGAATTTAGTCACCTCAACCGATTCTCCCATGCCCTCTATGCAGAGGTCGAGCATCTTTTCTGTGAAGGAAGGTTTTCTCAGTGATCCTGAAATGGCAAGGACGCTTGTTTTACTCATCGTTTTAGTCATCGGGGGGCCTCCTTTTTTCCTGTTGTCTTCGGTTTTCGCCCGGAATTGCCGGGTGTACATGCAGCGTTGTTCCGGATAAGGTCCATGATAAACTTGTGTGCTCCATCGACGATGAGCTGTATCGCCTCCTGCGGAAACATGGCACACCGGTTCCGTATGATCAGGGATGCCATGCCATGGACGTGTGACCAGAGGGAGAAGGCCACAGCATCAGGGTGAACGCCGGAGAAGACCCCGGCAGTGATGCAGTCCTGCACGTTCTTCCTGAGGCAATCGTAAGAGCGGAGCCCCACCCCCCATTCCTTTGTTTCCTTGATCGTTTCGGCAGGACCCCGCATGATGAACATGAGGTCATAGTATTCTGGGTTCTCGAGGGCAAAGCGGACGTAAATCTCCCCGTGCTTTTGCAGTCTTTCCAGTGGGTCGTCGATGGAAAGGACTTCCTGCTGGCGTTCATACAGCATTTCAAAGCCTGCCGTGTGAAGGGCATGGAGAATCTCGTTTTTATCCCTGAAATAGAGGTAGATCGTTGCCGGGCTGTAGTCGATCTTCTTTGCAATATGCCGCAGGGAGATATTCTCATATCCTTCCCTGATGAAGAGCTTCATTGCAGCCTGGAGGATCAGCCTGCGCATCGTGAGCTTTTCCTTTGTCTTTCTTTCCGCGGTTCCCATCAGTCCTCATTGTGAACAGTGTTCATCTAATTAACAGTGTACACAAAAATTGGGCCGATGTCAAGGCGTTGCCGGCAGGGGTAGCGGCGCGGGTTATCGAAGTGCCGCCGCCCTGCCGGCTAGTCAGAATATCCTGATCAGAATACCAGAGTGAAGCGGAATGTTCCCCTTGGGCCCCTTGCCACCCCTGCGGCGGAGAACTGCCACTTTACTACAGCGGCGCGGATGCATTGCGCGGTCTCCCGGTTATTCAGACTGTTCGAAATGATGCGGACTGCGGACGCCATGCCTTTTTTGTTCAGACTGACTTCCAGCAAAAGACTGCCGGTCGTTCCGTTTCCACCCAGGCAGGCTTCAAGTTCCTGGCGATGGGACTGTACTATCGTCCTGAGAGCATCAGACGATATCACTCTTTCGGATCTGATGCCGGTCACGGCTATCTGCCGGGCTACTGCCTCTTTTGCTTTCTCCTCCTGTCTGACTGTCGCCAGTGCATCCTGCTGTGCAGCCTGGTCCGACCGGTTGCTCTGGAGGCCCGAGATGATCTCACCTGCTGCCTGGAGTGCGGATTTTCTGGCTGCCGGGTACGAGGGAGCAGCGAAGGGAGCGCTGCCGGGAAGTGCATAGTCGGAAACTCCTTCAGGCATCGGCAATGGTTGCCTGACTGTAGTCTGCTCTTCATTTTTGTTCCTGACCTCACTGTCTGCTGCAATAAAGGAGGTATAGGCGGTCAGGAGATTGTACTGAAGGCCGAGTCTCGTCACTTCCTGTATCCGTTTGTCGTCGGACCTGAGGCGGTTATAGTCCGACAGCAGTGCAATGCGTTGGCGGGCCCAGAGATACCGCAGAGCTGAATTGCTCTTTGATGGGCTAACCTTGTCGACATTTATTACCTGTTTGAAGATACCATTGCCGGATACGCCTTTGACAATTATTTTTCCCGCAGGCTTTCCGCGCCATTTGCCGAAGACGATCACCGGCCGGTCTGCCAGGACATCAGGTACCGTAACCGGTTCGATATCATAGGCATCGAACCCGACATAGTGGATGGCTATATGGGACAGCAGTGGTGACTGGATCATATTCCTGAAGGCCGCAGCGCGGGCAGGGGCCTCCTCGGCCTTTGTGATGACAAAGGGCTCACCATTACCGACCCTGGCCATGCCTTCCAGGATATGGCGGTTGGTGCTGGTGCCTATCCCGAAGGTGAACATATTGGCCCTGTTGAGGTTTTTGCGGATGAGATCAAAGACCTCTTCTTCAACCGTGACATACCCGTCGGTGGCAATGACCACCGTTCTTGAAAAGCCTTCTGCCTGGGGCAGGGAAAGCGCCCGCTTCAGGGCGGGGAGCAACTCGGTCCCTCCGCCGCCCTGCTGCTGGTCTATGAAGGAGGTTGCCTTCCTTATGTTTTCCGGCGTTGCAGTCATCGACTGTTCCGACAGTACTGCTGATCCTCCTGAAAAGAGCAGAACATTGAACCGGTCTGTCGCACGCAGATTGCTCAGGAGGTCTTTGAAGAGACGTTTCGAGATGTCGAGCGGGAACCCGTGCATCGAGCCGGAGACATCTACGATGAATATATACTCTCTGCCCGGCATTTCTGCCGGCAGGAACCTTTTCGGAGGCTGAAGCTGCAGCAGGAAAAACTTTTCCTTTCCATTGTCCAATAGCAGCAGGCCTGATTCTATGCGGTCACCGGCGAGCTGATATTTCAGGATGTAATCACGGTTTCCACCACGTGCTTCCGATCTGTCCAGGCCCACGACGGCATAAGAGGGACCGTCATAAGAAATTGTGACCTTATGGGAACCACATGAAATCTGATGGACCGGCAGACCCGCGTTGATGTTGACCCTTATGTCAAAGGTATAGGTCGGGGCCTCGCCCTGATGAAGGTGGGGGTTTTCGACCCATTTCTTAGTGATTGATGCTGGGACTAAGTTTGGGACTGAATTTGGGGTCGCTGCTGCGGCAGAGGGCTGATTCGAATACCGGGGGCCAACGACAGTCGGATAAACGAATTCATAGGTCCGGTCCTCGGGCACCATCAG
Organism: Thermodesulfovibrionales bacterium; assembly: GCA_049799315.1. Lineage (GTDB taxonomy): Bacteria > Nitrospirota > Thermodesulfovibrionia > Thermodesulfovibrionales > UBA6898 > PALSA-1316. The sequence continues at coordinate 946 of JBARHQ010000209.1, read as the reverse complement.
CTCTGTATATCGCAATTCTACGGTAATCGTGTCCCCGGCCATGATATTGGCAACGTTCATCTGGAAGACATTCGGCCGCTTCTGCTCAAGAAGAGATGCACTTCTGCCCTGTTTCTTAGCCTCTTCGTATTCCTGCTGCGCCTCGTCACGTCTCTTAATCTTCGCCTCGACTATGCGTTTACCGATGGTCATCCTCATTCCATAGACCGCGGCCCGTGTTGATGCAGGAAAGACATACACCGCTTCGAGGGCCCTTTTGCCCTCATTCCGGTAAACCTGCGTGACCTTTACGTCTGCGATCACGCCGACGATGGTTACGTCTGCAGCTGTTGACTTGAGCGGCATCTGATCGTGACCAGGCGCATCGCTTCTGACAAAGAAATAGGGGGAGAGGGTTTTGTCTTCAGATGTGTTCTCCTGTGCATGGGACAGGGCTGAGGACAAGAGGGAGAATAATAAGACTGCGGCGAAGATAATCCCTGTTTTTTTTGCTGCTTGTTTCATGACAACCTCCTTGAATTTTAGTGCTCCTGACCGGTAAGACAAGGGGACTATCAAAAAAGTTCCCGGCTGGTATGGCTGCTGCATATCTGCATATATATTCTGAGCGGGGTGTCAACGGCATGTGCGCTCATTCTCGGTCCGAAAAAAGCCGGACCTGCGAGGCACCGGCGCAACACGCCGCTGAATCCGCTTACATGCCATTGACACCCCGCGCTTTGGAATTCATTGTGAAAAACGGGTTGCTCCGAACATAATATATTCGGGTATAAACAAGTGATCAGGAACGAAATGAATTCGCAGAATGGCCTCGGCCGCTTATCGCAGGCCTGCTATCTGCCATCGCATTTGGTCTGTATTCAATAATGAGCGATACGATAATGAAACAATATCCCCCGCTGACCGTTGTGTTTTACGCGCTCCTGTTTGCCGCTGTCTTCTGGAA
>JBARHQ010000208.1:0-3818 GCA_049799315.1 Thermodesulfovibrionales bacterium | reverse complement strand
GGACCTTCTGTCCGGCGTATGATGAAATATCAATATTTGTATTTGTCCAAGCACCGGAATTCCCCGTGATTGTGCTGATATCAGTCCACGCACTCCAGGTCCCCGGCGATGTCTCTGCTGAAATCTGCACCTTCCCGTAATCATAAATATAAACCCAACAAGTTGCACCGCTGCATGAGTTGTATCTGCTAGACCATAGTTCAAACCATTGCCAGAACCTCAGACGCAATTCCTCATTTGCCGAAATGTCTATCGAGGGCAATATTGTTGAAGGGCTTATAAGACGGCTGTCAGTAAAATCCGGATAGTCTCCGCTGAGCACTGTTGCCATAACATTACTGCCTGAATGTGCGCCCGCAGGACCGGAGATGGGGGCACCGCACTCCCATACGCCATTGTCTGCGGCCCAATTCGGAGAACAGGATTCAAAATCATAGGAATAGACTACTGTTGCCGCATTGGCAGGAACCTCGCCTTGAAATACCAATACAGCTAAAAACACCACTATACATAAAAAAACCTTCCCTAACGCCTTTTTTTTCATCTTTCCCCTTCCTGATTTTAAATTTCTCATATCAAATCCTCCGTTATTGGACACAAAAAAGCCGGGCTACCAAAGATTTTTTCAATCTTTCGGCAGCCCGGCTGTCTTTTTCAGGTAAGACCCGTTGCTTTCCGCCCGTCCCTCACGGTACGTTTGGCTTTTTCGAGTAACAGTTAATTAATATCAAATAGCATACTCATTGTCAAGAAAAAATATCTGTTTTCTCCAAGCGTTATCTTAAGATTCTCTTTTTTTGTGGTTAGCGAGTGCAGAAATGTGTGAAATGACTAAATAGCGGCTTCTGGACAGAATTTGTTTAATGTATATAGGTACCTTTTTTATACCCTGCTTCCATCTTTCGGTATAGTGCCTTATTCTTAATCATAGGCAGTGAAAAGTCACCCTTCAGCGACCATTTGTCTTTCAGGGGGAGAAGGTCTTTCGGGATGGCACCGGTCTCGGGATCTTTGAAGTCCGTGACCCGCAGTCCCTTTTTGTCGGCGATGATCGTATATTCACCATCCTCAAGCTCCTTGTATGAGCCCCCTTCAAACCTGGTAATGATCTTCTGCGACCCTGATGCATGGCAGGCATCACAGCTGAGCGATTTCCCGGTTGCATGAGCAACCCGGTCGAGGTTAAACCATACCATGGTATCGTGGTCCCTGCTATCAAGATTCCTTGCGAGCCCGGTGATCGCGTAGGAATCGTTTGAAAAATAACGCCTGTCAACTTTCACGTCAGGGCTGTTTCTGAACATAAGCCGCTTCGAGAGCTTTACTTCATCGGACTTCACATTTCCGGAGGTATGGGGAACAAGGTGGACCGGGATCCAGTTGCCTTTCGGATTCTTTATCAGCAGGGGTCTGACCGCTTCAACCTGATAGTCCTGAATCCGGGTGATCGGGTTTTCCTGCCCTTCAGGGCCGACCGCTGACCAGAAATTAAAGGCATAGCCGCCTATAAGCGTGGTATGGCAGGCGGCGCAGTCAACTTTCTTATGGGATCCAGCGCCGTGTGCCGTAACAACACCACCGTGACAGTTCTTACACGAGACATCCCTTCGCAGGTCGGCATGTGCGTTCGTTTCCTGATTCGGTGCGTGACAGTCGACACAGACGAGCCCTTTTTGAGCGTGGATGTCAGACCGGTCTTTGAGAATCTCTTTTCCTTTTCTGGCTGCCTGGGTAAATTCTCCCCTGAGATAGCCATCGCCGCGTCTCCTTTCGAGCGGGCCGGCGTGGCAGATGAAGGCCTTTCCGCCTCCATAACATGACAGAGATGATGGCTTCTTTACAAAGGAATGGGCGTTGCTCTGTCCCTTGCCGCGGCCCTGTTTGCTGACATCCAGGTGGCAGTCGAGGCAGCCGACATGGCATTTGTTACAGGTCCGCTGGTTGTTGTGAGCTGTTTTTTCGGTGACCGGCATGGTCGAATGGGCATTGTAATACCTCATGTTTTCATCCGAGAACCTCTCCTGGTCTGGCTGAGAGAGGGCCCCTGTCCAGATGCCGCAGCTCTGAGGTCCCGCGGGCCCGGTCCATGCCCGGTACTGGCTCTGGGTATGAGCCCCCCGGGCTCCTCCCATCGAACTCTTCAGAAACTTTTGTACAACACCCTCATGACATTTTCCGCAGGTCTTTTCTGCCAGGACCGGATTGAAGGCAAAGGTCCCGGGATTCTTGTCCTGCCAGAGGACAAGGTTGAAGTCGGGGTGGTCCCTGAGCTTGCCGTCAACGACCTTTTTCGGCAGTATCTGTGTCGCACGGTTGTCGCCTGCAGGGGTTAATCGGCCCCATGATTCACGGTCAGCCGGTTTCATGTCGTCCCGCGTCAGCACATTGAATTTCGGATCTGCAAGCCTCACCGATAAAAGCCCCTGGTGGGCCATGTTTTTTGACGGTTCCTCAGGATTGCCGAGATGGCAATCGGAACACGAGGCAGGCATATGTGTCTGTTCCCTGACCATCCCATCGGTCATGAAGAACTGCGGATAACCCAGACCGGTCATTACAGCGTTGTCCCCGTGACACTGAATGCAGGTGTTCGCATAGGAAGGAACTGCAGATATACTCAACAGTATGATGATTCCGGCCAGGAACATCCCGCAGCATCTCATATTTTTACTATAGGACTGACCGTCCTGGATGTCAAACACTTTTCACCTCTTTTGTCCTGCTTCATTGACTTTGATTTTGGCCGTTGTGATACAATTTATCAATGAAACACCCGGTAGATGTCCTCATCATGGCTGTGAATTATTCCCACGATATAGCAACTGCCTTCCTGGCAGTAATTGTGCTGGCCATGGGGGCCCTCTCGCGGAGATATCCTGACTCAGGAGATGCGGAACTTGAACGTTATTACATCTGTATCTATAAGCGAATCACGAGCATGGCTCTATATGCCCTCTGCTGGATCCTTCTTGCCAGTCTGCCCCGGACCATGTATTATGCTGAGTACGAAGCATTCAAAGCGGCCGGGGACCTTCAGGTCGTTGTAATAAGTATCATGCATGGAGTGATGATCGGGCTGCTCGCTACAGGGCTCTATTATTGGTCGCGGCTTGCCAAAAAGGTGAAGATCCTGAAGCTCAGACATAAGCTGCCCTAGACTGTCTTCCGTGCGTTGACGCTGCGGAATCGGAACTATTAGAATAAAACATAGAGTAAAAGATACCGGGGATATCCGGGATCGCATCAACGGTGAATGAGGAGGTTTTTATGAACGGAATGAAAACAGTAATACTGCTGACGCTCCTGACGCTTCTTCTCGTATGGGGAGGTGCTGCAATCGGTGGTCAGTCAGGGATGCTTATGGCCCTCATGATGGCGGGTGTGATGAATTTTGTCTCGTATTTCTTCAGCGATAAGATAGTCCTTGCGATGTACCGGGCCCGCCAGGTGGATGAGACAGAGGCCCCAGTCCTCTACCGCATCGTCCGTATGTTGAGCCAGAAGGCGGATATCCCGATGCCGAAGGTTTACATCATCCCCGATGAATCGCCCAATGCCTTTGCTACCGGCCGGAACCCGAAGCATGCTGCCGTGGCAGCGACAGAAGGTATTATGCGGCTGCTGACTGAAGAGGAACTGGCAGGTGTCATGGCGCATGAACTGGCTCATGTGATACACCGTGATATTTTGATCGGGACGGTTGCTGCGACAATCGCCGGTGCTATAAGCTACCTGGGCCATATGGCCCTGTTTATGGGAGGCAGGCATAATGATGACGAGGGGGGTAGTCCGCTTGCGGGAATTGTGATGATGATATT
>JBARHQ010000207.1:0-17622 GCA_049799315.1 Thermodesulfovibrionales bacterium | reverse complement strand
ACTCCCGTCATTGTCTTCATTAACAAACTCGACCGCGAGGGCAAAAGGCCTTTTGACCTCCTCGATGAGATTGAGGCAAAGCTTCGGATCAAGGTGCGGCCCTTGAGCTGGCCCATCAGCATGGGGTCTTCTTTTAAAGGCGTATACAACCTCTACGAAAAAAGCCTTTATCTGTTCCGTCCGGGTGGCGCCTCGATTGCCGAAGAGGTGCTGGCCGTAAACAATATTGCAGACAGCATCCTTGACGAGCGGGTTGGGGAATACGCAGCGCAGCTCCGGGAGGATGTGGCCCTGATCGACGGGGTTTATGAACCCTTTGAACGCCAGGCCTACCTTGACGCAGATCTGGCGCCGGTCTTCTTCGGAAGTGCGGTCAACAATTTCGGAGTGAAGGAGCTGCTCAACACCTTCACGACCATTGCCCCCCCTCCCCTGAGCAGGGCGGCGGATACCCGCTCGGTCCATCCGCACGAGAAGAACTTCAGCGGGTTCGTGTTTAAGATCCATGCAAACATCGACCCGCGCCACAGGGACAGGATCGCCTTTCTGCGGATATGCTCAGGTAAGTTCGAAAGGAACAAGTTCTTCCATCATGTGAGGCTGGGGAAAGATTTCAAATTCAGAAGTCCGAGCAGTTTTCTGGCACAGGAAAAAAATCTCATAGAGGAGGCCTATCCGGGAGACGTGATCGGTCTTTACGATACCGGCAACTTCAAGATCGGCGATACCCTCACCGAGGGCGAAAAGATAATGTTCCACGGGATTCCGAGCTTTTCTCCCGAGGTCTTTAAAGAGGTCGTCAACACCGACCCCATGCGGTCAAAACAACTGGAAAAGGGCCTGGAACAGCTTACCGACGAAGGGGTAGCACAACTCTTTATCCAGCAGCGGGGAAACAAGAGGATAATCGGTACGGTAGGGGAACTGCAGTTTGATGTCATACAATACCGCCTGCTCCACGAATACGGAGCCTCGTGCCGTTTCGTCCCGCTCAGTTACAACAAGGCCTGCTGGCTGACCGCCAAAGATAATAAAAAACTGGCTGAATTCATCAGGTACCGTTCAGAACACCTGTTCACCGACAAAGACGACAACCTGGTCTATTTCTCGGCCTCGGACTGGACACTGAACCGGGTGAGAGAAGATAACCCCGATGTTGAATTTCATTTCAGCTCAGAGATTAATTCCGGGATGAATGCGGGGATGAATAACGGCACACCCGGGAAGAAGTCCTCTGCTGCCTGACCACTGCTGCCTGCGCATCGTTCTTCAGGAGACCAGAAACGATGCAGCATGCCCTCCAATAGCATCCAGGCAGTCCAAGAGCGCGTGGTCTGAGTCGAATTCTACCAAGGTAACCTGGTCAGGATAATCTGCTGCATAGTCCCTGCTGTTTTGTATCGAAATCGTCACATCGTTCTTTCCATGCAGTATCCTCACCGGTGCCGGAGGGGACACCCGTTCAGAATAGGCAAGGCCGTCCCGGTGAAAATCATATCTGAGCGGAAGGTCCTCTTTGAATCCAAAATGCGGAACCTTTATGCTCCCTTCTTTTTCCCATTGAACGAATAACTCCTCAGGAAAAGGAAGTGCGCTGTATGACAGCACCGGAGCAAGCAGCAGGAGTTTTTTCACCTCACCGAATATGCGGGCATAGTGCAGGGCGAGGAGACACCCGAGCGAACTTGCACTTATGCTTATGTTGTTCAGGTTACGGTCCAGAATATACTGCCGAAGCCGGTTAATCATACCCGTCACGGTCATGAACTCAAAATCCCTGGGGGTTGGATTGAAGTCAGGGACGAGAAACTCGACACCTGGGATCCCCCCTAACCGTTCCTTCAGATAGAGGGCCTTTGCCGAATGGCCGGATGAGGCGAACCCGTGCAGGTGGAGTATTGTTTTCTTTATAGCCATCAGATTGTTTAAAAAATGTCAGCGGGTCACGGGATGGTGACTCGCTGACTGACGTTCACCTGTCGTCGTCAGGGTCCGAAGACGGCGGCACGGCAGGCACTTTCTCCCATCCGCCTGCGCATCTCCGCACATAAGGATAGTAGGCGCGGGATTCCTTGCAGTAGTACCACGTGTCCCTTGCTCCATACCTCCGAGCCGGTTCGTAATAGCCGGGTTCGTGGGTATACGCGCTCTCACGAACAATCACCTCTGTCGCAGAGCGATATATCGGAGCATACCCATAGGGGTAATAATAGGCGTCGGAATAGTACGGATAACTCAGAAGCGCCCCCGCGGCAACCCCGAAACCGAAACCGGACCAGCCCCAACCGCCGTGCCACCCGCCGCCCCAGTGTCCTCCGCCCTGCCCGCCTCCATGACCTCTACCGGCAGCCATGACCGATCCTCCGGGTACAAGAACGACTGCGATTGAAATAAGTGCCACAAGAAGAATCAAACCTTTGTTTTTCAATATCATCGTAAACATGGCTCAAACCTCCTTTCACCCGTATCACGGGGCGGTTCGCATCACACCTACTGATTACATTATACTCCTTTTTTACCCCTTTCCACTCCCGAACATTGCCTCGAAGGGCCGGCCATCGAAGACCGATCGGACATGTGAGATCTTTCCGTTTTTGATCTGATGCCATTCCGCCACCAATGTCGTTGCCGCGGCCGGTGCCTTGGTCTCGAGCTCGAAAAAAACGGCAGCGTCATTTCCTTCCGCTATGATCGTCTTTACCTCCAGTTGTATCGTGATCTGTAACAGCCCGGTCAGGGCTGTGAGGTATTCCTCGGCGCTGTGGTACGTCTCAAAGAGTCCCAGGAATAAGAGGTCGTCGTTCAGATAGGTACGTGCAGCGGCAATGTCCTTTTTTGCAACAGCGGCGTAGAACTTATTAAGGATTTCTCCGGCGTTCGGCATGATCATTCTCCTTCCGTCATTTCATCCGGTTATGCGTGACGTATCGGATCACTTTTGGTTCGAAGCCACCAGGTCATAATCGGTAAAGACAACATTGCCACCAACCAACTCGGGTGAATAAATCGACTCGAAGCGTTTTACGGCTTCCGATTCGCCATGGGCGACATGCGCGGCCTCATCAGCGAAAATAAAGAAGTGTACGAAACGGGTCGGATCATCTTTTTGCTGCCATGCCATATATAACCGGGTGCCGGGTTCGTTTGCTTTAACATAGCGGACAAATTCTTCAATCGCCAGCTTGACCTTATCCACCGCCTGCGAATTAACCCGATATTCAGCTATTTGGTATATTGCCATAGTATCCTCCTTTGGGGTTGAGATTACACGGACTTGTCCGAAGAAATTTGCTTCATCAGATCGTGGAAGCTCGGCTCGGACCATGCTTCAGCGATCATTCCGTCAGCGATCCGATAGATGTGGTTTTCGGTCCAGTGAACTTTCCTGCCCGTCGGGGGAATTCCATTGAATTCACCTTTGTGCACAGCGGTGGCCGTATGCCTCTCAACGACACGGTCGCCCTCAACGATTGTATCATTCACTTCTACATGAACGTTGCCGAACGCTGCAAAGATCGCTCTTCCTATGTTCTTTTGCGCCTCGCGGCCAGCAGGCAATTGAAACCCGGTTAAATGAAGCACGCAGTCTTCTGTCCAGGTTTCGTCCACAATATCGATATTTTCGCGGTTCTTAAATTCCTCTAGGAAACGGCGTACCGGGGCGATTTTGTCCTGGCGGAAGAACTCTCCCATCGGCTCCCAGTAGTACGTCCGCCAGCCTTCGCTGATTTCCTCCGCTTTATCGGCGGGCACATTCGAATGCACTAAATGAAGGTGGGTGCCCCGGCCTTGCCAGATCGGTGCAAGGTTAAATATCACCTGTGAATGATGGGCGCCAGGCCAGTCATTGCTGCGCCAGTCCTGCACGATCTTTTTGTCAGCGGTGATCTCGCGGGTGGTACCGGTGATGGCTCCATCGAATACCGAAAAGGCGCCCTCGGCTTTACGTGTGATTTTGGCAGGCTGACCGGTCATCGCGGTGTGCTTTTCCTGGTCAATAAGAGCTTCAAAAACCTCGTGCGGCATGGCAGGCAAAAAAACATCCTGTTGCACTGTGCGTGTTTCCATAGCAATTCTCCTTCTCTCAAGTTAAGATTTAAGGGAACCAACCGATCTTGCCTTTAAGCGGGTTTGACCGGCGGCGCAAAATGATGCTTCCGATGCGATGCAATATATTCGGTATTTCAATCTCTTTTCCTGGCAAGACGGTCGATCGCGGGGCCCAGCTGCGAATCGAGTTTATGCCCCCAGCCGCTCTTGAAAAGGTCATGCATGATTTTTCCGCTGTCGTCTTCAAATCCTTTATGCTCCAGCCGCAGGTGCGTGCCACCGTCACGGGTCGGCGTTAGATAAAAAATGACCTTCGTGGGTTTTTTCATGTTGCTGGTTTTCCAGCTGTAGGAAAGGCGGTGCGGTTTGTCGACTTCAAGGACCTCCACCTCGACAGTTCCATCGAATTCAGGGAGTGGGTCGCAATGGAAGGTCACCTTATGCCCGACAACAGGCTTGAAGTCCCCCGGCATCAGCCAGTCGGCTAGAGCGACGGGGTCGGTCAGTGCCTCCCAAACGTATTGAATAGGATAGGTATAGGTCTGTTCAAGTATGATGTCTTCCATGTCGTCTCCTTAGATGTGCTTCCAATTTGTTGAGCCTCGTTCGCCAGAACTGCTCGTAGAGATTGATCCACTCAGCTGCGTTCTGCAGGGGACTGGCGTTCAGCCGGCAAGAGCTGACCCTGCCTTCCTTCTTCCTGGTGATGAGCCCAGAGTCTTCGAGGACCCGAAGATGCTTCATGACCGCCGGCAGCGAGACATTAAACGGTTCAGCCAGTTTTGTGACCGATGTTTCACCCTTCGCCAGGCGGGCAAGGATAGCTCGCCTGGTCGGATCGGCCAGAGCGGAGAACGTCTCATTCAAGGTCACGGCATTATACTTAACCATTTGGTTAAGTATAATGTGTCGCGGGTTCCTTGTCAAATGCTTGATGAATATATGTCCGATGCAAGCTTATGTCAATGTCGTCGAATGGTATTCAGAGAGATTTCGTCCTCACTGGAGTCAGTTTCCAGTCCGGTTCCCCGTCTTCTCCATCAAAGCAAATCAGCGCCACGTTGCCGACCATGTCTGGAATTGTGCCGCCCGAAGGCAAGACGCGCATGGTTCGACAGGCTCACCATGACATCCTAAAGGGCCTGCCCTGAGTTTTTCGAAGGGAGTTTTGAAGCACACCGCAGCATACGAATTTTTTGCGAAGCGTCAGCGGCTGATTAATGGTAAGATGTCTGTATAGACTGATACTGTTAATAAGGAGGGCCTATGCCCGGAAGATCACCACGGATGATAATTTCATTTTCACTTGTCCTTTTTCTGCTCCTATTTTTTCTGCCCCAGTTCCTTTCATTATATATTGACTGGCTCTGGTTTAAAGACGTCAATTTCGTAAAAATATTCACCACCAGGATAAATGCCCAGGCTATGACAGGATCAGTCGGATTACTGGCGGGTTTTATCATTGCATATGGAAACCTGTGGTTTGCCCTGCACGCGACAAAGGGCAGGTCGATTGCCGTGACTTTCGCCAACCAGGCAATGCCGCAGTTGAATATCCTGAGGCATCTGGATTCACTGAAGATCATCGTGCCACTGGGAATCGGGGCGTTTGCCGCACTCCTGATGAATAACAACTGGATGAAGTTCCTCTATTATTATCATGGCGTTGCTTCAGGGTATACTGATCCGATATTCGGCAAAGATATCTCTTTTTACCTCTTCACCCTCCCGGCATACGAAACTGCAGCCTCGATCATGATATTCATTCTGACGGCATCGCTGATCCTGTCGGCCATCATCTACCTCGTGAGGGGTGCCGTGTTCCTGACTCCGAAAGGGCTTGTCGCTGAACGTCCTGTCTACGCCCACGTCTCTGTGCTGGGGTCTCTTATTTTTATTGTGCTGGCCTTCAGCACTTATACAGGGATGCACGCCATCCTGAGTTCATCTCATGGTCATGTGGCAGGCGCCATATACACCGACGTCCATGCAGTAATCCCGTTTATGAAGGCTCGGATTATCATGGCGCTCGTTGCGGCAGTCCTCTTCCTGTGCAATATCTACCTGAGACGCACTCTGGTCTTCACCGGGACCGTGGTGCTCTATATCGCGGTATCGTTTATCGGCAATTCAATCTATCCGGCGGTCCTGCAGAAACTGATCGTGGCCCCGAACGAACTGGTAAAAGAAACACCCTATATCAAACAGAATATATCCTTTACGAGGAAGGGCTTCGGCCTCGATATGGTCGAGGAAAGGGACATTTCAGGCAGTACCACGATAAACAGGAACGATATAACAAAGAACAGCGCGACCATAAAGAATATCCGCCTCTGGGACCACCGGCCTCTACTCGACACCTTCAGCCAAATCCAGGAGATACGCACCTATTATGACTTCACCACGGTCGGCAACGACCGCTATCGGATCAACGGGGAATACCGCCAGACCATGCTTTCCCCCCGGGAACTCTCCACGGAAAACATCCCCACACGGAACTGGATTAATGAGACCCTGACCTTTACCCATGGATACGGGCTGACGCTCGGACCGGTCAACCAGGTAACTCCTGAAGGACTCCCGGTCCTTCTGATAAAAGATATTCCACCGGTTTCGACCGCCGCAAATATAAAGGTCAGCCGGCCTGAGATCTATTACGGTAAAATGTCGAGCAAATATGTAATCGTCAATACAAAGTCCAAGGAGTTCGATTATCCCTCAGGAGAGGCGAATGTCTTTACGGAATATTCAGGCAAAAACGGGGTCGTCATCGATTCCTTCTTCAAGAAACTGGCCTTCTCGGTTTATTACGGCTCGCTGAAACTGTTTCTCTCGAACGACATAACCGACAAGAGCCGTATCCTGTTCAACAGAAATATCCTCGAAAGGGTCAGCAAGGTGATGCCTTTTCTCATGTTCGACAGCGACCCCTACATGGTCGTATCGGATGAGGGACAACTCTACTGGATATACGACTCCTATACCGTAAGCGGGAGGTTCCCCTATTCGCAGCCGCTGCGGAATGGAATTAATTACATGAGAAACTCGGTCAAGGTGACGGTCAACGCATACGACGGCAGCATGAGGTTTTATATTGCGGACAAGGATGACCCCCTAATCAAAACCATCAGCAAAATATTTCCCGGGACACTCCAGTCCCTCAGTGATATGCCTGCTGACCTGAAGAGCCATGTGAGGTATCCGCTGGATATCTTCGGGATACAAAGCCTGGTATATTCCACTTATCATATGGAAGTGCCTCAGATATTCTATAACAGGGAAGACCAGTGGGAGATACCGGCCATGGGGAAAAGCGCCAAGGAAGAGGTGATGGAACCCTACTATACCATCATGAAGCTGCCTGAAGAGAAGCAGGAAGAGTTCATCCTGATGCTTCCGTTTAACCCCAAGAAAAAGGACAACCTTTCTGCCTGGATGGTGGCGCGCAGTGATGGCGAAAACTATGGGAAGCTCGTGGTCTACCGCTTCCCCAAGGACAGGCTTGTCTATGGGCCTAAGCAGATCGTGGCACGTATTAATCAGGACACCGAGATTTCAAGGCAGATATCCCTCTGGGATCAGCGCGGCTCACAGGTGATCCAGGGGACCCTGCTGGTGATACCAATAGAGAATTCCCTGATATATGTACAGCCTCTTTATCTGCGGGCTGACAAAGGCAAGATACCTGAACTCAAAAGGGTCGTCGTTGCCTATGAAAACCGCATAGCCATGGAAGAGACGCTCGATGCGGCGCTATCGAAGATATTCGGAGATGTAAGGGTCTCCGAGGAGCCGGCAACCTCGAAGTCCCCCCAGTTTGCTGCTGTCAGGTCTGAGAAAGGCCTTGCTTCAGCTGCTGGGGAACACTATGACCGGGCCATGAAGGCACAGCGGGAAGGCAACTGGACCTTGTATGGAGAGGAAATAAAGAAACTGGGAGAGACTATCAGGAAGATGCAGCAATAGGAGGACGAAATGAGGCGGGTGACTGACAAGAGCGCAAAGCTTTCAGGCCTCAATCCTGAAGGGCTGCCTCCTTTGGTCATGGCGATGCTGCGGCCTGACTTTTATCCTCACCGGCCGGACAGCGTCGAACTGGTCCAGACGCATATCTCTTGGGTCTTCCTGGCAGGAGAACGCGTCTACAAGATAAAAAAACCGGTAGACTTCGGGTTCCTGGACTACAGCACCCTCTCCCTGCGCAGAAAGGCCTGTGAGGCAGAGGTGCTTCTCAACCGTCGTTTATCACGCAATGTGTACCTGGGGAATGCCGCAATTTATCAACAGGGAGCACTGTTCTCTCTCTCACCACCCGGACGACCGGCAGAATACGCGGTTGTCATGCGCCGTTTACCCAAAGGGTGTTTTCTCTCAACACTCCTGGCCCATGGACATGCCACCATGGCTCAGGTCCGCCGCGTGGCGCGCCATATAGCCGTCTTTCATGCCGGCGCCGCTCCGGCGATGCGCAAACTGCAAACAATCGCTGTCCTTGAGCAGAACCTGCGGGAGAATTTTCGCCAGACCTTACCGTATCTCGGGCGAACCGTCCGCGAGAAGGATTATCTGGTTGTCTGGGACTATAACCGCAAATTTCTTGAGCAGCGGCGCACGCTCCTTGAAAAACGCATCTCAGACGGACGTATCCGCGACGGCCACGGAGATCTGCACGCCGAACATATCTGCCTGGACAGGGGTGTTCAGATCTATGACTGTATAGAGTTCAATCCCCGCATCCGTCAGGGAGATATCGCAGCAGATGTTGCCTTTCTGTACATGGATCTGCTCTACCACGGGCACCCTGTCCTGGCCCGTGTCTTCATGGAGGAATACCTTGAAAAGACCGGAGACTGGGAACTCCGTCTGCTGGTCCCTTTTTATGCCTGCTACAGGGCAGTCGTACGGGAGAAGGTCGAGAGCTTCCGCATAACAGACCCATCTGTTCCGCGCCGGGAAAAGACTGCGGCAGCAAAGCGAGCCGGCCGGTATTTCTCGCTTGCCCGGTCACTGGCAGAAGGCGATGCCCGGCCTCGCCTCATCATTATCGGAGGACTCCCGGGATCCGGCAAAAGCACGGTGGCCGGGACGCTCGCAACCCGGCTTGGCGCTGATTATCTCAACTCTGATGTTGTCAGAAAGGAGCTTGCGGGATTCGAACCGGGAAAGAGCGGCACTGCCCCGTTCGAAGGCGGCATCTACACAGCAGCCGTGACCGGACTTACCTACGACGAACTGCTGGCGCGGGCCGCCATATCACTGCAGTCTGGCCGGAGTATGGTCCTGGATGCAACTTTTTCTCAGGAGAAATGGCGAAGGAGGACTTCTGCGCTGGCACGCCGTCTGAAAGCGGTTATGGTTACTGTCGAGTGTCATTGCCCGGCAGGCGTGGTTCGGACAAGGATGGAGGAACGGCAGAAGCGTGGCGGTGTCTCAGATGCCGGATGGGAGACATACAAGGCGCTCCGGCGGCACTATGAACCGTATTCTGAACCGCATCTAGCAACCCGCGTACGGGTAGACACGACAAAACCGTTAGAGGAAGGCCTGGCAAAAATCGCTGCGGCCGCGTATCTTTTCTAATGAAATCAATCACTGTCTGAACCTTACATACATATAAAGCCCTATGAGAAAGGGCTCGAACCTTATAACCATATTATCAGTAAAACTCCAGAGAAACTGGTACAGGACCCCTGAGACCGTGCCTGCTTTTTCCAGACCTTTATCGACAAGGACATCCGTCGCTTCCTTTGCCTCGAGAGAAAAGACATAGAGAATATGGACGGCCAAAAGTATCAGCAGCGCCTGTGCATAAGCCTGTTTCCGCTTGCGTATGAACGGATAAAGTGCGGTCATAATCGCAAGGGTCAGTGGGGCGTTGAACGTATAGGAAGATGTCTTCACCGGTATATCGATAAGGATCTTCGAACCCCTGCCACGGGGGCTGAAAGTTGCCTGAATGACATCAGGCTCCCGGGTTATTTCTTCAAACTTCAGGTCCTTCACCCCCGCAGCGACCTTCGATGCCATAAAAGTCACCCCACTGCCGTAGTAATCCTTTACCGCTATCCAGAAAGCGAGGAAGATGAGATAAGAGACAATAAAGACAACGACAACCCTGAGGACCGCCCCCTTCGTCTGCTTCTGCCGGTCATTCCCTTGCATAGTTCAGATAGAGAAAAAAGACCCCGAGGGAGACGGCGATCATCATCCCCTGCGCAACATAAATATGGATGTACTCAAACATGCCCGGAAAATGTACACCGGAATATCCGAGCCCTGCTATCCTCATGATATTTACGACCTGAATGACAACAAAACCGGTGGTCATACCAATGAGTTTCTTCTTCCATGACGCAGGAAAGGCCAACACCGCAACAGAGTAGATCATAACCGCCTCAAGCCCGTTGCAGCCGAATTTGACGTCGAGGGCGATCGAAGGCAGGTGTATTATCGAACCCTCATGGGTGCATTGGATGCCCATGATACCAAGCAGCCTGGCGGTCGTCACCACAACTCCGCGTGTGTAAACCCCGTTTATGTCAACGACACGCTGAAACGGCGTAAAGCCGATCAGAAAGAAAAAAACGCTCATGAGAATGAGATAGGTGATGGCAAACCGCTTTATCCCTGTGCCGCGAGCCGCCGCTTCTTCCTTTGCAGCGCCTCTTTCTGCCTTTGCCTTTTTCATATCATTGATGATGCCTGATTGCAGCGGCAGATTTCAATTCTCCGGGGAAGCACGCGCTCCCCCGGAGAATCCAAAGCGACCCCTTAATACGTATGGCCGTGCTCCGGCTCTTCCTCGAACCCGGTGACCATCGCCTTTATATGCGCAAACGTCGTATGCCCCAGCGTAGCCAGATAGATATGCACAAAGAAAAACGAAGTGAAGACGAGAAACAGCAGAACGTGCACTGAGTCGACAATCCTTATACCTCCTGCAAGGCCGATCCAGTATGCGTATTTCTTAATGTCCCACATCAGGATCCCGGTCACTATCTGCAGCGGGATGAATACTGCCATGATGTTCAGATAGGCAACCTGCTGCATCGGATTGAACTTGTTGTCCGGTGTGCAGTGATGAGGGTTTTCCTCGCCGACGAATATCCCGTATCCATAGTACCGCGCCTGGCGGATGCACCCTCCGACAAAGCCTTTAAGGCTGAAATCAGGGATATACACTTTTATCTTGCCCGAGACAAGATAGTAGACCAGCCAGATAAAGAAATTAAAGAGCAGAACGAAACCAAAAACATTGTGGATGTCGACAGCGGTCCTGAACGATGTTATTTTCATGATATCGCGATACCGTAGCTGCAGCCCGGTAAAAATAAGGACCAGAAAGCTGAAGGCATTTATCCAGTGCCAAACCCTTACCGGTAGCGGGTGAAGATAGATCTTTTTCATCTCCGTCCTCTCTTCCTCAGTTTATTCATACGCTTGGCTTCTCTGATGGGTATCGTCAGGAACCTTAGCAGTATATGCATGACCGGGAGCGACATACCGCCGAATACCATGGCGATCCCAAGGATATCCAGGACCCTGATCCTCGTGCCGCCAAGCGCATAGAACTGATTCATCGGCAGTAGTGCAAAGACCGAGCCGAGTACAGCCCGGTTCACCGAATAATGCTCTTCACGCCCATCAGGGGCGATGATGGCCATGGCTACGGTCTTGAAGAACTTTGAATTGGCATCGTGACAGTTGTCGCACTGCCTCACAGCCCATTTCTTCGATGCCAGTTTGTGCGACGCATTGCAGTCCTGCAGTCCAAGCGTTCCGGTGAGACCGGCCTGAGATCTGCTTTCGTTCAGCTGTTGGTATACATCCCACACTTGCTGTGCTTCCAGTCCGTCCGGTCTGGCGTTGGTGAGTTTGTCATAACCCGGTCCCAGAAATCCCTTCAGGGCTGACTTGAGAACACTTGCGCCTGATTTGTTGTCGGTGACACGCAGATAAACCGTCCGCTCTGCGTCAGGCACATGGCACGCGGTGCAGGCTATGGCCTCGAGATGCATATCAGCATTAGGAAGCCATTCCCGGTGCAAGGCTGCCACTTCCTTGTGGCACCCGATACAGGTAGTCCGGGGTGACCGTGATGCAAGCGCAGGCCGTACCTCATGTGCCGGATGGCACGAAGAGCAAATCGGAGCTGATGCCTTGCCGTGCAGCTTGGCCTGGCCATGCACGCTGCCTTTGTAGGCCTCGAAAGTGCTTTCGTGGCACTTCCTGCAGGGAGCGCCGCTCAGGGTCACGGCAAGCGCCTTCGGCCCGACAGAATGAGCACCGTGGCAGTCTGTGCAGACAGGGGCCTTTGTATTGCCCTGCTGTAACAGCATGGTGTGAATACTTCCCTGATGCTGTGCATACTTGGCAGCGTGGCAACCCTTACATACCCCTGACAGGGATATGGACAACTCGCGTTTGCTCTTGAATTGATTAAGGGGGTGACTTTTGACCGAGTATTCCTCGTGGCACTGGGAACACTCGTGCCTGCTATGCACCGAATTCCTCAGCGTTGCTTCATTGATCGTGAGTGAGAGGGTTTCTCCGTTTACCGAGATACTAAGATCTTTCTTGTGGCAGGTGAGACAGTACTGAGAGGTGTTTGATGCCTGTTTCCATCCTGAGGCCTTCCTGATCGCGTGGGAGCCGTGACATTCTGAACACGGCGGTGCATTTGACCGGGTTATGGCCTGACGGTGGATCGGCTTTGCCATGAGCTGTTCATCGCTGTGGCAGCCCTTGCAGGAACGTGAGATCTGGAGAGCAAAGTCTCTTTTGCTGGCATACTGCGTTGATGAGGGGTGCTTGTCCATGGACACACTGCTGTGACAGCCGGTGCATGCCAGAAAACTGTGAACACTGCCCTTGAAGTTACTATTGTCGATCTTCAGGGAAAGAGTTTCCTTGTTCCTGAATGTCTTGATAACATCCTGGTCTGCGTGGCAACCCATGCAGATCGCTGCTTCTTCAGACTGTGCTGCTTCTGAAGCCAAGGCGATCTTCGGCAGGAGTGTCAGGACCATGAGCAGGGACATCAGCGGCAGCAGGCAGATAAAAAGCAGCCCTGAGAGGGGCCCCAGAAAAAAGATGCCGACTGTCCGGATCTTACGTAATAGTGCCAACAGGGCAACCATTGCCTGACTGTTACCGTCAAAAGACCTGGTCTGCTTTGCGATACTGCCTTCATCGCGGTCCAGCCCCTGGCATGCCCCGTTGAGTACTACTTGTTCACCGTTAAACCTTACCATTTTACTTCCTCCTTTCTTTTTGGATTTTATAAGTCTATTAATTTCAGTTATAGCCAATCCTGAGCTGAATGTCAAACAAAATATTTGTTCTGTCAGACCGTTTGAATATTTATTTTCAGTGTCATTCCTGCAAGCAAAGCGCGTCAGGAATCCTTCCGGAAATATTCCGGACAAGCCGGAATGACAGAAATTGGAACTGTAGCAGGGACCACAAGTGTGGTATTTGTCATCAATAGAAGTGCTTTAAAATGCTTTTGTCGCCCCGGAATAAGGCCCCTGCGGTATGCTGCGAGGTCCGGAAGCCGGTCGGCCCGAGACAGGCAACTTCTTCAAATCCGGCCTCCTCCATCAGTCTGATCTGATCCCCCACGGGGATCGCGCCGCCGATTCATTGTGACCAGACCTCGGGGTTGCCCGACATCCCGGCAGGAAGGTCCTGTTCCAGGACAACATCAGCAAACTGCAGCCGTCCGCCGGGCTTAAGGACCCGGTATATTTCCCGGAAACAGGAGGACTTGAAGGGAGAGAGGTTGATAACGCCGTTTGAGATCACCAGGTCAAAGAAACTATCAGGGTATGGTATCTGCTCACCATCAATCTGCCTGACCTCGAAGTTCGTACTGCCGGCAGTAGAAAGGTTCTCAATCGACCTTTCCACCATGTCCTTTGTAAGATCTACCCCGCAGACAAATCCCGTCTTGCCTGCAAGCCGGCTGGCAACGAAAAGATCGAAGCCGGCCCCGCTTCCATAATCCAGTATGTTTGCTCCGGACTGTATTACCCCGAGTGTAAAGGGATTGCCGACACCGCAAAAAGACTCCAGGAGCCTTGAGGGGGCCTGCTGAATTGCCTCGGAATCGTATCCCAGGGCTTCTGCCCCGGGTTTGCCTGTCGGATAGCTGAATTTGCCTTCAGCGGAGACAGCAACCTCTGCGTACTTTCCCCTTATTGCAGTTCTGATTGCATCGAGATCGACAGGGGATATTTCCCCCCGACTGAGACTGCTTCCGTCCGGCGGGATCGCCGGATTTGCCTGTACTGCAGGATTTTCAACGCTGTCCTGACGGCATCCCCCAATGCCTCCTGAAGGCGGTCAGGTTGCTGGTTGTCCTGTTTCTGCCTTATTGTCCATTTTGAGCCTCCGCACTTCCTTTTTTCATTATAATATGAGTCCGGAATTATAGCTATCCAAATCCTCCGGTCATACTGCCGGGCGTCACATACGCGTATCCCCGCCAGCCGTGGCCACCGGAGACAGGAGGGTTTCCGGCTAGTCGCCGATGGCTTTGATGAGGTCGAGCAGATGGTCCAGGCTGATCATTCTCCGCTCGACAGGCAGTTCTGTATATTCGCTGAAGCTCCTGATTTTTTCATCGTCCAGCGGAATGACGCCGGTGTCAAAGACGATAATCCTTTTGTACTGGCGGAACATCGAACTGAAGTCAAAATCAAAATCCGCCCTTCCCATGGCAAACATATTCTCCCAGTTATTCACCCAGCCGGCCGTCAGAAAAAAAGTCTTCGCCTCGGCATCCAGGCGACTGATCTCTTCCGCGCCGATGATCGCTTCAAGGCAGTTCCCGGCCCTGATCTTCTCTGCCCCGTATTTACCGAGAATTTCGATTATGTCGGGATGGCAATGGCCGTAGAGGACCCTGATCCCTGCCCCGGCTTTATCCACCTCACTCAGGGCCTCTTCAAGCCGCATCTTCAGTTTATCGAAGTTCACATGCAGCGCGGCGTCCAGAAATATGACCTGCCCGTCGAAGCGACCGGTACTGGCGAGATGCTCAAGCTCTGCTTTAAAAATGCCGCAACTGATAAAGACTGTTCTTTCTTTCCCCATATCCATTATTCTCCGGCATGGCACCCGAGGCTCCGACTTGAGCCACGGATGCCACGGCAGCAGGTTTATCATCTAAAATCGAGTCCCTTCCGGTTTTTCAGAATATGCGCCTCGATGGCATCGGCAGCCTTGACCGGATCGTCCTCGAGGAGCAGTCTGCCTCCTGTAACCTCCACCATATCTTCCGTCAGATATTTGGTTACAACCGGACTGCCGCTGATCATGGGCGAAGGCGACACATGGGTCAACAGACCCGAGGCAAGGGCAGTAAAGATATCCGCAATGGCCTTCTGCTCCATATACTCAGGCACCGAGGCGGCCACCGGGAGCTGGCTCGTATCGCACCCGAGTGTCCAGGCCAGTGCAGCCACCGTGTCGAGGATCTTGCCCACGTCGGTGCAGGAGCCGTAGGAGACTATCGGCGGCACATCATACTTCTCGCAGACGGACCGCAGTTTCTTCCCTGCCTTCTTTGCCATGTCCTTTGTCGACATGCAGAGGTTCTGGTGTGTGGACGAGCAGCAGCCTGCGCCGATGACCATGATATCACGCTTGATCAGCTCCAG
Organism: Thermodesulfovibrionales bacterium; assembly: GCA_049799315.1. GTDB lineage: Bacteria > Nitrospirota > Thermodesulfovibrionia > Thermodesulfovibrionales > UBA6898 > PALSA-1316. Next base: position 1,906 of record JBARHQ010000207.1, on the reverse strand, counting down.
GGTTAGCAGCCGGATTGACTTGCCCCCCTGGTCATGCCGGACGTTCGTGCAGCCGGCCACGGCCACCGCGCCCTTGATATTCCCCTTCTTCAGTTCGTCGATATAGTTGTTGATGTTGTTACCGAACATCGTCAGCACCGTCTCGGTCGTATACCCGGCTATGCAGGCCGTGCCCTTGCCGCTCTTTGCAGGAGCGTTGATGACTCGTTTTTTGTTCGACTTCCTTGTCTTGAACTGTTCAATCGAAATACTGAGAATTTCTTCGGCCTGTGTATCCGCCTTTTCAGGGTCAAAATTCATTGGAGCTACACCCTCAAACCTGACCACAGGGTCTGTCGTGATTAGCCTTGTCCCGTATTTATCCGCGTATTCCTTCAGGGTCGGGACCGAGCAGTTCATGTCCATGAGAAAGACATCCACCAGTCCTGTGGCGATAAAGAGTTCCTCCTGGATCCAGTTGCCGAGCTGTCCGCCGAATATCTCTTTATTGCTGCCTTCGCCGGAGACATTCATAAGCTGCTGCCCCTCGCAGAGAGAGCCGTAGAGTTTAATCCCCTTCGCCCCCGCCTCTTTCGCCGCTGCCTGAAACTTCTCACCGGCAGCCTTCTCCATAATGTAACTGGCAAATATCGGCTGGTGGCCATTCGAGACGATATTGACCGTCTCCCTGTCGAGGCACCCGACGTTAGACTGTGCGTTGACGAGCGTGGGGGTGCCCAGGATAACGTCCTGCATCACCGTGATTCCCCAAAGCCCGACATATTCATTGGCGAGCCCAAGCCTGAGGGCGGTCTTCATGAGATCGACCGGGTCGTTGCTCACATTGGTCATGCACTTTGTCAGTGCGCCAAGGAGCTCGTATCCAGGACCGCCGGCATAGAGGCCCTGTTCCTTCCAGACCTCTTTTCTTTTGTCCACCGCGAAAAGGTCCATCAAAACCATAGGTTCGTTCGTCTGTTTGCCGATCTCATTCAGGATGAAGTCCGCAAAGAGGACCGCGAGCTCCTTGACCGGCTTGGTGTGGTCCATGCCAAGTCCTTGGCACATGCGCTGGAGCTTGCCTCCATCCCTGATCTTCACCGGGGACTTGCCCTCCCCGATAGCCTTCAGTGTATTCGCCAAATTCCGGCACTGGTAGTTGTTGGCGGCCGTGCCGATAATCGCGAGCTGGAGCAGGTTGCGGGCCACGATGACATCGCCCGTGGCACCGCAGACGCCCAGAGGCGCCCGGGAGGTAATCCTGCAGGGACCGTCGGAACAGAGCTGGCAACTCAGGCCCTTCCTGCAGGTGCCGCATTGAGGCTGCTGCGCCTCGAATCTCTCAAATACGGTTGACATGCCCTGAGAGATTGTAGCCATATGGACTTCATGACTCTGCTGGTCCTGATGGTGTTTTTTTATAACGATCGATTTAGTCTGCATGGGTTCCTCTTTTCATAATGACGTTGGATATGTTAGTTTGAGCTTAGCAAAATTAGATGCAAAGGACAATGATCTATCTCATAAATGCTGCATCTCAGAGAGCGGTAAGAGAGAATAAGAGCGATGGACTTCAGACAAGGCACGCCGTATAATAAAACAATAAAACCGGTAAGTCGTCCCCTAACCATATAATCATGATGCAGAGAGGAATTCGTTCTGTTGCCTAAGAAAGCACACATCAGCAAAGACCTGTACGAGACCATTATGAACGGAATTACCTCGGGCGTCTGGGCCTCGGACCGCGAGGATGTAATCCATTATGCAAACAGGGCCATGGAGATGATTGCCGGCGTAACCCATCAACGGCTCATCGGCTCATCGGTCTTCGGAGACTTTGCGGAGAACGCTACGCTGTATTTCAGGCTCAATTACCTCGAGGCAAAAGAGTCGCTGAAGCCGGTCCACTACGCGGATATCCCTGTTG
>JBARHQ010000206.1:0-3883 GCA_049799315.1 Thermodesulfovibrionales bacterium | reverse complement strand
TATGAAGAGCTTGCCCTGAGTTTATCGAAGGGAGTTTTGAAGCGCAACGCAGTATGCGGACTTTTTACGAAGCCGTCAAGAATGATTCGGGGAGTTGCGTGAAGATAAAGCAACTGATAAGCGATCTTCAGGATTATTATCTTCTGTCTGTGCAGGGACTCTTTGGCATGTTCAGAAGGCCTTTTTATTTCAAGGACGCGATATTCCAGATGGAATACGCCGGGGCCGGCTCTCTGGTGATTGTTTTTATCGTCGACCTTTTTGTCGGCATGGCCCTTTCTCTCCAGCTTGCCGCTGAGTTGTCGAGTCTCGGTATGAAGATGTACATCGGCATGATAGTCGGTATATCGGTGGTTCGCGAACTCGGACCGGTGGTGACCGCCCTTGTCTTCACCGGCCGAGTCGGAGCCGGAATGGCCTCAGAGCTGGGCTCGATGGTGCTGGGGCACCAGGTCGACATGATACGTGTTTTCGGGTTTGACCCGGTGAAAAAATTGGTTACGCCAAGGATAGTGGGCTCACTGATCATGCTGCCGGCACTTACGATCATCGGTGTTGCGGTCTCTCTTCTCGGAGGCTATTACATAGCTGTTTTTGTGGGTCATCAGAGTGCCGCGGTATACTGGACCTCAATCCGAAGCATCCTCACGATAGAAAATGTCCTTGCCGGAGCGATTAAGCCGTTTGTTTTCGGGGTGATTATCTCCACGATCTGCTGCTACATGGGCCTTTCAACCAAGGGAGGGTCTGTCGGTCTGCGGCGGGCGACGACTATGGCGGTTGTGCTTTCGATCGTGATGATTATCATCTCTGACTTTATGCTTACCAGAGTCCTGCTCTATCTCCTGGGGTTTTCGGTATGATCGTATTCGACGATGTCACCTTTTCCTACGGGGTGAGGAATATCCTCAGCAATGCAAGTTTTTCGATCGGGTTTGAGGAACGGGTGGCTATTCTCGGCGGTAGCGGTGAGGGCAAGACGACAGTCCTGAGGCTTATATTGGGGCTCATCAGGCCCGACAAGGGAAAGATATCAGTCGATGGAGAGGACATCACCGGCAAGAAGGAAGAGGAATTGCGGGAAGTCCGGATGAAATTCAATATAGTATTTCAGGAAGGCGCGCTCTTTGATTCTCTGAATGTGAAAGAGAATGTCGCCTTCTGTCTTCGGGAATACACAAAGATGTCAGAAGAAGAGATTGATGCACGGGTGCGGCAGATCCTGGGCACGGTAGGGGTGGAACAGGCACTGGAACTCATGCCTGAAGAGCTGAGCGGCGGCATGCACCGCAGAGTCTCCCTGGCGCGGTCTCTGGCCCTGAGCACTCCGAGGATGTTCCTCTACGATGAACCGACAACAGGTCTTGACCCGATAAACGCGGACAACATCTGCCGGCTGATAGCAGATCTTTCAAAGGACGGGAAGGGCCTCATCATGGTTACCCACAAGGTGAGCGATGCCATGAAGGTTGCGGACAGGTTCATGTTTTTGAAGAACGGCAGCGCGATCTTCGACGGCAACAAACAACAGCTGCTCCATTCTGACATTGCCGAGATTCAGGCGTTTGTCAGCGAAGTCGGCTTTCATAATACAGCAGCTAATTCGTGAAGCAGCTATGAGGAGGTATAGATATGTTTGACCTGAAAAAACAGCTTCGGTGGGCAGAGATGAAGGTCGGGGTCATCATATCGCTCGCCCTGGCAATCCTTTTTTTAAGCGTCTTTTTTGCCGGAAGCATCGAGCGGATGATCCATCCCAAGGTCAGGATAAAGGCCGCGATAACGGATGTGAAGGGGTTAAAAGGCGGTGCGCCGGTCTGGGTTTACGGGATTGAGGAAGGGACGGTCCAGGATATCAGCCTTGATCCGACATACGGCACGGTCGTAACCATCTCGATCTACAAAAACGTCCTCGGTTATCTGAGAAAGGATTCAACGGCAAGCGTCATGACGATGGGGCTATTGGGCGATAAATATATCGAACTGACGCCGGGCGCATCAGGCGCCGAACCTCTGAAGGCAGGAGACATGATCCGGGGGACAACCCAGCTTGATATGAAAGATGTTATGGAGACAGGGGCCACCTCGATGAAGAAGATCAACGATTTCATAGAGAAGATGGGAAGCCTTGTCCAGAAGATAGAGGCAAGCAAGGGGACGATCGGCATGCTTATTGACGATCCCTCCCTGTACGAAAACCTCAAGGAGTCTGCGAAACACCTCTCCGACATTACCAAAGAGATTGAAGGCGGCAAGGGGACGATCGGAAGGCTGGTAAAAGACCCATCACTCTATGACCGGCTGGCGTCCACGTCGAAATCCCTGGAGGGCTTCAGCAGGAAGCTCGAGAACGGAACAGGTACTCTGAATAAACTGATTGAAGATGATCTCCTCTATGCGCGGCTCACCGGTGCGGCGGCCTCGATGGATGAGTTCGGCAAAAAACTGAATAAATCCTCCGGGACAATCAACAGACTGGTTGAAGACCCGGAGCTATATGAAAATCTCAACAGCGCGTCCAAGCGGATTGCCGCTATTCTGGAAAGGATCGACAATGGCGAGGGGGCTGCCGGTGTCCTGGTCAGGGACGATGAGTTGGCTCAAGAGGTGAAAGAGACCGTCAGTCAACTCAAAGAGCTTATGGAGGACATAAGGGAGCATCCGAAAAAGTATTTCAAATTCAGCATTTTCTAAGGAACGCTGTCCCGTGAGTCGCTAAATGCCAAATCGGGAGAACTTATGAGCAGTCTCAGTAGCGTTGATCAAAAATGCCCGCTATCGTGTTTTTTCCCACGGTCTGTTTTCCTGAAACCTGCGCTTTGTCCCCAGGCACTTATCTGCCAGTTGTCAGCAGGGCCCGATTCCTTGATCCAGGGGGGAATAGTCAGCAGCAGACGTTTGGAGATGGCGTGGATGTAAGGCTCGTACAACCGGCGCAGCTCGTCCAGCCTCTTGTCCACAGCCGGTCCTTGTTGAAATTGAAGGCCTTCGGCCGTCAGCATTGATCGCAGGGCGGCCAAATCTGCCGGCGGGAGCCGACTGCTCTCAGGCTCGCGCGGCGAAGTGTGCAAGACGAGAGCAAGGTCGACGATTGCATGACGCGTTATGGCAAACGTTAGTTGTGCCTGGCGCGCGCTGGCGGCTTCCAGACTCGCGATGACAAACGCACTCGTATCAAGGATCGACGTAAGCGCAGCCAGCCAGGACTGGTTGTCGTGCTGGGAACGGAAATAGACAAGCACGGGATAGGACAAATGGCTTTCGAGCAGCTCTGCTGACCAGCGTTCCCACTCGTGGAGAAGCTTTTGCAGCGCTTCTATATCACTAGCACTGATATGCCTCCGGAGTATCTCCGCTGCCGTAGGCGGCGAGCCTGCGCGGGCATCCAGAAGCGAAATATTCACCTCGCGCCGTGAAAACGACTGATTGAGGGCCGGCAGATAACTGATTACGATAGCGAGAAAGCCGAACCCGGTCCCCGCTTCGAGCACACTGAGCACTTTTGCGAACGGTGCGTAGGGAACAATATCTCCCAGCCCAAGGGTGAAAAATGTAGTGCCGCTGAAGTAAATACATGCGCCAAGGCTCGCGGTCCCTTCCGGCGTTTTGATGGCATTGCCGGGTGCCCAGTACAGGAGGGCGAAGCCGATGACCAGCAGGCCTGCCCACATAGTCAGCAAAAGAATGAATGAAAGCGGGCCGTAATAGCTCAAGTAATTTTCCTGGCGTTTACCCGAAGACAGCGCAAGGACCGTTCCTGACCATAACGGCCAGGTGAGTCGGTAGAAGACGCGAACGAGCCGCATCCGGCGGGTCACACGGCGCGGGAATACCACAGTCTCGAAGGCATCCCCCAGTACGAGGAGAATGAGCACGATTCCAA
>JBARHQ010000205.1:0-1692 GCA_049799315.1 Thermodesulfovibrionales bacterium | reverse complement strand
CACGATTGAGGGTTTTCGGAAGCTGCTGACGCTGACAGAGGCGCTCAAAGTTCAGTATGATCTGAGCAAGGTGGTCTTTGGCCTTGAGCCCACGGCCAATTATCATAAGCCTTTGGGAGAACATCTTATCAGGTGCGGGCACCAATTGGTACTGGTATCGGCGTCTGCAGTAAAGAACAACCGGTCGCTTCTGGACTGCAGATGGGACAAGCACGACACCAAAGATGCTGCAAACGTGGCCGATCTCATAGCTCAGGGGAAATGTCTCTACTATGAATATCCGGACCCGAAGGTGCAGGACCTGAGAAATCTGCTTTCGTTAAAGAGACGGCTCAAGAAAGAGGAGCATGGGCTGCGGGTCCGCATCCGGAATCAACTTCTGGCCCAGTATTTTCCCGAAATGGACCGCCATTTCGGCCCATCGCCAGTAAGTCTGGCAGTAGTCGGCCGCTGTCTTGATCCTGCGAGGATCGCGGGCACGGAATTCGATGAATTCCGCCGGAACATTGTTCCCGGCAAGCTTACTTTAGCCCAGCAGAAGCGGCTGCAAGTGATTTGGCAGCTTGCTCCTGATTCTATCGGATGCCGCGTCGGAGATGCTGTGCCGTTCGAGGCGAACGTGCTGGTTTCGGGATTTCAACAAGTCAGAGAGACGATCAAAAAGATGGAAAACAAGATCGAGGACTTATGCATGCAATTCCCTGAGTATCCATGCCTGTTGAGCATTCCCGGCTTCGGGCCGGATGTCTCTTCAAAGGTCTTGGCGGCCATAAGTTATCCCTTTCGCTTTACGAACGGCAGGCAGGTCCTGAAGATGGCCGGTTTCGATCTTTGCGCAAACCGTAGCGGAAAGACGTCAAACAGCGCAACGCCAGTCATCTCCAAGCAAGGGAAAGCCGATCTTCGCTACGCTTTATATCAGGCGGCGCTTATTGCGTCGCTCAGCAACAAGGATTTCATGACGTATTTCACCAACAAGCTTAGAGGCCGGCAGAGGGAAAAGGGAATCGGCACGAAGATGCGCGTAAAGCTGGCCGCCAAGCTTTTGGTTATCGCATGGACCTTGATGAAGAAGAAGGAGCCGTTTGATCCGACATACCTGCAAAAGGGGGATATCCAGGTATAGGCTGAATCGAAAGAACTGAAATATGGGCTGCCTGTAAAGCCGTTTTCAGCAGGTAGGCCCCGATAAATCAATTTCGACGCGGAGAGCCCGAGCAAAACAACGTTGAGGCATATGACCTCGGTGGGGACAATACAGGGCCTCTCACTGAACTTGAGAATCTGGATAAAGGATGATTGGCGGAGCCGCACTGCGGAACACGTCGGATAAACGTAACGATCAGAGATCAGGTTCGCATAAGAGTGAGAAACCGTCGAAGAACGATACCATCGTCCGCTTGGACGACAGGAGGAGTTTGTCCTCCAAATAGTCCCAAAGGGGACCTCATTGATTATTCAGAAAAATGAGAGAATATTTATTTCTCTTGACAGGAGGCACTATAGGATGTCCCCTGCCAATTGCGCCGGGATGGGCAAAAGTGCGGTCCTTTCTCTCTTCAGGGACCTTGGGGCGATTACCATCAGCAGCGATGAGATTGTCTCTGAACTCCTCCGGGAGCCAAAAGTGGTCCGGCAGGTAGAGCGATTGTTGGATATGGGGTTCTAAACCCTGACAGGAGCCTGAATAAG
>JBARHQ010000204.1:0-1935 GCA_049799315.1 Thermodesulfovibrionales bacterium | reverse complement strand
GGCCAGCCGTGCGATATGGACGAGATTTGCGATCTGGCGGCGGCACGGAATCTGACGGTCATCGAAGATGCCGCCCACTCCATTCCCGCGCGGTATAAGGACAGAATGATCGGGACCATAGGCGACCTGACCTGCTTCAGTTTTTACGCCACCAAATCCCTGACCACGGGTGAGGGCGGCATGGTAACCACCGCACAGGACGAATGGGTCGAACGGATGCGGATACTGCGGCTTCACGGTATATCCAAGGACGCCTGGAAAAGATATACCAGCGAAGGATCATGGTACTATGAAGTTATAGAGGCCGGCTATAAATATAATATGACGGATATCCAGGCAGCGCTCGGTATTGCACAGCTCAGGAAAGTGGACTGGATGTGGCAGAGACGTCAACGCATCGCCGGCATCTATACTGAAAACTTCAAAACTTTCCCGGAATTGCTGACACCTGTGGTGAAGGCAGACAGGGAAAGCGCCTGGCATCTCTACGTCGTGAGACTCGTACCCGATACGCTGACGATCGACAGGAACCGCTTTATCGAGGAACTGAAAAACACGGGGACGATGGCCTCGGTACACTTCATTCCTTTATATCGGCATCCTTATTATCAGAACACATTTCAATACAGCCCCCGGGGGTTTAAGTCGTCGGAGAAAATTTATGAGCAGATCATTTCCCTGCCGATCTACCCCGGAATGACGGATGAGGACGTTGAGCACGTGATTGAGTCTGTTGCCCATGTCCTGAGGAAGTTCAGAAGGTAACGGCAGATGATGAAGCGCCTTATGGACATTGTTTTGTCGCTTGCAGGGCTGGTCATCCTCTCGCCGGTCTTTGCGGTAACCGCATTCTTGATTAAACGTGACAGTGAAGGCCCCGTGTTTTTCAGACAGGAGAGGATGGGAAAGGATTTCAGGCCTTTTATGATCTGTAAATTCAGGACCATGACGAAAGGGGCAGAGACCAGGGGCGCTCGTGTAACCGTTGGCGGTGACACGCGCATCACCCGCATTGGTCGTGTGCTCAGAAGATGTAAGATAGATGAATTGCCGCAGCTTCTCAATGTGCTGAAGGGGGAGATGAGCCTTGTGGGCCCGCGACCGGAGGTCAGGGAATATGTCGAGCTTTTCAAACAGGAATACGGGAAACTTCTCCGGGTCCGGCCCGGGATAACAGACCCTGCCTCCCTGCGCTACTCCGAAGAGGAAATGGTCCTATCCTCGGCAGATAACTGGCAGGCTGATTACGCGAACAGGATTCTGCCGGAAAAGATACGGCTTTCACTGCGCTACGTAGAAAAACATGATATTTTTACCGATGTCGGCCTGATTTTCAGGACTATTTTCAAAATTGCAGAAATACGCTGAAACACAGTATGAACGGACGGGGGTCAGAGAAACCATGAATGGCGTGTCCAGCATATATGAAATGTTCAAGGGCTGCATTATCAGATACCGGCAGACGTTTGTAACCGGGATATTTCTCGCTCAGGTTGCACTTGCAAACTACTGTGCCTTTATTCTGAGGTTCGACACACTGCTGCCCGCAAGTTACCTTGATAAATTTCTGACCTATCTGCCGCTTCTTCTTTTCGTTCGCCTCGTCTTCTATTTTCTGCTGGGACTGCATAAGGGCGTGTGGCGCTATGCCAGCATCAGCGATTTGATTAAAATCGTAAATTCCGCAACACTCGGCAGTATCGTTTTCCTGATTGGTGTTGATTTCGTGCTCGGCGATTCCGCCTATCCTCACTCGATATATATATTGGACTGGTTACTGTTTATTATCATGTCAGGGGCCACCAGGCTTCTGCTTAGGGTATTCAGGGAATATGCGCTGAGTGAGGCCTTTCACAAGAGAATCCTTATCGTGGGTGCGGGAGACGCCGGTGAACTGTTGGTAAGAGAGATGAAGCACAATCACAACAGTGCCTA
>JBARHQ010000203.1:0-1994 GCA_049799315.1 Thermodesulfovibrionales bacterium | reverse complement strand
ACTCTCTGGGGATGCTCAACCCTGATACCGGAGAGCGGCTTTTTCTGTTTAGAGGCAGGGGCCTAGGGTGGTCTTATCCGGGATTGGTGCTCACAATTCAAATTTGGCTAAATGTTATTTTTAATTCTTTTGATAGCTTATTTATTTTCATATGTTCCCTATCTTTTCCTTTCCTGTCTCCTGTATTCAATTCCCCATCACTAACTTTCCAAGCTCTGACAAGCGTAATCAATTCCTTTGCCTTGGGAATATTCTGACATTCGTAAGCGCTGTCGGAGTCATCTTCAACAGGAAATCTGCATTCTATATCGTGGAGAACACCTTCTAAAATTGATACAATTTCATCCACGCGCAGGCCAGATGCATGTGGCAATTCGTTAATTAGGTTTTCAATTTCGCCAGTCATCGTAGCCCCCATCTTGCTATTAAATATAAGCTTTTGTGCTTTAATGCCGGGCTTTAAGATGCTACCAATAACTGCCCGATATATCAGTGATTATTGGGGGGCACGTGTCTCAATTTATGCGAGCCGGCAAACAATGTCTGCTTTATGATCCCGCGTTTCTTTTTAAGATCCTTCCTCTCGTCGTCTTTCTCTATAACATTTCGGCATCTACGGCCAATTCCTCAATCATTTTGACTTCCTTTTCATCAATATTAGTTGCCATTCAGCACACCCCCTCTTACCTGCTTTGCAAGTAAATTGTCTCATAATGCAGCAAAGAAAACAATTGTGGCATATTGGTCAGTCCGTTATCCCGATTGGCGTCAAAATCCTTTCTGACCGACTCCTGGAAAAGATGCTATGATAAACGAACAAGGAGAATACAGAAGTGGAAAACAGCATGATCGAAAGACGCACAGGCACGTCAGCCATAAACAGTGTGAGAATCCTTGAGGATGAGTTCCGTACACTTCCTTTTGACGCCAAACGCAGCTATCTTAACGGTCTTCTTCCCAAGGAGAGGGTGGCCCTGATTCTGGGAGATCCGGACGACAAGAAGCTGACACGGGCCTTGCATCCACAGGAGCTGTATTGGCTGTTCAAGGAGATCGGCGCTCCCGATTCCATGGAATTGCTGGCGCTGGCAAATCCATTTCAGTGCCTGTTCATCCTGGATATGGAACTCTGGAAAGGCTGGACGTTTGAGGAAGATAAGGCGGTCGAATATCTCGGCTATATCCTGAAGGGGAGTGAGGAGCATTTCCTGGAATTACTCCCGCATCTGGATTTCAATCTCCTCTCCCTTCTACTGGGGAGGGAACTTGTTGTCGCGGGTGGCATTGGCGATCTCAATACCGATGAGGAACGCCAGACCGATTGGGACCACACCTTTGATGACGTGTTCCTGATAAAATTCAAGAACCCCAAGCACGCCCAGGTAATCGGCTCCTTCCTGGAGCTGGTCTGCCGTTTCGATAATCCCCTGTACACGGCGCTGATGGAGAGTGTCAGCGGTGAGATCGACATCGAATCGGAGGAGGAGTGTTATCACATCAAATCAGGACGCCTGGCCGATCTGGGCTTTCCGCCCCTTGATGAGGCGCGTGAGATCTACTCCCGTATCAACCCGGCCACCTTTACCCCCGGCCGCAGCAAAGTGCTGGTGCAGACCGGTGAAGCAACCACGCTTCCCGCAATGTTTCTGACCGGAACAACGTTCCTGGAGAGGGTCATTCTCCGCATGGATTCGGAACTCTTCCGCATGGAGCTGAATTATCTCATAAATACAGCTCTGGTGGCCGATCAGGCACATCTCGTGGACACGGAATACATGAAGGCGGTAGTGGAAAGGGTCTACGGCTACCTGAACATTGCCCTTGAGTACCTGTGCCGGGGGGATGAAGCGAAGGCGGCGGAAATCCTTGCCGGCGAATACCTGAAAAGCCTGTTCCAGCTGGGGTTCAGTATCGTGCTCGAACTGAAGTTCAAGGCGGAGAGACATACCGATGATACGGATTATGCCGGCGGCAAAGCCCTTGCTGGACTGAAG
>JBARHQ010000202.1:0-9435 GCA_049799315.1 Thermodesulfovibrionales bacterium | reverse complement strand
CAGCACCGGTTCTATCGCCACAGCAGCGACCTTATATTCCGGGATTTTCACCACGGGATCGAGGGCATCGATCGTCAGCAGATTGGCCGCGGCCTCGTGATAATGCATCGGCATGAATACGAGCCCTGCGGGAATCTTCGAGGTAATGCGTGCACGGACCTCCAGTTCGCCGCGCCTTGATCTGACACGCACGAACTCATGATCCGCAATCCCGAGACGCTCTGCATCCGCAGGGTTAATTTCAATGTACGGCGTTCCGGCATGTTCCTCAATCGGCACTACCCGTCTTGTCATCGTCCCGGAATGGTACTGGAAAAGATTTCGCCCGGTTGTGAGAACAAGCGGATATTCGTCGCTGGCAATCTCGGCAGGCAGGGTATAAGGGACCTTTGTGAACGGGACTTTCCCCTTGGGAAACCCGTCCTTATAGAGGTACTCGGTGCCAGGATGCTCCTTTGTCGGGCACGGCCACTGCAGTCCACGATGCGCAATGCGATGGTAATCGATACCCGCAAGGGCAGGCCAAACCCTGCCGAACTCTTCGAAGGCGCCTGCGGGGCTGCTGAAATTCATGTCATAGCCGAGACGCCCGGCCAGTTCAAGGATAATAGCAAGATCGCCTCTTGCCTCGCCAGGGGATTCTACGGCCTTTCGCACCCGCTGCACCCTGCGCTCGGTATTCGAGAACGTCCCGTCTTTCTCTGCAGCACAGGCAGCAGGCAGAACAACGTCGGCAAACTTGGCGGTCTCGGTCATGAAGATATCCTGAACCACCACAAAATCGATATTTTCGAGCGCGTGCACCGTGTGATGCATATTCGGATCGGTCAGCACGGGGTTCTCTCCCATGATATACATGGCCTTTATCTTTCCTTCGACCGCCGCATTCATCATCTCGGTCGCGGTCAGCCCTGCAGACGGCGAGAGCGGGACCCCCCAGGCCTTCTCGAACTTCTCCCTGACTTCAGGCAGATCGACTCTCTGATATCCCGGATAGACATTGGGCAGACATGCCGCATCGGATGCGCCCTGAACATTGTTCTGTCCTCTCAGGGGGTTCACACCGGTAAACTCACGTCCGATATTGCCGGTCAAAGTCGCAAGATTAGCAATAGCCCTGACATTGTCCGTGCCGCAGGCATGTTGCGTGATGCCCATGGTATAGAATATGCCCGCGCGCCTCGATCCGCCATAAAGCCGGGCCGCCTGGATAATCTTTTCCTTCGGTACTCCGGTTATCTTCCCGACATACTCCGGGGTGAACTCATCAAGCGATTTTTTCCAGCCCTCATAGCCCTCTGTCTTTTCAGCAATGAACTGGTCGTTCTGGAGTCCTTCCTTTATAATCACATGAGCGATTCCGTTAAGCAGGGGAATATCTGTTCCAGGTCTCATATTGATGAAGAGCTCCGAAAACTTGACCATCGGCACCGTCCGCGGGTCTGCAACAATGATCTTTGCCCCTTTACGAAACGCCTTTATCATCCTGTTGGCAATGACCGGATGTGTCTCCTTGGTATTCGAACCAATGATGAAGATCACCTCCATATCCTCGATCTCCCTGATTGAATTGGTCATCGCCCCTGATCCGAATATGGCGGCCAGACCGGCCACCGTGGGGCTGTGTCAGAGTCGGGCGCAGTGGTCGACGTTATTCGTGCCGACCGCAGCGCGTATGAATTTCTGGAATGCATAGTTCTCTTCGTTTGTACAGCGGGCTGAGGAGAGCCCGGCGATGGCATCAGGACCATGCTCAGACTTTATTGCCTTCAGCCTGTCGGCAATGAGATCGAGGGCATCATCCCATGAGGCCTCAACAAAGACACCATCTCTTTTTATCAGCGGTTTTCTCAGCCGGTCAGGACTGTTCACATATTTATAGGCAAACCGTCCCTTGACGCAAAGCAGCCCCTCGTTGAGAGTATCATCCTTCGAGGTCACCCGGACGATCTCGTTATCTTTGACATGATACGTGAGTGTGCAGCCGGTGCCGCAATAGGGACAGGTCGAATCCACCTCCGTGACCCCCATCTGACGCCCTTTCTTCGACCAGAGCTTGCCTGTCAGCGCCCCTGTCGGGCAGACAGAAACACACTGTCCGCAGAACTCACAGTCCAGGTCCTCTTCAAATGAGGTGCATATCTTGGTATCGAAGCCGCGGTAGCCGAACTCAATCGCCTCGACGCCCTGGACCTCATCGCATATCTTGACGCACCTGCCGCACATGATGCATTTCTCAAGCTCCCGTTCGATGAACGGATTGCCGTCTTTTTTGGCATACTGCCTCCGTTCCCCTTCGAACCGGTTCTCCCTGATGCCATACTCATAGGCAAGCTCCTGCAGGGTGCAGGCCCCGGCCTGCTCGCAGACCATGCAGTCGTTGGGATGATCGGAAAGTATCAGTTCAAGCACCGTTTTCCTGAGTCTTTCGATCGTCGGGCTTGTCGTGACGACCTCCATCCCCTCGCTTACCGGCGTCGTACACGACGTGACCGGACGGGGCATCCCCTTGATCTCGACAAGACAGAGGCGGCAGCCGCCAAACGGGGTCAGTTTCGGATGCTGGCAGAGCGCCGGGATATAGATCCCTGATTTCCGGGCGGCCTCAAGGACCGTTGTCCCTTCAGGCACAACCGCTTCGATACTGTTTATCTTCAGTGTAACCATGATTACTCCTTCTTGACTGCCTTGAACTTGCATACGTCAAAGCAGGCTCCGCACTTGACACAGAGTGACGTATCGATCGCGTGCGGTTTCTTCTTTTCACCGGTGATGGCCTTTGCAGGACACGCCCTGAGACATGCGCCGCAGCCCTTGCAGGCATCAGGGAGGACCGAATAGGTCAGCAGATCCCTGCATACTCCTGCGGGACATCTCTTATCGTTGATATGCGCTTCGTATTCGTCTCTGAAATACCTTATCGTGCTCAGGACTGGGTTCGGAGCGGTCTGCCCGAGCCCGCAAAGGGATGCAAGCTTGATATCGACGCTCATCTCCTCAAGCAGCGCAATGTCTCCAGGCTTCCCCTCGCCCTTGGTGATCCGCTCAAGAATTTCAAGCAGTCTCTTTGTCCCTATCCTGCAGGGGACACACTTGCCGCACGACTCACCCCGCGTGAATTCGAGAAAGAACTTAGCTATGTTGACCATGCAGTCTGTCTCGTCGAGCACCACCATGCCGCCGGAACCGACGATCGAGCCGACCTTTGCGAGGGATTCGAAGTCCACCGGTGTATCAAGCAGATCGGCAGGAATACATCCGCCCGAAGGACCGCCGGTTTGAACAGCCTTAAACTGCCTGCCGCCTTCGATCCCACCCCCGATGTCATATATTATCTCCCGTAGCGGGATGCCCATCGGGACTTCTATTAACCCAGAGTTCTTTATCTTTCCGGTTATCGCAAAGACCTTTGTTCCCTTTGATTTCTCTGTCCCGAAAGAGGCGAACCACTCCGGCCCATTGCGCATTATGTAGGGGATGTTGGCAAGGGTCTCAACATTATTAATGACGGTAGGTTTCCCCCAGAGACCCTGATAGACAGGAAACGGCGGCTTGGCACGCGGCATCCCGCGCTGTCCCTCGATTGAGGCAATCAGTGCAGTCTCTTCACCGCAGACAAACGCCCCAGCTCCGAGTTTAATCAGAATGTCGAAATCAAAAGAAGTCCCCATAATGCCCTTGCCGAGGAGATTCTGCTCCCGTGCATCAGCCAGGGCCTTCTTTAACCGTTCAACCGCCAGCGGATATTCAGCGCGTATATAAACATAACCCTTATCAGACCCGATAGCGTAAGCTCCGATGATCATCCCCTCTATAACCGCATGAGGGTTGCCCTCTATAACCGAACGGTCCATGAAAGCTCCCGGGTCACCTTCGTCTGCATTGCATATCAGGTATTTTCTGACCGACTCCTGCTTGCTTGCTATTTCCCACTTTGTTCCGGTAGGGAAGCCGGCACCACCACGACCTCTCAGTCCCGATGCCTTTATAATATTGATAACATCGGACGGACTCATCGAGGTCACGACCTTGCGTGCAGCGATATATCCTTTTACGGCAATATAGGCATTGATATCTTCAGGGTCAATATTCCCGCAGTCTGAGAGCACAACCTTCTGCTGCCGGTTATGGAAATTATGGTAATCTTCTCCTGCAGTCCACTCATCCACAGGAGCATTCCCGAGGATATGTTCCTGGATAATCCTGGGCACCATATCGGCCTTGACATGCTGATACGTGACTTTATTGTCGCCGATAATTACATCGACCAGCACATCCTTCGCGCATAACCCGCGGCAGCCGACTTTTTGAGAAGAGCAGCGTTTCTCGACACTTGCAGCAATGCCGGATGACGAGATTTCCTCAATAAAGGCATCAAGGACTTCTGCACCACCGGCGGCTATTCCCCCTGTGCCCATACATACCTTAATGGTGATATTATGCATCGTTGCCCTTCGCTCCTCTGATCAACCGGACTTCTTTCAGAAGCCTGTCAGAAGTGGATTTCCCATAAATTTTCTTATTGATGATAAAAACAGGAGCAATACTGCAGGCACCGACGCAGTTCACTTTTTCGAGCGTGACCTCCATATCGCCTGTAGTTTCTTCGCCTTCAGCCAGCCTGAGTTCCTGGCGCAGCCCGTTGATCAGCCTTTCCGAACCTTTCACGTGGCAGGCGGTTCCGCAACAGGCTGTGATAATATTCTTGCCTCGCGGATTGAGATGAAACTGCGAATAAAATGTTGCAACTCCAAAAAAGCGGCTCGGCGCGATGCCGAGTTCATCGGCAAAAAAGTCGACAGCCTCTCTTGGAAGGTAGCCAAAGGCCTCCTCCGTCTCCTGTAGCAGATAGATTATATTGGCTTCCTTCTTTTTGTACGAATCAAGAATATTATTTAGTCTGTCTTTCATAATCATCTCCGGGTCATGTATATTATCACAGAAATACGTATTTTGCCTTTGGAAAATTTACGCAGCAGCCCCCGCTGTTTCAAGCTTTATCTCTTTCCGGCGACCGCTGAATTCACTTTAATAACCGTCTTGACATTCCCCCGCGGGTTGAAATCGCCGACCACCTCAAGATACCGCGGCTTCAGTCTTCTGCTGAGGTCATCGAAAACCTTGTTCGTTACTTCTTCGTGCGAGATCGCGGTGTCTCTGAACGAGTTGAGATAGAGTTTGAGCGCCTTGAGCTCCACGATTTTGTCGTCCGGGACATAGGTAACGATAATCGTCGCAAAGTCAGGATATCCTGACCGGGGGCAGAGACAGGTAAACTCAGAAAACGTGATATTGATCTCATAATTCCGTTCCGGACTGGGGTTCGGCCAGATCTCCAGCCGGGCCTTTCTGATTGCTCGTTCACCGTATTTCATCTTCCAATCTAACACGCCCTGAAAAAAATTGTAAAGCCATGCTTGACAAAGCCAAATTTGTTGGTATAGATTATCGTAATACGTAAATTGAACAGAACAGTTCTTCAAATGTAAGAATCCCGCATGGATAGGCAAAAACCTTCCGGGAAAAAATCCAAACGAAAAACCCAGATGAGGAGTATGTTTAATGGGAACAATCTCGATTTCCGAACTAAAAGAAAAAACCATTGATGAGCTGACGGATATGGCAAAAGAGCTGAAGGTGGAGGGTGCAAGCGGTTTGCGGAAGCAGGACCTGATATTCGCAATCCTTCAGGCCCAGGCAGAAAATTCCGGTAACGTCTTCTCTGCAGGCGTGCTCGAAATCCTCCCTGACGGCTTCGGCTTCCTCAGATCCCCTGATTACAGCTATCTTCCCGGACCGGATGATATCTATGTCTCTCCCTCGCAGATCCGGCGCTTCAACCTCAGGACGGGGGACCTTGTATCAGGCCAGATCAGGCCGCCGAAGGAGTCGGAGCGCTATTTTGCACTGCTCAAGGTCGAGGCCATCAACCATGAATCTCCGGACGAGAATGTCAAAAGACCGCTCTTTGACAACCTGATTCCCTATTATCCGACGGAGAGGATCAAGCTCGAATATGATCCGACCGATTATTCGACACGCGTCATGGAGTTCATCGCGCCTATCGGAATGGGGCAAAGAGGTATGATCGTAGCGGCGCCGAGAACCGGAAAGACCGTCCTGCTCCAGTCGATTGCAAAGGCGATAAAAAAGAACCACCGCGATATTCACCTGATTATCCTCCTTATCGACGAACGGCCGGAAGAAGTGACTGACTGGAAACGGCAGGTCTCTTCGGCCGAGATCATCGCCTCGACCTTTGACGAGCCGCCGCAGCGTCACTGCCAGGTTGCCGAGATGGTCATCGACCGGGCCAAGCGACTTGTCGAGAGCAAGAAAAATGTCGTAATCCTTCTCGACAGCATAACCCGTCTGGCCCGGGCTTATAACGCGATCATGCCGGCAAGCGGCAAGGTGCTTTCAGGCGGCTTGGACTCGAATGCACTGCAGAGGCCGAAAAGGTTCTTCGGTGCAGCGCGTAATATAGAGACCGGCGGCAGTCTCACGATCCTGGCAACCGCCTTGGTCGATACCGGCAGCAGGATGGACGATGTCATCTTCGAGGAGTTCAAGGGGACCGGAAATATGGAGCTCCACCTTGACAGAAAGCTGGTCGACAAGAGGATATTCCCGACAATCGATATCAACAGCTCCGGGACACGGAAAGAAGAGCTGCTCGTCGACAAGGAAGTCCTCTCCAGGATGTGGATACTCAGAAAGGTCCTGAACCCGCTCAGCACCGTTGAAAGTATGGAGTTTCTCCTTGGCAAATTGACCGGGACAAAGACGAACCGTGAGTTCCTGGATTTGATGAACAAATAGCCGGGCATGGAAGACAGGAGAAAGGCAAAGCGGTATCTGTTTATCGGCGCCGTTGTCGGAGGGGTCCTCAGCCTCTCTCTTGCCCTTCTCATGGATTCGATGTACGCCGGCTCACTGCAGGGGACGTGGCGCGATGCAATCGCCAAGGACCTCAATACTTTTTTTCAGCTTGGCGTCTCCTCCGGAAGCATTGTTGTCTATTTCTTTTTTATGATCGTTCTCGGCCTCCTTGCTGCCTTTGGAGGACTTATGGGGTTTATCTTCTCCTTCTTTCTTTATAAATTCTTCAGCCTGCTGGGGTCGAAGTAGCGTATCATGAGAGACTCGTCCTTTTTTTCGAAATTTATCGAAGAACACCATACTTCAATTATTTTATTGCTCCTGCTTATATCCGTAATCGGCGGCATTGTCGGGTTCAGGTACTACAGGCATACAAAGGATGACCCTGAGTTCTGTATGTCCTGTCACATGATGCAGGACGCCTTCAAGACCTGGCAGAAGAGCAAACACCGTGACTTCACCTGTCAGAAATGCCATATTATGAGCCTGCTGGAGCAGAACAAGATGCTCATTTCATATGTGGTTAAAGGGCCCACCGGCAGCACCAGCCAGACCCACGGTCGTATCTCCCCGTGGGATGCCTGCAGGTCGTGCCATCTGTCTGAAGTTGCCCAGGGGTCGCTGACCCTGAACAACTCTTACGGCCATGCAAAACATGTCTTCATGAAGAAGATCAACTGCAGCAAATGCCATACCGGGACCCTGCATATGTTTAAGCCGAATGAACAGGCCTGCTCCGAGTGCCATAAGGATAAAGTCATCCATGGTATGGGGATGGAGGGTATGACCTGCCTGAAGTGTCATAACTACAGCGCAAAAGAACCCAAGATGATCACTACCGAAAAGTGCATGTCCTGTCATAAGAACATACCCACAAAAGGTGTCATGGCTGCACTGAAATGCTTTGACTGCCACCATCCGCACGGCAAGATCAAGCCCTCGAGCCAGGATTGTCTCAAGACCTGCCACGGCAATGAGGCCATGGTAGGCCAGCATAATCTCCATATGACCAGGGCGAAGACGAGCTGCCTTGATTGTCATAAGGCCCATACCTGGACCATAGGCAAGAAAGAGGCCGGCAACCTCTGCAACCGCTGCCACAAACTGAAAGACCCGGCGACGTTTATCTATTAGATGTTCAGTCATGACGCTCATTGTATGGCCCAGTCACCGGTAGGCCGGTCGGCCGTAGAGAAGCACATTGGAAGCTCAAACCGCATATTGATAGTCCTGCTCCTGGTCGTATCGCTCCTGCCAACGATTGTTCGGCACGGCAGTATCGTGAGATACGGGATAGCCGGGGGCGTGCTATTCATCGCCGCTGTCACAGCCCTTCTTCTCCTCAGAGATGCTGACCATCAAACTCACCTCATGTCATTCCTGTTAACCAACAGGCTGTTTGTTGCTGCCCTGGTGCTTTACGGAGTTGCGATCTCTGTAGCTGCACGGGCAGGCGGCGCGCTGCCGGACAATGTGCATGCCCTGGGCGGTTTCTTCATTATCATTACAATACTCCTGTTCCTTCCGGTTGCGGTAAGAGAAAAGGGCCAATTCATCTTCCTTGTTCAGGCCCTTTTCATTGTCGGAGTCGTTAACGCAACTGTCGCTTTTTTGCTTCTGGTGTTGAAGTGGGCATGTGGCAGCAGCCTTGGTATCTTTCCTGTCTGGCAGTTCTCCAATAACAAGCTCGCGTTGATGCAAAAGACAGGGATTCCTTATGTCATGAAGGGGCTGTTCTGGCATCCTAATTTCCTCGGCATACTCAGTGCATTCACTCTGCCCTCGGGCCTCTTTCTTGCGCAACAGGCACCGTCGCGTTCAACAAAATGGCTGTATAGAGCAGGATTGGTCCTGCTCCTTTTTTCCCTGGCCGGTGCCTTTGCTTTCATCTCCATGGTGGCGGCATGCATTGGCCTGGTCCTTTTCCGGGTCAGCACGAAAAAAACCATAGTTACCCTGACTCGTATGTTTATCGTGATATCGGTCCTGACTATGAACATCGTCATCCTGGCCGGAGGTGATTTGACGTTTCTCAACTCTCTGCCGATTACGTCTCCGGGTCGCGTGGAGCGGTGGAACAAAGCCATCATGATAATTCATGAGCACCCTTTTTGGGGTGTCGGCGCGTCGAATTCATCAGCTTTCCTTCCCGGTGGGTTATCGGCACACAATACGTTCGTCGACATTGCGTTGGGGAGCGGGATTCCGGCCGTGATCATCTATTCCGCGTTTCTGCTCAATGTAGCAGACAAGATCTGCCGCCCGGGTAAAGACAGCCTTTCGGCTTATATGGTCACTTCTTTCTTATGTTTCTTTTTTCTTCAGTTTTTCGAGACACAGCTCCCGGGCGGCATGTCAGTCGCCAACTTCTACTTTCTCATGCTGACGACCGCATACGTTTCGATATCGTCATCAGGAATGATGCAGATGAAGTCCCTGGCGGACACTCCTGATGACCAACCTCAGTTTCGGGAGACAATGCAGAATGAATAAGGGAGACCATATAACAATTCTTGGTGGAGGTCCTGCCGGGCTGGCAACAGGATATTATGC
>JBARHQ010000201.1:0-6715 GCA_049799315.1 Thermodesulfovibrionales bacterium | reverse complement strand
CTTTGCAGAAGAAAAAATTCGGCAGGCAAGGGGCAAATTTTCAAAGAAGAGAGATGAGCGTGATAGGGGGCAGGGTATTAAAATTACTGAAATTCATAAGCAGAATGTTTCAAGGTGCGTCTATCTTGCTGACATTGCGATTACTAACGACTCATCACTGGAGGTCTTTTATCATAAACTATTGAAGTACTATTCCTTGATTCTTAGCCCGGGATGCGTTACTCCGACCGCACACGAAGTGTTCATGAACGAAGCCTATTCTCTCAGCCTTAAGTCGTGCTGCATTTCACACCAGGTCGGCGCTGTTATTATTGGGGTAAATGGCTATGTTATGGGAGCAGGCTGGAATGACGTAGGCGAAGGGCAAGTCGGCTGTGGTTACCGCCAGCTTATTGACATAAAGGATCTTTCAAATAGTATTTTGCCAATTAATCCGTCCGGAGATGACGCCTTCAGAGATAAACTTATAGACCTGACAAATAGCGGGCGCAAAGGGGATGAATCGTTTTGCTACAAAGACGAATTCTCAGCTTACAAGGTAGAGGGGAAAATTGATTCATTCATTCGGGACCATAAGGAAGCCTTGCCAGCTCTTGGAGCAGATGACAAAGGTCGCAACCTTATTAAGGAGTGGCTGATTAATGATATCAAGATTAAAAGATTGGAATACTGTAGAGCCTTGCATGCTGAGGAGAATGCACTTTTACAGTTGGCCAAGGTCGGTGGTATGGGCGTGAGAGGCGGCAAGATCTACACAACCTATTTCCCGTGCGAGTTATGCGCTAAGAAAATATATCAGGCTGGAATTGTAGAAATTATATACACTGAGCCATATCCAGAAAGTGTTTCACAAGACGTAATTCTGAGAGACGGCATAAGAAAAATAAAATTGACACAGTTCGAAGGTGTTAAATCTCATAGTTATTTCAGACTGTTTAAGGCGCCCATAGACAAAAAAGAAGCTCAGCAAATGACAGGCCTGTAAAGCCAGGGCGCGTCTACACATTTGATAATGCTGAGCTGTGCATGAGGCGAGCGATACGCTTGAAGCACACCTTAGCTTAAGGAGCCATAATGCCATACATGATCGAAACGTCACCGCCGGAGGTCTTCGACTACCCTGATTCCGAAGTGGACTTTTGGCGAAGAACAAAGGTCCATCACCCCTTCAGACTCCCCCGACCGTAATGTTCTTGACAGAATAGAGCAGGAAGAGGAAACGCGCATTACTCTGCATTCTTCAGTATTTGCAGCCCGGGAGGCGTAGCCTTGCATAGCCGAGATAAATAGTATATATTAATAATATATACTAAAAGAGGTGACCAATGAAAACAGCGAAGCTTTTTCAGAACGGGCAAAGTCAGGCAGTCCGCCTGCCTAAGGAGTTCCGATTTGATGACGACCACGTGTTTATCAAAAAGTACGGCAACGTTGTTATGCTGATCCCCGCAAAAGGTTCCTGGGAGACACTGATGAATAGTCTGGATAAGTTCTCTCCCGACTTCATGGCAGAACGGAAGCAGCCGAAGATACAGAAACGAGAGTCTTTTTAATGAAGTACATGCTTGATACCAATATTTGCATCTATCTTATTAAACAGAAGCCTGAGAAAGTCCTTTGGCACTTCAAGAACCATTCTATAGGCGAAATCGGAATATCGTCTATCACACTTGCAGAACTCAGGTATGGTGTCGAAAAAAGCCAGCAGATTAAAAATAATCGTCAGGCCCTTGAGGAGTTTATTCTACCTCTCGAAATCGCGGACTTCGATGAAAAAGCGGCCGCGATTTACGGGTCAGTTCGTGCTGCTTTGGAAAAGGCTGGGACTCCTGTGGGCTCCATGGATATGCTTATCGGCGCTCATGCCCTTAGTCTCGATCTTACCGTGGTTACCAATAATATCAGGGAGTTTAAGCAGATAATAAATCTCAAAGTTGTCGACTGGAGTGTTTAGGCGATAGTGCTATAGACGGCGACCGCGCAGTGCTGCGCGTAATTATAGACTATCATTAGAGGTTGCCATGACGACAAAACAAAAACATCTTGCGCCGATTCACCCGGGGGAGATCCTCCTTGAGGAATTCATGAAGCCGATGGAGATCAGCATCAACCGGCTTGCCCGCGACATCGCCGTGCCCCCCGGGCGCGTCAGCGCCATCGTCAACAGCAGGCGGGGCATAACAGCCGATACGGCGCTCAGGCTTGGCAGGTACTTTGGCACGTCGCCAGAGGTCTGGATGGGGCTGCAAGCGGACTATGAACTTCGCATTGCCCAGCGCACGATCGGGGCTGAGGTGGAGAAGCGTGTCCATCGCCGCGCGGCTTAGATAAATCGTTCAGGACTATAGCTGGAGGGCAGGGGTCGGCACCCATGAGACTGCGAAAGATTGTTTTCAATTGCTGTAAAATAATATCATGTTTACGCTTCACGAACGCCTGAAGGCAGACACTCTCGATATCACGCGGCTGAATCTATCGCGCGTGCTCCTGATGAACGACAGCTCGTATCCGTGGCTCATCCTTGTACCGGAGAGGGAAAACATTCGCGAGCTTTACGAACTGGATGATAAGGACCGCGCCGTGCTCATCGAGGAGATCACGCTTGCCTCGCGCATTATCCAGCATCTCTATAAGCCCGATAAGATTAACGTCGGCGCGCTGGGCAATCTTGTGCCGCAGCTCCATATACATGTAATCGGCAGATTCGAATCAGACCGCGCATGGCCAGGGCCGGTATGGGGCGCGGGTCCGGCACAACCGTATGGAGACGACGAGAGAGAGGGCACGCGTGAGAGGTTCGAAAAGGCTTTTCTGAATTATTTCTCTTCGCGGTGCCGGTGTTGACAAGAGGCTACCTGGTAACCGCAAATTCCAACATGCAGTTGAAACAAACATCAAGTGATGATTGAGAGAATTCTGTCTGAATGTTATAATTCTGTTATAACACAGCAGAGGAGGACGGCATGCGCAGAAAAGTATGTGCCATAGGCAACAGCAGGGGGGTCTCGATCCCGGCAGAGATTCTTGAAAAGGTGAATATGTCTGTCGGGTCGGAGGTTGACGTCAGGATTGATGAGACAGAATCAAAGATCATCATCGAGCCGATAAGAAAGAAAAAATATCCAAAGGGCGTGGACCCTGAATTCGTCTCTCAGGTGAATGAGTTCATTTCACGGTATGAGCCCGCGCTGAAAGAGCTTGCGAAGAAGTGAGGTACCTCTCTCCGGAGCAGGTCCTTTTCATCCATAGCAGGGTCATTGATTCGACAGGCGGCGCTCATGGGTGCCGTGATCTCGGTCTGCTGCAATCGGCTGTCTCAAGGCCGAAGGCGACATTTGGCGGAAGAAACCTCTATCCTGATCTGTTCAGCAAGGCAGCAGCCCTGATGGAATCCCTTGCATGCAATCATCCCTTCATCGACGGCAACAAGAGAACTTCCATAGTCTCCTCAGGACTTTTCCTCGAAATGAACGGGTTCAGGCTGAGGGCCTCTCAGAAGGAGCTTGAACGGTTCACGCTGTCAGTGGCAGTTGGAAAGGTGCAGTTAGAAGGTGTTGCTGCGTGGTTTCAAGCACACGCGGAGAAGTCGGCTTAGGTGAAGTTCGTTGTTCCCATGGTCGCCTGAAAAGCCCATAAGGAACCTTCCTCTGAAATCATTACTTATTCAGGGATGGGCAGTAACCGGGAGAGCACCTGGACTTGCAGATCAGTTGCTGCCCGCAATCCCATTCTGACTATTCCGAGGCTTTCCACGGGTTCTTTATGAGCGGGCACTACATTGTTGAGTCTGAGAAACGCCATATTCAGAGGTCCAACATAGCCCAGCGCGATTGCCTCCTGCCTGACCCTGGGCAATGTCCGGTTCGTCCAGAGCGCATTCCCCTCACTGTCGGTCACTATGCGCCCTCCTCCCAGCAATAAGGGCCCTGCAAGATCATCTGCCCGCCAGATCAGCCAGACCCTTTCACCCGCAACCGGCGGCGGGGTCAATCTTGCCATCGGCGGGTACCAGATAGCATTGAACTCCCCCACGAGCAGTGCCTGTGTTTTGCCAGCCTTTGCATGGCGTTTATTACCACAATAGACATAATCCGGCATTGATTCTCCTTTGTTGTATACATTGTTCTCAATGATGCTTTTGCCCGGTTAATAACAATACCACATAGATCTTCAGTAATGGATTGAGGTCAGGGCATATTGGGCATAAAGACGCCGGCCTTAAGCACCTTCAGGTATAATAACTTGATGGATGCGAGTGCTGAACTGAAAGCATTCTGTAAATCTTCAGGAGCAGACCTTGCCGGCATTGCAGACCTCGCCCCTTTTCAGCAGGGCTGGCCGACCCTGCCTGCGGATCTCCTTCGTTCCTATACCCGCGCGGTATCGGTCGCAGTCCGTCTCAGCGACGATATTATGGACGCTATAGGCGGCCATCCAACGATCGAATATGCAGACCATTACCGCAAGGTCAATGAAATCCTCGACAATCTGACAGCGGATATCGTTGCGTGGATCATGAACAGGGGCTTCAGGGCAGAGGCAGTGCCCGCCTCGAAGATAATGGACACTGAAAACCTGCTTGGCGGCCTGTCGCACAAGGCCGTAGCTCGCATGGCAGGGATCGGTTGGCAGGGCAAGAGTCTGCTGATAGTCAGCCCCGAGTTCGGACCGAGAATCCGGCTTGCCACGGTGCTGACCGATATGCCACTCACCCCCGACAATCCCGTAAAAAACCGCTGCGGCGCATGCACCGAATGTACGGATGCCTGTCCTGCGGGGGCGATCAGGAATGCCACTGCAAGCGGCATGTATGCAAGCAGGGAAGAGGCACTCTTTTTCGGACGATGCGTGGACAAGACCCTTGCCTTCAGTAAAATGCCGGGCATCAGCGCCCGCATCTGCGGAGTCTGCGTCAGGGCCTGCCCCCACGGTAAATCCCGAAAGGCTGCGGAAAAAGAGTGATCAGGAGCCTAAGATGACGGGCTGCTTTTTTCAGATTAATATGAATTTAGACGAGATCAGAACAAAACTTGCAGCCTCTGGAGATAATAGGTACTGGGACGTTTTTGAAGCTCTGCGTCTGATGAGGTCAAGATACAGTAAAGGAGGGCAACGGTTATGCGCTGGAGTGATGGCCGCAAAAGCGACAATGTAGAAGATCAGCGAGGTGTCCGCGTGTCGCGCGGCGTGATGGGGGGTGGGATTGGTACCGTCATCCTTGTGCTCGTCGCCCTCTATTTCGGCGTGGACCCTTCGGTGCTTCTGAATCAGGAAACAACCCGGGAGGGTCGCGTGCCGCCAGGGTCAGTATCTCAGGAGAGGCCTGCCGAGGAAAACCGGATGGCCGACTTTGTATCAGTTGTTCTTGCAGATACGGAGGACACATGGCATGAAATATTCCGCCGAAGTGGTAAGACATATCGGGAGCCAAAACTGGTCCTTTTCTCCGATGCGGTTGATTCTGCCTGCGGATTTGCCCAGTCTGCCATGGGCCCTTTTTACTGCGCCCGGGACAACAAGGTCTATATCGACCTTCAGTTCTATCGGGACCTGAAGTCCCGTTTTCATGCACCCGGTGAGTTTGCGCAGGCCTATGTCATAGCCCATGAGATCGGCCATCACGTGCAAAACCTCCTGGGCACATCAGGCAAGGTGCATTCGATGCAGCAGGGAGCGGACAAAGCAACGGCGAACAACTTGTCGGTAAGACTCGAATTGCAGGCCGACTGCTTTGCCGGCATTTGGGCCTATCATGCGGACAGGTCAAGAAAGATCGTTGAAGCGGGAGATATTGAAGCAGCATTGCGTGCTGCAAGCAGTCTCGGCGATGACCGTATCCAGAAGCAATCGCAGGGGCATGTCGTGCCCGAATCTTTTACTCATGGCAGTTCAGAACAGAGGGTGCGCTGGTTTAAACGAGGCATCGAAACCGGGGATTTTGCGCAATGCAATACATTCAGGACGGCAAGTCTATAGGCTGAACGACTCCCTCAATGACAACCAACCCTTACGGGGAGGGAAGGCAGAGACTTCCTGCGTTCCCTCGTTGCGGGGACAATCTTAGCACTTAATATCGGCCTTGAGGTCAGTCACGAAGCGCGAGCCTCCCAGGCTCTCTGTGACGTACGTGAGCGTCACCGTTTCGCCGATCTTCAGGTCTCTGAAGTTTACGTCCATGCCGCATAGCGTCAGTGACGCATTATCACGCACCTCGAAATAGGCTTCATCCTTCGGGCCTGCCTGAACGGTCAGTATCTTATATGCCGGGTCGATACCCACTATCTTTCCGGTATAGAAGACCGGTGCGTATGTTCCTTCGTTGGAGTTATACGCCTGTGCTGCAAAAACTCCCGCGAAGACCAACCCAATCGACACTGCCAAAACTGCTATAGTTTTATTTGCTAACATATCTCTCACCCCTTTCCTCTATCTCTAAGGGGAGTGCTGATCGGGATATCCTCCCCTTGACTACATTTTACCTCAGAATTCACAATATCGCAACTATGCAATTACAAGCAGGGTTAAAAAGACACATATCCGATTTTCAGGGTATAATGAACGAATGAACCTGAATAAAATATGTCCCGGCTGCGGGGCAGAGTATTATCCCCATATCGGGAAATGCGCGGATTGCGGCGCGGTCCTGCTTTCGCCCGAAGAGCACCGAAGGGCTCAGGAGGAAAGGAAGCGGACAGAGGAGAAGGCGGTTGAAAAC